>JAHFHG010000003.1 GCA_023247035.1 Candidatus Omnitrophota bacterium
TCGATCTCTATTTGATATTTTCCTCTGGGAAGTGTATTCTTTTATAATAATTTAATAAACTGTAAAGGATTATTCTCCTATATGATCTGTGTTCCTTGCCGATATTTATTGATTGGAATAGTCATTGCAAGTTTGATGAATTTAGCGACCATACGCAAAAAGGACGATCCCATATCCAACACTCAAACGAGCCCTATTGCCTTAAATGCTAAAATACAAGAGTTAAAAGAAGGGCCTAAAGGGGCACCGACGCCTTCATTCCAGTTGTACGAGAAAAGCCAGTTTTTTACAGAGCCTTCCGTAGACCGCGAAGAAACCAAGGCCGTCGAGAAACCTAAGGAGGAGATTACCGAATTGGGAAGATTAGGCGAAGGCGAAGAAACCGAAGAAGATTGGTGGATGGAGGGAGAGGAATCGCCTCCTAATGGATAGGGCAGTAGAATCCTGCCTGTCCTGCATTGCCGGCAGGCAGAAGAGACAAGCGGGTTGCCCGTATGAGTTGACAAAAATTTTAATTTAGGGTTATAGTTCAGCGACCAAAAGCCATTTAAGCCTGACTGTATAAGAGGATGGAGAAAAAAAGATGAATTATTTACGCCGTTTAAAAATGAATTTTTTGAATCATCGCGCCAAAATATTCGTGAGTTTGGGAATCCTGCTGCTTATTGTCCTTTCTATTTACGGCATGATGTCTTTGGAGAGCTATTACCGCAATATTACACTCGCCCAAATGCCCATATCGATCCTCCTTGTGATTGTCAACAGCCTGGTCTTTGTCTATATGTATGCCTTGGTCCTTCGGGGAGGATTTACGAAGATCGACAAGAAAAACATCAAAGGCAAAGATGTCAATGTGCGTTTTTCCGATGTCATCGGGATTGATGAGGCCAAGGAAGAATGCTGGGAAGTCGTCCAGCTGATTAAAGACCACGCCCGCTTGAAGCGAATAGGCGGCAAGATCCTGCGCGGGATCCTGATGATCGGCCCTCCCGGCTGCGGAAAAACTTATCTTGCCAAGGCCATTGCCACGGAGTCGGGACTTCCTTTTCTCTCGATGGCGGCCAGTGAATTTAATGAAGTCTTTGTGGGAGTCGGATCCAGCCGCGTCCGCCAGCTCTTTAAAAAAGCAAGAAGCCTGGCTTATGGGTTCGGCGGCTGCATAGTTTTCATTGACGAACTCGATGCCCTGGGCCACCGCCGCGTGTTCAATCAGTTTGGGGGAGCGGAAACGAATAACACTCAAAACCAGCTTCTTGTCGAAATGGACGGCCTGACGGGAAGGGCGGAAAACGTGATTGTGATCGGCGCCACCAATGCCTTGGAGGAGATTTTGGATCCTGCGCTTCTGCGGCCGGGCCGTTTTGATCGAAAGGTTTACATTATCAAGCCGGGCCTTGAAGGACGGGAAGCCCTTTTTACGTATTATCTTAGCAAAGTAAAGCACGAGGCTTCCGCGGATGTGGGACGCCTTGCGCGCAAGGCCGTCGGCAAGACGCCCGCCGAGATTGAAAATATCGTCAAAGAGGCCGCCCTTATCGCAACCCGGAACGGGAAGGAAGCGATCACCCTGAAGGACCTCTCTGAAGCGATCGAACGCATCGAGCTTGGAGTCAAAAACAGGATCAAAATGACGGATAAGGAAAAAGAAATGACGGCTTATCACGAGACCGGCCATTTGATCGTCGGCTATCTGATACACCCTCGAAATGACGTTTTTAAGGCCTCGATCATTCCCCGTAAAGGAACCCTCGGAGTGGTTCACCCTCAAGCGGTCGAAGAGTGGTTTTCGCAAGACAAAGAAGTCCTTCTGGCGGATGTGAAAAGTTTTCTCGCCGGCTACGTGGCCGAGAAAATAAAATATGGAGTGACCACGAGCGGCGTTGCCATGGATTTTCGCGGAGCGATGCAGATCGCTCACAATATGGTATGGCGGCTGGGAATGGGCCCTTCAGGTTTGGTGGGGGATTATACGACCATCCCGGAATCGGAGATCTCCGAAGAAACCAAGGACCGCCTTAACCGCGATACGGATTCTCTGATTAAACAATGCCTGCTTGAGGTGGAAGAACTTCTTTTGAAGGAAAAGATTGTTTTTGAACGTTTTGCCCATGAACTGCTGGTCAAAGGCGAATTGGAATATGATGAGATTGAAGCGATTTTCGCTGAATACGGGAAGATCAATCCGCGGCGCTTCAGTCTAAAGAAAGAGGAAACGCCTTCCCCGGGCGGGAATTCCCCCAACAAAAACAATGAGATACAAAATTAGGATTTTTTTTGCGGTTTTGTTGGCGTTCGCGTCTTCCCTGACGGCGGGAGGTTGTATCCAGAAGTCTTCGTATCCCGCCTCTGCAATCAAGGCCTCGCTTTTGGAAATCTGCCGCAAAGAATACGGGATCGAGGACATTGATGTAAAAATTGTGGAAGATACTTTAGGGGTCTATCTCCCCCTGAAAAAACTTTTTGCCGCGGATTTTAAAGAAGCGGCGGTCACGGGAAAAGTAAGAAACCTGGAGACGCTTTTTGAACCGTCTCCCGAAGCGCTTGAAAAGGTCGAGGACGTTCTTTTCTCCATTTCCCGGGTCATCCTGAGCACCGATAAGCCGTTTAAGTTTTATGTTCTGCAGGCCACGGATATTGAAAAGACGGGGATGCAGCTTGTTCTGTCCGGCTACGTGGATGACATCAAACGGGTGCGCGTCTCGGATATTTCGCGCACAGAATACCGCAAGCGAGTGATCCACGAGCTCCGGCTCAACCGGGCGGTGCTTTGGCACCATCCTGTGCGCGAGTTTTTTAAAGACTTAGAGCGTCTTACCGGGGGTCAGATTCAAGAAAAATATTTTAAGGGCGGCATATCTCCGGCCACGCTTCAGAATCTATTTTTGAACAGGCTTCGCCCGCGCCAAGACGCCGCGCCTTCTTACCGGTGGGAAGTCCTGGAGATGCGAAGCACGCCGATTCAAAAAAGCGAGGCCCTTGTGTATGCTCACGTCCGGGCAAATCCTTCCGGCGATTCCGGCGGCAGTAAAAGCGGCGCCGGAGCTCTGGAATTGAAATATCTTTTTTTATTGTCTACCGTCGAAGACGAGGCGCATATTCTCCGGATTATCCCTTTTCAATACCTCAATCAAGACGGAACCCTTCAAAGCATTCCCTTTCCTCCAGAACTCCAGATTGAGCGCAACCTGGATCAGTGGGAGGAAGAATTCCCTTTACAGGAATTGATCCTGGGGCCGTTCTTAGCCCAGCAGCTGACGCGCCGCGTTCAGGCCCTTGTCTCCACAGATGAGCGGATCCAAAATACGTTCCGCGATATTAAAATAAATTTTGAGTATCACGAGGAAAAAGAGAAGTCTTATTTTTCATTAAATCTGGAAGCTGCGCTGCGTGATTTTAACCACTACACGCGCCGTTCACTTGTTTTCCACGAAGACATGCTTTATCTTCTGACCCTTTCCTCCCGCGAGTTCGTGGATGTGCTGCGCAGTTACAAATTCCGGGACTACCAATACTTGCGCCTGAATGTCGAGCAGGATCCCAATTATTGGATTCTCGGGCGGGATAATTTGGAACTTTTTCGCAGAAAAAAAATGGATATTCAAGGAATGCTTTCCCTTCCCCAGATTTAAACTTTCATTCCCGGGCCTGCGTTCAAAATTTGCGAAGCTTTGAGATTGGATTATTTTTTGCTATTATTTTCATCTTATGAGACCGTTATCTACTCGCCAGCAGTCCATTCTGAACCGGGTCGTTGATACTTATATTGACACCGCACAGCCGGTCGGCTCCCACTTTATCACCCACCTTTATACGGAGTTATACAGCGACTCTTATTCGCCAGCCACGGTCCGCCACGAAATGGGCTTGCTGGAAGAAATGGGATACCTGACGCATCCCCATACTTCGGCCGGGCGGATTCCGACCCACCAGGGGTACCGCTACTACGTGGATCACAGTTTGCCGGAAGAGCCGCTTCCGGACAGCCTTTTAATGCAGGCCGACTACGATTTGTCCCGGGTTGAGGAAGCCGAGGCTGTGGCCGAGAAGACGTTGGAAATTTTATCCCGGCTCTTGAGTCAAGTGAGTCTTTTTCTTGCGCCTCTTCCGGGTTCCGGCCAAAAGGAGAAATCCTACTCTAAATTTTTTGTCCAGGGAGCCAGTTCTATTGTTGAAAAACCCGAATTCCAGGATTTAAGCAAACTCAAAGCCCTTCTCAAGGCTTTGGATGAAAAAATAGGATTGAGCCGGTGGCTGAGGGATCAGACGCCCGCCGCCGGCTTTGCGGTTTCGATCGGGGAAGAAAATGAACTCGAGGCCTTCAAAAGCTGTTCTGTTATTTCAACGCAGTGCGTGATCCGCGGCCAGGCCGGGATCCTTGCGGTGATCGGGCCTTGCCGGATGAAATATTCTTACGCCATACCTTTGGTGGTGAAAATGAGCCGGATCGTGAGTAAGGTTTTTGATCCCAGAAGGGAAGGCTCTTGGGCGTTATGAATAAGGAGCACGAATTCAAAAAAGACGGAAAAGAAGAATCTCCAAAACCCGCGGGATCGGAAAATGCGCAAGATCAAGCGGGAAGCGTCACGCTTCCGAACAAGGAATACCAGGAACTGCTTGCAAGGTTGAGCGAGCTTGAAGCTTTGAAGGACCGCCTTTTCAGGTCGGCGGCCGACTACGAAAATTCCAAGAAACGCCTTCTCAAAGAGCGCGAAGAATTTGTAAAGTACGGCCAGGAAAATCTCATTCGTGAGCTTCTGCCGGTATTGGATAATTTTGAGCGCGCCCTGTCTCATTTAGAGGATTCTCCTGAAGCTCATTTCAAGAATATCGCCGCGGGAATCCGGATGGTCTTTAAGCAGCTTCTCGAAATTTTAAAAAACCAAGGTTTGAACCGTTTGAAGGCGGTGGGCGAGACCTTTGATCCTCACCGTCACGAGGCGGTCGGATTTGTCCACGGGCCGGGCCAAGAAGACGAAGTGGTCGAAGAAATCGAGCCGGGTTATTTGCTTTATGACCGCCTTTTGCGGGCCGCTAAAGTCCGCGTCCGGGCGACTGATCCTTCCTCGCAGCGTTCCGCCTCGGAAACGTCAGAACAAGAAAAATCAGAAGAGATCACTTGACGGATCTGCCTAAGTTCCTGAGCTCACAAATTCAAAATGAGACAATGACGCATGCCTGTTAAAAGAGACTATTACGAAATCTTAGGCGTCGTGCGGGCCGCCGAGGTCGAAGCGATTAAAAAGGCCTACCGGAAATTGGCGCTTGAAAATCACCCTGACCGAAATCCGGGCAACAAAGAAGCCGAAGAGCGTTTTAAGGAGGCGGCGGAGGCTTACGCCGTTTTGAGCGATCCGGAAAAAAGGGTCCAATATGATCAGTTCGGGCATTCCTTGGGCGGACGGGGGTTTCAAGGTTTTGAAGGGTTTGAAGATAGTTTCCGGAATTTCAGCGACGTGTTTGGGGATTTGTTCGAGGATTTTTTCGGCACAGGCCAGGGCCGCGCGCGGCGTTCCCGCCGTGGCGCAGATTTGGAAATGTCCGTTGAAGTGACCCTGGAGGAGATTTTGAAAGGGATTGAAAAGGCGGTGGAAATCCCGCGTCTGGAAAACTGCGCCGAATGCCAGGGCAGCGGGGCGGAATCGGGCTCCAAGAAAATCCCGTGCCGGGATTGCGGCGGGCGCGGTGAAATCCGGATCACACAGGGTTTTTTTACGCTCCGGCGCACGTGTCCGAAGTGCCAAGGCCAGGGTGAGAAGATCGAAAAACCGTGTCCGCGCTGTCAAGGCCGCGGCCGCGCTCGCAAGACGCGGAAATTGAACTTAAAAATTCCTCCCGGCATGGATTCCGAGGCGCGTTTGAGAATCCCCGGCGAAGGCGAAGTCGGGGAGAAAGGCGGCGGGCGCGGTGATTTATATGTCCACGTCGCCGTCAAGCCTCATCCGGTCTTCGAGCGCCGCGGCGTAGAAATTTATTGCGAAGTCCTTATCCCTTTTACCACGGCTGCGCTGGGGGGCGTGGCTTCCATTCCTACGCTGGAGGGCAACATAGATCTGAAAATACCTGCGGGAACGCCCTCCGGAAAGGTTTTTAAAATAAAAGGCCGGGGGCTTCCCGATCTGGGCAATCCGGCGATCCGCGGGGACGAATTTGTCAAAGTTGAAATCGATGTCCCTGCCAAGCTCGGCGATCAGGAACGAAGCCTGCTTCAAGAATTCGCCAAGGTGCGCGGCGAGGAAGCCCAGGTTAAGAAGAAAGGTTTTTTTGATCATCTCAAGGAATCCTTATAAATGCGTCCGGACGGCTTTGAGGCGGAGCGGGCGGTGAAGTCTTGCAGCTTTTCAACAAGCCTTAGGCGCTGGCTTGCAGGATGGATTCCTCTCGGGATTTACAGCGCCGTTGTTGTTCAGGGCGCGCTTTTATCGCCTGAAGATTTTCCCCGCTTTTTTTCCAGATGGGACGATAAATTTGCCCACGGAGCCGAGTATTTTTTTCTATTCTTGTTCGCGCTGAATGCCTTTGAAAAAGCCAAAAGTGTTTGGCTCCGAAACTTTTCAAGGCCGCTCGGATTCGGTTACTGCTCCTTGATGGGAGGCTTGACGGAATGCGCTCAATTTTTTGTGCCGGGCCGCTCTCCGGAGTTGAAAGATTTCGCGGCGGATCTGTTGGGGGCCGGCGCCGGAGCATTGTGCGCTTTTTTTTGGAAGCTCGCAGACAAGGCCTTACATCCGAAGGGATCCAGTGGATTACTTTGATTACGAGTACCGTGTGCGCTACGGCGACACGGATAAGCTGGGGATCAGTTATTACGCCAATTATTTCGTCTGGTTTGAAGCCGCGCGCACTGAATATTTCCGGGCGCTCGGGGTTCTTTATACGGAATGTGAGAAGGCGGGCTATTTCCTTCCCGTTTTTGAAGCCGGCGCCAAATATTTTGCGCCGTCCACTTACGATGATCTTTTGATCATCCGGACAAGCGTCAGCGAGCTTAAGAAAACGTCTCTGCGGTTTGAATATCAAGTGTTCCATCAAAACGGCAGGCGCTTTTTAAGCACCGGTTTTTCTGTTCACGTTTGCGTGGACCGTGATCTCAAGCCCGTCAGAATTCCCGAAACGATCCGGAATACGGTCCGTCCGTTTCGATTGCCGGCAGATTCATAAATTTTCCGCTGACTTTTCTTGACCCTCCGAAATTTCCATGCTACAGTACGCCGATTTTAAACCCCTTGTCCGGCAAGGGGTTCCTCGCAGGTCCGTTTTCATATAACATTAAATTGGATGGAATGATTCAGCAAAGCGACGCCGATAAAAAAATGAAATCCCCGCGCGTTACGGTTTTGGGGGACGGGGGTTGGGGAACCGCGCTTGCGGTCGTCAATGCGCGTCGCAAAAATCAAATCCTCCTGTGGTCCGCTTTTCCCGACTATGCGAAGGCGCTCCGCGAAAAGCGCGAGAATGCGAAATTCCTTCCGGGTGTTCCTCTCGATCCTTCGATTCAGATCAGCTCTGACCTTGCGGAGGCCGTCCGGTTTGGCGAGATCATCATTTTGGCGATCCCTACCCAGTTCCTGCGCAATGTCCTTTACAAAGTCAAAGAGCAGAATTTTAAAAATAAAATTTTTGTCAGCGTGGCAAAGGGGATCGAAAAAAAGACCTGCCTCCGCCCTTCCGAAATCGTGACGTCCATTTTAGGGAATATCCCCTTGGCCATTCTTTCCGGGCCTTCTCACGCCGAGGAAGTGGCCCGCGGCATTCCCACTTTGGTGGTGGCCGCGTCGGCCGGTGAAAAAACAGCGGTCGCAGTTCAAGAGGCCCTGTCGGATACTTATTTCCGGATATATATTCAAACGGATGTGACCGGCGTGGAGTTGGCCGGTGCGCTTAAGAACGTGATCGCCATTGCCGCGGGGATCTGCGACGGCCTGAAATTCGGGGACAATACAAAGTCCGGTTTGATTACGCGGGGGCTTTTTGAAATGACGCGCCTCGGGATCCGGTTCGGCGCCAATCCCAACACGTTTTTTGGGCTCGCCGGAGTGGGGGATTTGGTCGCGACTTGTTTTTCCGTTCACGGCCGGAACCTGCGCGTAGGAAGAGATCTGGGACAAGGCAGGAAACTTAAAGAGATTTTAGGTTCTATGGAAATGGTGGCCGAAGGCGTCGACTCTGCGGAAAGCGTTCATCAGCTTTGCCAAAAAGTAAATTTATCGCTCCCCATTATCGGGGAGGTTTATCAAATCCTTTTCCAGGGGAAAGACCCCAAGCAGGCGGTGCTTGATTTGCTTCACCGCGACGCGCGGGAAGAGTGGAAACAGTATTGAGGGACGTTTTTTTCGAAGTTTTGAGAAAGACGCTCCTTCAAGCAAGGCCGTTTTAAACCTTTTGTCGGATTCATAAAAAAGGCGAGCCGTCATTTTGGCGGGTTTGCTGCCCGGTCTCATTTAAGAGGGGTTAAAAAGGAGGTGAAAAAATGAATAAGTCTGAATTAGCCAATGAGGTTGCAAAAAGGACGAAACTTTCAAAGGCCAAAGCTTGGGAAGTCATTGGAGCTACGCTGGAGTCTATTAAGACTTCGCTCAAGAAAGGTCAGAAGGTGTCTCTCATCGGATTCGGCAGCTTTTTGGTCAGGAACCGGAAGGCGCGCGCGGGTCGGAATCCAAAAACGGGAGAAACGATTCAAATCAAGGCTCGCAAGGTCCCTGCTTTTTCCGCAGGTGCAGAATTAAAGAAATCCTTGAAGTAGCAAGCTCAGTGAAAAACCAGAAGGGGGGATCTTTCTCCCTTTCTGGTTTTTTACATTTCTAAAAATCCGGCGCAAGCCGTCCGGCCCTTTGACGGGATAATTTTAGGGGAGTCGGAAAAACTCCCGGCGCGTTTAATTTTACGGAATCCGGCAAGAAAGCCGCTCCTCAATTTGAGGTTCAAAATGGAAGATGCCTCCCAATTAAAATTGTTTACGCTGGAAGAAGCCAACAAGCTCATCCCTCGGCTCGCCGGTTTGATCCAGCAACTTCGGCAGGAACGCGATAAGATTCTCGCCTTAGAGGTAGAAATCGACGCCCTCGAACTTGTGACGCCCAAAGACGAATCCGGCGCGGCCCCTGTTCTTGATTCTAAAGTGGAAGAATATACAAACGTCGTTCACGGTTTCTATCATGGGGTTGACGAGATTCACAGTTACGGCTGCTTTTTAAAGGATATTGATTTAGGGCTTGTAGATTTCTATACCTTATATCAAGGCCGCGTGGTTTATCTCTGCTGGAAATCAGGAGATCTCCAAGTCACCTACTGGCACGAGATCGGAGGAGGCTACTTGTCCCGTCAGCCGATCGCTCCAGGGCAGAGAAACGGCTAGAGGGTAAGCCATTAAAATGAATTTACCCATCCTTACTCCCCAATGAAAAAATACCGCATCGAAGAAGATTCTCTCGGGGCGAAAGCCGTTCCTTTAAAGGCTTACTACGGGATTGAAACGCTGAGGGCGGTCGAAAATTTTCCAGTCTCAGGATTGCGCGTCCATCCCGAGCTGATCACGGCCCTTGCGCTTATCAAAAAGGCGTGCGCGCGCGCCAACCTTTCGCTGAAGAAACTCGACAAGCGGCGCGGTGCGGCCATTGTCAGAGCCTGTGATGAAATCCTGGCGGGAAAATTCGGCGATCAATTTTTGACGGATGCCTTCCACTCCGGCGCCGGAGTGTCCCTTCACATGAATGCCAATGAAGTGATTGCCAACCGCGCCCTGGAGATACTGGGCCGTAAGAAAGGCCATGACGCATTTGTCGATCCTCACGATCACGTGAATATGGGCCAATCGACCAACGACGTGATTCCGGCTGCGATCCGCCTTGCGGCGCTTACGTTATTGAAATCCTTTTACGCCTCGGCGGGCGAGCTTCAGCAAGCTTTCGAGGAGAAATCCCGCGAATTCCGCAAAGTGGTCAAGTCCGGCAGGACCCATCTTCAGGATGCGGCGCCTGTAACCCTCGGCCAGGAATTCGGCGGCTGGGCGCGGCAAATCCAAAAAGGAAGAGAACGGATTGAACGCTTGGCCCAAAATCTCCTCGAACTGGGGATCGGGGGATCGGCCGTCGGCACGGGCCTGAATACGACGCTCGCTTACCGGCGCACCGTGATTTCAAATTTGAAAAAGCTCGCGGGATTGCCTTTGAAAAGCGCACGGAATCTCTTTGAAGTCATGCAATCGGATGCGGATTTAGCCGCGGTTTCCGGCGGGCTCCGGGATTATGCCTTATGTTTCATTCAGATCTCCGGCGACCTGCGGCTCTTAAGCTCCGGCCCGCGCACCGGCCTTGCGGAGATTAACCTGCCGCCGCGCCAGCCGGGATCTTCCATTATGCCTGGGAAAGTAAATCCCGTAATGCCTGAGGTGGCTTCTCAGGCGGCCTTCCAAGTCATCGGCAATGATGCGGCGATTGCCTTTGCCGCTGCGAGCGGGCAGTTGGAGCTGAACGTCATGCGGCCTGTGATCGCCCACAACCTGCTGCAATCGATCAAGCTGCTCAAAAATGCCGGCCGCTTGCTAAGCGATTTCTGCATTCGCGGGATTACGGCCAACCCTGCGAGGTGCCGGGACTATGCGGAATTAAGTTATGGCATTGCGGCCGCGCTGAATCCCGTGATCGGGTATGCCAAAGCGGCGAAGTGCGTTCAAGAATCTATAAAGACGGGGAAGTCCTTGCGCGAGATCCTGCGTGAAAAACATCTTTTGACTCCGGCACGGATTGATCGTATCCTTTCGGCCGAAAACTTGACTCATCCCCGCGCCTCACAACGTTAAAAATTTAAGGAGATCAAAATGGCCCTTCAAGAAGGAACAGCAGCGCCTGAATTTTCCTTGCCGTCTACAGAAGGCAAGGATATCCGCTTGTCCGATTACCGGAAGAAAAAAAATGTGATTTTGTATTTTTATCCGAAAGACGATACGCCGGGTTGTACTCAAGAGGCTTGTGATTTCCGGGATTCCGCGCGGGATTTTGGCGAAAAAGACACGGTCGTTTTAGGGGTCAGCCCGGACCCTCTTTTATCCCATAAAAGTTTTCAGAGTAAATTTAAATTGCCTTTCACGCTCCTGAGTGACGAAAAAAAAGAAATCATCAAGAAGTACGGAGTTTGGAAGGAAAAAAGTATGTACGGGAAAAAATATATGGGAGTGGAACGGACAACGGTTTTGATTGATAAAGCCGGCAAAATTTATAAAGTTTTTCCGAAAGTTAAAGTAGCCGGCCACGCGGAAGAAGTCTTACAGGCCATGGAACAGCTTTAGATCTTATCGAGCGGCGTCGTCCTTTGAGCTGATTTCCACTAAGCCAAATCAAAGAGGGGCGCCCCGCCTTAAGAGGCCGTTTTTGATGCTCAGACCGGAAAGCGATTATGGATTAAAATAAATCGCGAAAAACGTTGGCTTGAAAAAGCTGTCTTCACGCCTGACCCATCGCTATCTCGTCCTTTTGCTTCTAAGTTCTTCTTCCGATCCCTACGACGTAATCCAAATTTATGACGCTCAAACGGGAGAACCATTCCCGCTTCGGAGGACGAGAGGCCATTTTAAAGATGTTTCCTTCTCTCCGGCCGGCCGCTGGCTGGCAATGGAATGGTTGAATAGAGATTACGGAGGTTGCGCGGACCTGCGTACCGGCGAAAATCTCAAAGATCGTTTGGGGGAAAGCGTGCGCGCCGTGAGTTTTTCAGCAGACAGCGGATGGCTTATCGCTTCTTATGCCGGCGGAGGAATGGGATCGCGGCTTTTTAATTTAAAAGACCGGGCCGGTTTCAAACATTTGGGCAGCCGGCAGATTCATGAGGCCTCTTTTTTGAATGCCTTGGAGTTTTTTAAATTTATGGACCGCAATCACGGGGATTTGGAGTTTTATTTTTCGTTATTTCACGATCTGGAAAAGGGACGCAGGCTGGACGAGATCGGTTGGAGCGGTTTGGGAATTTTTTTGAAGGAAAGATTAGAGTCGGGACGGTTGCCTTTACAGGTTTCTGTTTTGAAGTCTTCAAAGTCCGGGAAATTCTGCGCCTCATTATCACACTCGCTCAGCCTTTCAACAAAAAAGTCCGCTTCCCGTATTACCGTATCTTAAAAGGCTTGAGCGCCTTATTTCGAGAACACGCTCTATGATTCAAACGTCTCGCTTGGAGTCCTTAAATTGTCAACCGCCAGATTTATATCCTATTGACAGCCCTTGAACGTTTGCAAAAACACCCGGACTCGAAACCTCGGATTGCGATTCCAGGAACGGAAGCGAAAATCTTTAAGAAAATCCGGGAAGCCTTCCAGCGCAGGGACAATCATTTTTTGGCGCCCGCGGCTGGCCGATGCGGCGGCCTAGGCATTGAAAAATGCCATTGCAGTGAAATTTTAGGGCGGCTCCGGACTGAGGGGAACGGGAACGAACGCCGATTTTGCCCGAGCTTCATTTCTTGGGGGTTTTCGCCGATCTATTAAACCGCTTAACCAAGGTGTGAGCGAAAGGAGTTCGTTGTGACAAACATCAGGAAAATTTCATGGACACTTATTCTTTTTGCCTTTCTTAGCCCTGCGTCGGTCTGCGCGGATGATCCTATTATTAAACTCAGCCGCGGATTGACCAATATTGTCGCCTCGCCGGGGGAATACCTTCTCCAGTACAAAATCATGCGCGGTGAAAACAACCCGCTCACGGCTTTGTTCGCCACCGGGGTAAGCGGGACGCTTCATATGGCAGGACGGGTTTTTGCCGGGGCCTACGATACCGTTACGTTTTTGGTTCCCCTGCCGCCCGACTACGAGCCCCTTTATAAACCCGCCACGTTTTTTGAGGCGTTCAAAGAAATCGAGGGCAACCCGTATCCCTGAAAATCAGTTGAAACATTGAAAAATTTTAAATTTCGTTCGCTTCGGATTTCAAGATACAAGTTCCTGCAATCGCCATGAAATTTACGCCTCTTGCCATTCCCGATGTCATCCTGATCCAGCCCCAGGTTTTTGAAGACGCCCGTGGTTTTTTCTTCGAGAGTTACAACTCCGGCGTTTTTTCGAAGCACGGGATCAAGGATCTTTTCGTGCAGGACAATCACAGCAAATCCGCGCGCGGGGTGCTGCGGGGGCTTCACTATCAAATCCCGCCCAAGGCCCAGGCCAAACTGGTTCGCGTGATCCGCGGAAAGGCTTTTGACGTGGCCGTGGATATCCGCCGAGGCTCCAAAAGTTTCGGCAGGCACGTCAGCCTGATTTTGAACGCTGAAGATAAATCAATGGTGTATATCCCGCCCGGCTTTGCCCACGGTTACTGCGCGCTGGAAGACAATGCGGAGTTTATTTATAAGGTCTCCAGCCTTTACTCTCCGGAGCACGGGAGGGGAATCCTCTGGAATGATCCGGATCTTCAAATCCGCTGGCCCAAAATGGAATATGTCCTCTCGCCGCGGGATCAAAAGCATCCGTCTTTTAAAGATGCGGTTTGCTTTTGACGCTTCCTTGAAAAATCATTGAAAAAGATTTTCGCGATTGTCAAAGCCAGCGCCAAAGAAAACAAAGTCGAGCAAATCGACGCCGCTCATTTCAAAGTGACTGTCAAAGCCCCGCCCGCCGAAGGCCGCGCCAACGAAGCCGTGATTGAAGTCCTGGCAGATTATCTGGGAATTCCTAAGAGGAGCCTGCGCCTGGTGAGCGGGCACAAATCAAAGCATAAAATTTTCGGCATTGAGTAGCAACAGGAAAACGATACGGCTATACCTAACGAAATTGAGAATGCGAAAGCTGGAGGCGCCTCTCGTAGAGCGAGGAATCGCCGCGAAAAGTTCGCAATCCTAATTTCGGCAGGTATAGTGCGCGTCAATTTCAATCAACTTTTGCGGCCTCAAGTTCGTTAGGTATTAGGAAGCTTTCAGAATTCGATTGAAAATCCGATCCACGCCTTCTTTGAAAATTCCGGGCGGGACGAGAAGGCTTAAAACAATACAATGTTCCTGCGTAAAATCAAAAAGATAGCCGGGGTGAATCAGCACGCGGTCTTCTTGAAGGAATAAAAGCGCCCATTCCTCGTCGCTCTTGTGACCGGGCAATCTCAAGACAGCATTCCAGCCTCCTTCGGCAGCGAACAGTTCTATCTCAGACAAAGCGGAAGATTTTTTGACAAGGGTTTCGTAATTAGCCTTTATCCTCTCCAGAATTTCTTTTGTGATTTCCTCTTGTCTGTAAAGCCAGACAGGCAGGGCGTTCTGTATTGGAGTGCTGGCTGAAAGATAGGTGTCCGAAATAATCTCCAGACGGCGGAGGGCCTCGCGGCGGATTTTTTCCGGGCCGCTCACGATGATCCAGGAGAGCTTCATTTGAGGAAGGCCAAGGATTTTGGAGATGCCGCTCAGGGTGAAGGTCAAAACGTCTGACGCGGCGGAGAGACTCATAGGAATGGATTTAGCTTCCAAGGAAAAATCAAGAAAGACCTCGTCGCAAATCAGGGCGAGCGAGCGGGACCGGCAAAGGTTACGAATAAATTTTTTTTCCTGATCGCTTATGAAATTTCCGGTTGGATTGTTGGGATTCACGAGAAGAATCGCGCGCTGAGCCGGAGCGGTGAGTTTTTCCAATTTTTTAAGATCGATTCGCCACTGTCCGGAATAAACCAAGGGATAGCGTTTGACCTGAATATCATGAAGCGAGGCCAGGTCATCCAGCAAAGGGTAGCTCGGCTGCGGCGCGAGGAGGCAAGCTTCAGGCTCAAAAAGAAGCCGGAAGATAAAAGAATAGGCCTCGCTGGTATTGGCCGTTAAGATGATCCGGCCGGGATCCATTTGTATTCCTTGGTTGGAATAGTAACGCGCTACAGCTTCGCGGGCGTTTGAAAGGCCGTGCGGATCGGGTTCGTAGACCAGATTTTGGGGATTTCTGAACGCGCTCAAAATTCCGGGATCAAGATAATTCAATTGGCACAAAGTGGGGTTTGAGACGGTCAGATCAAAAAAAGGGATCTTATTTTTTTTGAGGATTTCTACTTGTGCGGCTAAAGGATTGGAGGCGGCCGGCCAATCCGTCCGTTTTGAAAATTTCATAGGCGCATTCTCGCGAAATGGGCGGGAAAAGTCAAAATGAGACTCAAGTTACAAAGTGATCGTCTCCGTCCCCTTGTCATTCCCGCGTCCTCCGGCGGAAAAACGGGTTAACCAATGAATGGAAGGAAATCTTTATGCCTACCGGATTTCTTTATGATGCGCGTTATTTGAAGCATCAGACAGGCGCCGGGCATCCCGAATGTCCCGAGCGGCTGGCGGTCACTTTCGATTATTTGAAAGCGCAGCCGTGGTTTAAGGATCTAAAACATTTTTCAGCCCGCCTTGCCGATGAGAAATGGATTCGATCCGTTCATTCAAAAGAATATATCCTTCGCGTGAAGCAAGCTTGCGAAAGGGGAAAGCGCTATTTGGATACGCCTGACGTTGGAATCTCTGCGGATTCTTTTGAATGCGCACGATTGGCTGCGGGCGGGGCGCTGGAACTCGCGGATCAAATGATGAGCGGAAACACGACAAATGGATTCGCCCTCTTAAGGCCGCCCGGCCATCACGCCGGAGAAAATTCCGCGATGGGATTTTGCCTTTTCAACAATATCGCGATCCTGGCGCGTTATCTCCAAAAAAAATATGGCTTGGAAAAGATCCTTATTCTGGATTGGGACGTTCATCACGGAAACGGAACCCAGCACACGTTTGAGGAGGATCCGGGCGTATTTTACGTGAGCCTTCATCAATATCCTTTTTATCCCGGTACCGGCGCGGCTTCCGAAACCGGAGTCGGGCGCGGCCGGGGAGCGACCTTGAATTGTCCGATGGCCGCCGGTTCGGGCGATTCCGATTATCAAAAGTCCTTTTCTGAAATTATCCTTCCCAGGACGGATTTTTTTAAGCCCGACGTGGTCCTGATCTCAGCCGGATTCGACGCGCACGAAAAAGATCCGCTCGGCGGTATTCGTCTTACCACGGAATGTTTTGCCTGGATGAGCCGGCGCATGATTGAAGTCGCAAACAAGTTTTCAAAGAACCGGCTTCTGTCTCTTCTTGAAGGCGGGTACAATCTCGATGTGCTTCCCGCCTGCATTGCGGCGCACCTGCAAGTCCTAAAAAGTGTTAAAGTGTGAAAAATCAAGGCGATCTTTTAGAAGCATTCTAGCCTTAAATAGATCAAAAAATAAAAATATTAATCAGATGCTTTGACTCTAAAATTTTTTTCTATAGAATTACTGCTTAACTTTGAAACCCGGTCATTCAAAGTTTCTTCCACAGGGCAGCAGTGGAGGAAGAAAAAGGGATAAAGGCCGGAAGGAGCTAAACAAATGTTTAAGTTAGAGAAGTCTCGCAAAGGGCGGGGAATAGGTTTGGGAATAATTATGATCGCAGGGATTTTGAGCGCGTCAAGCGTGGTTTTGGCGCAGCAAGCAGGATTTGACCCTCAAAGGTCTCAGGCGTTGTCGGCCTACGAAAAACAGTTGAAGGATTTTAGTCTCCAGCTTCAGCAGTCTGAAGAACCGCTGCGCACCTGGCGGTCGATGCTTGATCAGGACAAGGAAAGTGTTCTGAAATTTGATTCCGAGCTCAAACAAATGGGAACCAATCTTTTGGATGCTCACGGTTATTTAGCTCAGGCGACTCAGCAGCTTATGGATCGCGCGCGCGGGCTGGGGCATGGCGAGTTGGCAGACGCCTGGACGAAAGAACTTAGCGGCCAAGAGCAGCAACTGGCGGAATGGCGGAAACAACGTGAAGAGTGGGAGAAATCCGTTCAGGAATGGATCCATCAAAGACAAGAGTGGAGTGCGCAGCTTGAAAAAAAGTTCCAGGATATTGATACGCTGAAAAAAGAAGTAAGCGGCGCGTTTCAGGAAATTGAAAGGGCAAAAACACAGAATAATTGGCAGGACATTCTGAACAGCCTGACCGCCAAACTTGCGGATTTCGGCGGAAGGCTCAGCGCTATGTTCTTTGAATTACAAGGGTTCAATACGGAACTGACTCAAGGAAGCCAAAATTTGCAAGCCTCTTATGGAGCATTTTCAAAGTGGGCGGAATTCCTTGAAGGGTGGAAAAAGCTTCTGATCGATTGGGAAAGTCAGATCAGCCAGATGGAAGCCGGAAAGAAAGAATAGGCTTCCCTTGGAGTAAAAAATAATCCGATTTTCATTTATCTATTCCTTTTTTAATAACAATAACAACCGCAGCGGCGAGGAGCGAACAAAATGTTAATAAGAAACAGTAGAAAGTTAGGTTTGAGTTTGGGAATTATCATCGCAGGGATTTTGAGTTTAGGGACCACAGTTTTCGCACAAGAAGAAGGAGCGCAGGAAGGCCAGCAGCAGGAAGCGCCGCCCCAGCCTGAATATCAAGAACCCGCTCCGGAACCCACCGCTCCGGCCGAGGTTGCAGCGGCAGCAGCTCCTGCTCCCGCAGAAGCGGCTGCGGTCACAGATGCCTCAGCTCAACAAGAGTACGAAGCTCAACGCGCGCGCGCCTTGGCCGCTTATGAGCAGCAGGTTCGGGACTTTGAGGCGCAGCTTGGCCAGGCTGAACAGCAGCTTCTCGGCTGGAAAAACCAGCTTCAAAACGATAAAAATTTTCTTATCAAATTCAATGCCGAACTCCAGCAGCTCGCCGGCGGGCTTAGAGATGCTTATGGGTATTTGGTCCAGCAAACTCAGCAGCTTATTGAGCGCGCCCGGAAATTAGGAGATAACGATCTGGCTAATGCCTGGGAAAAAGGATTGGGAGATCAGAAGAGCCAATTGGAAGACTGGGATAAGCGACATCAAGCCTGGACACAGTCCGTTCAGCAATGGACCGGCGAAAGAGAGCAGTGGGGCCTGCAGCTTGATAAGAAGCTCCAGGATATTGAGGCGTTGAAAAATGAAGTGCGCAATCTTTTCCAAGAAATTGAAAACGCCCGGACATTGAACGATTGGCAGGGAGTGTTGAACAACTTGAATGGAAAACTCGCTGATTTCGGAGGCAGGCTCAGTCAAATTTTCGTCGAGCTTCAAGGTCTCAGCAGCGATTTGGCTCAGGGAAGTAATGAACTGCAAACCGCTTACCAGGGTTTCGCTCAGTTGGGCCCGTTCCTTGAAGGTTGGAAGAAGCAATTGGTGGATTGGGATGCCCGGATGAATCAAAGAGAAGCCGGGGGCGGCGCGGGCGGAAGCAGGGAAAAGGAATCCGTCCAGGCTCCTCCGGGCCGGACCCAGGACAATCCGAGTTGGGAGGATTCTAAAAAACAGCTCCGGGATCTTCAGCAGATTTTGCAGAATTACAATCGATGGCTCCGTGACTGGAGCGGTGCGCTGAATCAATACCGCGCTGAGCTTCAGAAAGCGGATCAGGAACACAGAGGTCTCGGCCAGAGTCTCGCCTACGCCAGCCGTGATCTGGTGGCGCAAACAAGGCAGCTTCTTGAGCGTGCAAGGAGAATCGGCGACCGGGATTTCGCTTCGATTTTGGAAAAAGAACTTTCCTGGCGCGAGCAAGAACTCGCCCATTGGGATCAGAATCAGGAGCAGTGGAGCCGCCAAATCGCGGATGCCGGAAAGCAGCTTGATGATTGGGCCAGGGCCCGAGATGAAAAATTTAGGGAAATGGATCAACTGACTCAGGAACTCGACGGGTTGCTCCAACAGATCGAAACAACGAAGGATGTCGAGGCCTTGGGGAAGGCCTTGCAGGATATTCACGCTAAAATGAATTATTTTACGGACAGAATTCATTCCTTCGCAGCTGAGTTTGAGTCCTTGGGGAACAATTTTTCAAGCTGGACCACAACGCTGAACCAGTTTGCCGGCGTATTGAGCAACTGGCAGTATCATTTGGAAAACTGGAAAAAACATTTGGCGGAATGGGAGAGAGAATTGCAGCAAAGAGAAAGAGGCCAGGTGCCTTCTTCTCAGATCCGTTCGCAGTGGAGGAGCGATCTCGCGCAGTGGCAGTCTCCGCAGTTCAGCAGTCCGGCGGCAGGCAGGCTGTTTTCTTCGGCATCTTCGCAGCCCATTTCGATGAATCAAGTTAAGAGACAATTTACCTGGCAGAGCCTCATTCAGCAATTTCTAGGCGGAAAAAGTCAATCTTCGCTGGGGACGACAGAGGCTGCTTCGACTTTCGGCGGCGCTTCTTCGGCCTCTTCGGCGGCGATGCTTCAGGCCCGCGTCAGGCAGCTTGAGCAGGAACTTCGCCAGGCGCGAGCCGGCAGTTGAGAGCTAGAAAAAAACCCGGTGAGGTCACATTTCAGTGAAACTTGCCGGGCTTTTTTTTTATAACTCAAGTTATAATAAATCCAATTGCAGGTTTTTGGGGGAGGCAGCCTTTCCTTTGAAAGAACTCTTCTGTCTCTCCAGAAGTTTTTCTTCAATGTCCTTTAGAAATGGCGAGGCTTTTTGATCTCTGAAACTTCCTCTCCAAAACCGTTTGTCTGCGTGCGTAAGAAATAAGCGGTCCTTGGCGCGTGTCATTCCGACGTAAAAAACGCGTCTTTCTTCGGCAAATTCTTCCTGATCTTCAGACGCATCTGCCCATTTCAAGGGGATCAGGCCGTCTTCGCATCCGGCAATAAATACTACGGGAAACTCGAGGCCTTTGGCGGCGTGCAGCGTCATGAGAGAAACCCGGTCAGAGCGCGCATCCCAAGTGTCCATATCCTGCTCCAGACTCATTGCAGACCAAAATAAATTCCAGTTTTCCCCGCACCGCCGGGCGATGGCCTTAAGTTTTTCGAAAATCAATTCTGCTTCGCGTGAAGAAGAAGGGTCCGGAAGCTTTGATTGGGCGAATGTTAAGCCCTCAAGCAGGCTGGTCTCGTATTCAGTTTTCTGAATTTTGCGCAAGATGCCTTGGACGTTTGAATCGTCGATGAGCGCCCGGTGGCTGCACCTCTGAAACGGCATTCCCGAACGGGACAAGGCTTCTTCCAGGACGGAAGCCTGCGCCTCGGTCCGGAAAAGAATTGCGAAATCCGAGAAAGAATAAGGTTTTTCACTTTCTCCTTCCGACCTGCCGGTATCGACTGAAAAAAAAGAAATGCCCCCGATCATTTTCTCGATCCTTTCAACGATGAATTCCGCCTCAGCTTTGTCGGAACGCGCCTGATGAATGACCACTTTGCCGGTATCTTCCAGGAAGGCTTCGAGGGCGCGATTTTCGATCAGGCCGGCGGAGGCCATGACTTGATGGGAAGCCGAAAGGATCGATTGCCCTGAGCGGTAATTTTTGATGAGATGAATTTTTCTAGCGCCGGGAAAATCCTCTTCGAATCTTAAAAAAAGTTTCACATCGGCTCCGCGAAAACTGTAGATAGCCTGGTCCGGATCGCCGATCGCGCAAAGGTTTGGCTTTTCAGAGACCAGAAGCCGTATGAGCCGGTACTGCAATTCGTCGATATCCTGATATTCATCAATGGAAATCCAAGGGCGCTTCTTACGATAAGATGCCGCCAGATCAGGATCTTCCCCAAGCATTTTTACGGGAAGGGCCAGGAGATCGTCATAATCCAGAACGCCATTAATTTCTTTTTCCTTTTCCAGGATTTTCCGGGCGGACTGGATTTCGGGATTGGATTCGGATTCTTTAAGCGTTCGTTTCAGGCGGGAAATTTCTTCGAGGATTTTTGAAGCCTTGCGTTCCGCGAGCCCTAAAGAGTTTTTCAGCAAGGTTTTTCTTTCCTCCTCCCCGGCAATGCGGAATCCACGCGGCAGCCCGGCCGCCTCGCGGTTTTCCTGAAGGAATTGAAATCCAAAGGCGTGAAAAGTAACCACGGGAATTTTTGACCAGACGCGGGGGACAAGCGATTTCAACCGCTCCTGCATTTCCTGAGCCGCCCGGCGCGTAAAAGTAATGGTGAGGCACTGCTCGGGCGGGATCTTATGATTGAGGATCAGGTTGGCGACGCGGTGAGTCAGGACGCGGGTTTTGCCTGAACCCGGGCCGGCGAGGATCAACACAGGCCCGTTTAGCGTTTCAACGGCTCTTTGTTGATCGGGATCCAGCGTCAGTGAACTTTCCTCTTTACAAATTTTATCGGAGGGAAGAGAGGGAAGCGTGGAAGGGTTTCGGGCCGGACGAATTTTCTCGTCCTTGCCGGCGGATATTTTTTGAGGACGCGCCGCCGTTTCCTCTCCGGAATCAAATAAAACACGCGCGGTCGTTTTTGCTTTCAATTCCTTTTCGGTAAAAAGTTTGATCTTTCCGTATTCGCCGTCAAAACCCGCTTCGCGGATCACCTTGCCTTGCCGCATCCGCGAAATAGCCTCTGTAACGAGAGGCGAGGCGGATTTTCCGATCTCTCCAAGCGGAAGCCCGTTTAAGATTTCAAGCTCCGGCCCTAATTTAGCGAGAAGCTGTTCATGATTCTGCGCCACAGCTTGGCTCGCCGCGCCGCGGTCCAGAATCTCGGAGATGATTTCCGGCAGCGGAATGAGATTCTTGAAATCACCGGCTTGGCTGGGTTTCTCGCCTTGAAAACGGTCCGCAAGCTCTTCGACCCGGTACATCACGCCGAGCGTCAGAGGTTTTTTACATTCCGGGCAAATGCCTTGATGAGAACGGCTTTCTTCGGGCCGGAAGCGCACGCCGCATTTCCGGTGGCCGTCCAGGTGATATTTTCCTTCTTCGGGAAAAAACTCGACGGTCCCCGAAAAGCCTTTTCCGGTTTCGAGCGCCGAACGGATTGCGAAATAGCTGAGTTCCGTATCGAAAGCGCTCGCCTCGCGGCCCAGCTTTTGTGGGGAATGAGCGTCGGAATTCGAAACGAGCCGGTAGCGGTCCAGGCTGGAAACCCGCCAATTCATTTCCGGGTCCGAGGACAGCCCCGTTTCAACCGCGAAAATGTGATCCGCCAAATCTCCATAACATTCGCTGACCGTATCGAAGCCGGATTTCGATCCGAGAACGGAAAACCAGGGTGTCCAGATGTGAGCGGGAACGATGTAGCACTCCGGGCTTGCCTCCAGCACGATTTCCAGCAGATGCCTGGAATCGAGCCCTAAAATGGGCCGGCCGTCGGAGCGGATATTTCCGATCTTGGAAAGAGACTTGTTGATCTTCTCCGCGGTTTCGATTGAAGGCGCGTAAACGAGATGATGGACCTTGCGGGTTTTGTCGCCCTTTTTGTAGATCGTTGAAATTTCCACCGAAAGCATCAAACGTGTCGCGCCCCGGCAGACCGGCGGAAGTCTCTGAAAGACTTTTTTTTCAAGATCCTCCCGCAAACGGAAGAGGCCCGGCTCGGCGGGGACAAGTTTTTCTTTGATTTCACTCATCCACGCAGGGTGGGTGAAATCGCCCGTTCCGATGACGGTGATTCCTTTTTTGCGTCCCCAGTAAGCCAAATTTTCGAAATCGCAGTCCCGGCTGGTGGCGCGGGAATATTTGGAATGGATGTGGAGGTCCGCGAAGAAACGCATTTTGATTTGATAAGTTATCTTAAAATGCCGGAGTTGTGAATTAAAATATAGGCAATGACTTTAATCCGGGCAAAAAAAGTTGCTGACTCTCGAAGTTCTTTGAATAGAATAAGCATTCATTCTTTGCTGGCGTAGCTCAGCTGGTAGAGCGGCTGTTTTGTAAACAGCGGGTCGGGGGTTCAAATCCCTCCGCCAGCTAAAAATCGTTTTTACGGGGAGTTACCAAAGCGGCCAAATGGACCTGACTGTAAATCAGGTGGCTTATGCCTTCAGAGGTTCGAATCCTCTACTCCCCACCAGTTTTTAGCCGCCCTCTGAAATTCCTTAATTGACGAGGGGTTTCAGAGGGTATATATGGATACCAATTTCATCCGGCTGTAATTGATACGCATTGCGCGAAATGCTGGCATTTATGATCTTACCGAAGTTCATGCCCTCCGGCATACCTTCGCCAGCCAGCTCTTAATGCGCGGCGTTGACCTTCCTTCCGTTCAAAAACTCATGGGGCATAGCAAAATCGAAACCACGCTGATTTATTCTCATCAAACCACAGATCATTTGCGGGATGCTGTGGAAAAACTATCAGCAAACAGGCAATGGATTTCATACGATATCACTCAAAGGAGAAATGAATAATGCTGAAAAGCGCGACTTGGGTTTTACTGGCGTCAATACTGCTCACTATGGTCTCGTGTGACAAGCCGATTTAAAAAGTTCAAAACAACGATTGCGTATCAGAATATAGATATCAATATATACAAAACGTAAATGGTGTGTTTGATAAAAAACTCGGGATTATTTTTTACTTAAACAATCCCCCCACTGAATTTGTCGCCATTTCTCCTGTGGACGAATATCTTTGGGGAAGAAATCCTGAAGATTTAAGAAAGTTTATCAGTTTAGATCGCGCTGAGACGTGGAAAAAAGGTATGGGTATTGAGGTGCCGGAAAAAGAAACAAAATAATATTCTAAATTTCTCGCCGTCTGATTCTATTAACCACATTTCATTTTTAAACGAAGTTACGCCTTATGAAAACGTGATTGAAAAAATGGCTCAAAAAATCTATATGCCAGGCATCAACAAGATTAATTCGTTTATGGATTTGAAAGGTGCCAGAATGTGCTCGCAATTGGGTTTGTCATACGATCGCACAACATTGATCAATGTGCTTCTCGGATTGATGGAGAAAGATGAAATTCCGGAGGTTTGGAAGAAGAAAATTATTGATTTGATTTTTGTGTTCGACAAATATGGACGCAAACCGTCGCATAAAGCGGATTTTTCGAAACTTTTCAAATATGAGTTATCGAGCGTTGATTACTATCACGAAAGGGCTGGAGAAATCTTGCGCAGAAATAGGTCGAAAGAAAAATCGCTCAAAGATTTGATAGCAAACGCCAAAAGCGGAAAGCCTCATTTGAAAGATAAAGCATTGTACCGCTTAATCGCGATTGATCCGCGTTGGCTTTACGATGACTGGATTCAAGAGCGAGTCGTTGATGCTTGCAATTCGGGAAACCGTTTCTTTCTACAAAGCTTGGGGGATGCCCTTTCCAAAGCCGCAAAAGCGTTTATCCCTATTCCGAGAAAAGATTCACGGGCTGATACAGTAATCAAATATTTAAAGAGGAAGGGACGATTAAACATCCTGCCGCGAAAATTAAAACAATTATCAAAAGAAATTGACACTATAGCAGACCTGAACGCCGATATTTCCCCAAATAATCTAGCCAAAATTCTTAAAAGGTATAACCTCCGTTCTAGAATCCATCGAGATTTATAGCCTTCCTTAAAAAAGGACACAACTTTCGTATTTTTGTGTCCCTTTTTTGAACTCGTCCTTGTTTAAAATGCTCCTATGGCGAAACAAGTGATGAGGCGTGATTCTTCCGATCCAAGTATCTGCATTTCAGAAATCCAACTTTTCCCTATAAAACCCCACAAGAGCCTTGTCGGGTTTGCCTCCTGCGTTCTCAATGGGCAAGTTTATATCGGCGGTATCGCGCTTCATTGCGACCTTGCAAATCAATCCTTCCGCTGTGTCTATCCCACGAAGAAATTCAGAGACGGCAAAGAAATGCCTATCTATCACCCGATCACCAGGGAGGCAGGCGAAGCTATCCAAAAGGCCATTGTAACGGAATGGGAAAATTTGATTAAACGGGAATATTTTTAATTTTATTTAAAAAGTGGTGAAGCATGGGAAGTCAAAAGCGAAAAAAAGGCAAGCACCGGGATTTTGTGGCATTTTTAAGACCTCTGCTTGATTCGCCGGAATGGCTTGATCTTTCAAATTCGGCAAAGCTTGCCTATCTTTATTTCAAAAAGGCCTACGTCGGCCACAACAACGGCGAAATCAAACTCTATTACAGCCAAATGGGCAAGGTCCTTAAATCATCCGCAACTTTCAGCAAAGCGATCAAGGAGCTCGAAAACAAGAACTGGATCAAAACTGAAAATCAAGGCGGACTTTTCAAAAGGGCGTCCACTTACAGTCTTACTTTTCTTCATGACAGATTCCGGTAAGGGGATGGCAAATATTTAGAATATCTTTGCAATTTGAAGCTGAGTTTGTGCGGAAAACCGGCAGACAGGTTCAAAAAATAAAGCTGGAAGTGCGGTCCAGGGATTGATTGGCTTTAATTTTTGAAGTGGGCAACTTTAAAAAATGAAGGTGCTTCTGATGGAAGAAGACAACGAATTACAACAAAGGCAAACGCTTTCATTGAATGATTTGAATGAAAAGGAGCGGCAAGCCGTTGAAATGCGGTATTTGGGCAAGACCTCTCAGGAGATTGGAGAGGCAACCGGCTATAACGATGTTTATGTCCGCAATCTATTTATGCAGGGCGGCCGGCTTGAAAAGGCGTACCGGGACTTCGCGCATATTCAGCAAGGCTTAGCACAGGAAAAGGTGGCTTCCGCCTTAAATCGAGCAAGAGAAGAAGCCCTAAGCGCCATTGAGCGTATTATCGCTCTTTCAAAAGATGCCAGCAATGAAGCGGCCATTTTCAAGGCAAATGAATTTTTGCTCAGCGTGGCAGGTGTTAACGCTCAAGTCACCTTGCGGACCTTTCTTCTCAACAAGTCTTATGAGCACGCCTGCAAACTCGTTGATGACACCTTTAAAGACCTCTACGGCAAGACAATCCGCGACAGCGCGGGCAAAATGACACTTGTGGAGCTTGCCAAGCAGTTTAGTGATTTAGGAAGGGGCGAAGCAAATCAAATGGATGGAAATTAGCGCGAAGTGGAAAAGTTTTTGACTCCGAAGCAGTTAAGCGAGTTTTTGCAGGTCGACCTTTCGACGGTCTATCTTTGGACTCATACGGAGTTTATCCCGCATTACAAGCTTGGCCGCTCGGTTCGGTTTCTCGAAGGTGATGTTTTGGAATGGCTTCGGAAGCGGAAATTCCAAGGACGGATGACTTTAAAGTATGAAGTAAACAGACTTTGAAAAGGCAGCAAGATACGCCCGACTTTTCTGCACCTAATTGCATTTTAGTCTTGACTTTTCGGCAGTTTGCTTCAATATAGCCAACATGAAACGAAGCCTCGAAGCACTTATCAAGAAAGACTTGGATAAGAAGATAGTCCTCCTGAGCGGACCCCGCCAGGTGGGGAAAACCACCCTTGCCAAAGCCCTTTATCCAAAGACCGCCGAGTATTTTAATATCGACAGCGAAGAACACCGATTGCTGATCAAGAAAACTGCTTGGCGGCGGGACTGCGAGCTAGTGATTTTTGACGAACTCCACAAACTGAAGAAATGGAAGAACTGGATCAAGGGGATTTATGATACCGAAGGAGTACGGCCAAGACTTCTTGTAACAGGTTCGGCGAGGATGGATGCCTATCGAAAAGGAGGCGATTCTCTGGCAGGTCGTTTTTTTTCATACAGACTGCATCCTTGTTCGGTTGCTGAGGTAAAAGATAAATACCAGGCAGATGAGGCGTTGGAAAGAATTTTACGGTTCGGCGGTTTCCCGGAGCCATTTCTTAGGGGCAACGAAGCGGCTGCAAAACGTTGGCGGCGTTCCCATGCGGACCGTATTTTGCGTGAAGATTTGCGTGATATTGCTTCAATCCGTGATTTGAAGGGGATTGAAACGCTCGTTGAAATGCTTCGCCGTTCGGTGAGCAGCACAGTTTCCTACGAATCACTGAGTAGAGATTTGCAGACCTCTCCCCACACGGCTAAAAACTGGATACATATGCTTGAAAACCTCTATATCCTTTTTGTGGTAACGCCTTATTCTCACAATATTGCCCGGAGTCTGCTCAAGGCACCCAAGGTCTATTTTTATGACACGGGTTTTGTTAAGGATGATCCCGGAGCAAGATTTGAAAATGCGGTGGCTTGTGCTCTTCTTAAACGGCTGCACTTTTTAGAGGATACGGAGGGAGAAAAATGTTCTCTTCACTATGTTAGGGACAAGGAAAAAAGAGAAGTTGATTTTCTCACCATCCGGGAAGGGAAACCCGAATTTTTAATTGAAACCAAAGTCGCCAACCCCGATATAGCTCATCTAAAACATTTTTCGAGATCATTAGGTAGAGTAAAACCGATTCTCCTCGCCAGAGAACTCAAACGTGAAATTCAGTTGGAAGGCGTTCCAATCAAAAAGGCGAGTCATTGGCTACAAGGTCTTGAGGCTTGAAAGCCAAGTTATATTTTTGGGACCAAATTGGGACCAAAGAAATTCAAACTCCATCAAACGCAATCGATGCTATCGGAACAGTAGAAAGCACGAAACGCTTGATAAATCAGGCGACTTCGCGCATCATATTCAAAATGCGGGAGTTGTGAAAATCCGATTTTAAGAATCCTCTACTCCCCACCAGTTCTGCGAATCCACTTAATCATCGGGCTGCACTCAAGCAGGCAAAAACCAAGACTCACCCAAACACTCACCAATTAAAATAGAATCGGTTAAACAAATCCGTCCTTTTTTGTTCATGCGTTAATCGCCCCGCTGCCCATGATTTGAATCGGCGCCGGTGAATTTGGAAAAATATTACGATCCGAAGCAAGAGTCCAAATCGAAGAGCAAGAGGACTTGAGCGCGAATCCGGATTTTCTTTCCGTCGGATACATTCTCTCCGGAGCCGTTCCATTCGGGGCTTGTGAGCCAGTCGCGGCCTTGTGTCCCTGCTGATTATTCCGGCCGTCACCGGAAGCGCGGCCGCCAAGATTGAGGAATTGAATCACAAAGAAAATAGGCTAAAAATCGCGGCCGTTTTTTTGGAAAATCATCCCGAGCTATTAAGACAAATCCCGAATATTGAGGATATGATTCGGTTTGACGGCCGGCCTCGAATTCTTTTTGTGGATCAGAAGATGCTCGCCCTTGCCGCTGATTATTTTGTCCGCGCAGAAGTCCGCTTTAAAAAAGTTAAAATGGAAAACGAAAAAGCGCAATTCAAGGCTTAAAATTTTGTGCGCTGTTTTTGAATTTTTCCTTGTGTTTTTTCTTCTTTTTTATAAAGCTTTCAAAACCTCCAGTCGAAGAATCCTATTATTAAAGCTCAAGAATTTGATAAAAAGATTTAAGTATTGACATTTTTATTTTCAGATGCTAACTTTCTTTCCGTTATCCCTCTCCTCTTGAAAAGCAACTTTAGAAAAAAGGGGGGTTGACGATACTTATTCAAGCACTGGCTCCGCCTCATTCACTGTAGCGTTTGCACTTTGAGAGGATAAAATGAAAACAAAAAACAGTTTTGGGTCATTCTCCTTCCCCCCGGCTCCTTTTGTCTTGACTCTCATTCTTTTATTAATGGCACCGCTTTTTTCCATGGTTTTTGCGGAGGAGCCAGCCAAAGTTACAGATGCCGTCAATGTTTTTGCCTATAACCCAGATAATCCCGCGGAGATTCATCCTTTATATGCCGGAGACACCCTTCCATTTGATTCGGTTGTTTATCTCGCTGATTCAAAAAGCAGGGTCACTTTTACTCAGCAAGGTGAAACCG
The DNA here is from genome assembly GCA_023247035.1 of Candidatus Omnitrophota bacterium. Taxonomy (GTDB): domain Bacteria; phylum Omnitrophota; class Omnitrophia; order Omnitrophales; family Aquincolibacteriaceae; genus JAHFHG01. Next base: position 28,409 of record JAHFHG010000003.1, read on the forward strand.
TAGTGCTGGACCAGCCCGGTTTTTATGATACTTCAGGACAGCCGGTGGAAGTTACCGCCGAAGTCCACGCGCAGGTCGAAAAACTTGTGAATGCCAAGACTGCCGTAGCGGCAGCGGAAAGCCTCATTGAAGATGCGAAAGCCGGCGATTCCCTAGGCTTATATGTAAATGAACCGCAAAACGTTTCAAGTCCATCAGAATAATATAGGCTTGCGCATCCAATTAGAAATAGGGAGATACAGATGAAAAAGCTGCTAAGTTTGGGGATGGTACTTTTTTTGTCTTTTTGCGGAACGCTTTCGGCCGGGGAAGAGATCAGCGCTGTAACGCGTGACACCGTGGGAGGTAAAAAAAAGTGGTTTGACGGCGGCGGCATTGGTTTGGGGCCTGAAAAGCTTTGGCGTATCAGCCCGGGCTTCAAATACTCCACCCTGTATGACTCTAACGTAAACCGTGAGCCGCACACTAAGCAAGATCATGATATCATCATGCAGTTTATTCCCTCCATTGCCTTAAGCCGGATTGGAAGTAAATTCGGCATCCTTTCAGATTATGAGATGAACTATCAATTATTTTTGCGGGATTCGGATCAAACCTCCTTCAATCATCGTTTTAATACCAAAGCCTGGTATGAAAGCGAGCGGCTTAAAGTAAAATTGCATGAAAGTTTCGGGTGGGTTAAAACTTACGCGACCACGGAACAGACTGAGCGAAGAATAGTCATTTTCAATAAAGTAAATCCTGAGGTCTCCTACCGCGTGACCTCTAAAGTCAGCGTTTCTTCAATCTATGAAAATTCCATTTTCCACTACAAGGACACCGTGCTGGAAGAAAATAGCTACATCCGAAATGATATCGGTGGGCGCGTTTACTACCACGTGACAGACAAGACGGATCTTTTTTTGCAGGGATCCTCGATCTTCACAGATTACTATCAGACCGAGTCGGAGAGTTTTGATTCTCATGGCTACGGGATTTATGTCGGCGTTATCGGTGAAGTGACGGATAAAACCATTGTGAATCTCAAGACCGGTTTTGAAAGCCGTGATTACGACAACGGCACGATTAATTCTTTTGACAATTGGGTAGGAGAACTCGGGCTGCGCCACAGCCTTACGGCAAAAAGCGATGTCACCCTAATCGCAAAACGGGGGATCGAGGAATCTATTTATCGAAATACGGGTTGGTACGGTTTTAATAAGTTCTCCCTTCATTATGACTACCAAGTCACGCATAACATTGCCGCGCAAATCATCGGCGGGTTTCAACATAACGGGTACCCGCGCCAAACGTTCGAAGGCCCGATCCGCCGGAAAAGAAAAGATAAAATTATCACGGCAGAAGCCAAACTGAAATGGGAGCCGATTTCAAACGTGATTCTCGCGGGCGGGTATACCTACGGAACACGGATTTGTAATTTTGACGAGTTTGATTACATTGAACATGCCATTGAAGCGTCGACCTCATTGAAGTTTTAATGAGGCTATTTTTTTTATCAGGCGCCTTTTTTTTTGGTCTTGCCGGGCAGTGCCCGGTAATTCCGCATTTGTTTGACCCCATAGCTTTCGCAAAAGTAGAGCAAGGCAGTTCCTTTCAACTTCATGCGGGTGACCGTTTGGCGATCGCCGTCTACCGCGAAGAAGATCTCTCAGGCGTTTATGAGATTGATCCCGCCGGAGCCTTGAATTTTCCCCTTGTCGGAGAAATGCGCGTTGCCGGTCTTCGTGTCGATGAATTGCTCGGCCGGCTGAATTGGAATCTGCGAAAGTACCTCGTCAATCCTCAGGTCAGTGTTTCCCGGGCGGAGACCACGATTAAGTCCATTTCAGTTTTAGGGCAGGTCAAAAACCCCGGAGCTTTTGACTATGCCCCCGGCCTCACTGTGATGAGGGTTATTTCCCAAGCGGGAGGGTTTGACCGAGCGGCGAATAAGCGGAAAATCCGGGTCGTCAGAATTGTGAGCGGAAAAAAAGAATCATTCATGATCAACGGTTCGGCGATTATTAACGGGGAAGAAGATGATCCGGCGGTTGAGTCCGGCGACATGATTTTTGTCTCCGAAGCGATTTTTTAGATGATCATTCCAACGAATCCAAATCCAAATTTAAATCCTTATCAGCCTCAGCCCAAAAACGAAGACGTTGACTGGGAAGCAGCGCTGCAGGGCCTTTACAGCCGGCGCTGGTTAATCCTCACGGTGACGGTCCTCGCGGGTTGTTTGGCGGCGCTTTTTACAGCGGTCATGCCGGACGTGTATACGGCCCAAACGAGCATCCTCGTCGAGCGTTTCAATGATACGCCTCTCCACTACAAAGAAATCCTTTTTCCCACCGGCGAGCAGGGTCCCGGCTATTATGAAACCAAAGTCGCATTGCTCAAAAGCCGGCCCATTCTGGAGCAGACCATCAAACAGCTCAATCTTCTGGAGCATTACCGGAAGGCAGACAAGCGGGTTAAGAATACGCAAGACGTGGTAAAGATACTGAACAAAAGGGTTCGCGCGAATGTCCTGGGCCGGACGCAAATTATTAGAGTTGAAATCAAAGATACCGACCCGCAGATGGCCGCACGGATTGCGAATATCATTTCAGAGAATTTTGTGCGCGAGGCTTGGCGTGAACGCTTTTTTATCTCCGATCAGCTTCTGAAATGGTTCCCGGATGAAGCGGGGACCCTGCAGAAGAATGCCCCGATCCAGCAATTGCGAAAACTTGAAACCGATGAAGTCATCACGTCTCTTCCCAGCGTCATGCAAGATTCCGTGCTCAACGGTATTAAGCAGGACCGAATGAAAGTGGATGCGGAAATCCGCGAGCTTTCCAGGCGCTATACGAAAGAACATCCGAAAATGAAAGAGCTGCGCGCCCGAGCGGATTATCTCAAAAGTGAACTTAAAGGGCAGATCGAAAGAATTGTCGGAGGCCTTAAGGCGGGACTTGCGGGCCAATTCAGCGTGAACAACATTAAGATTGTCGAAACCGCGACTCCGCCGTCGAAGCCTTCCGGTCCGAAGCGCTTGTTGATGGTCTTGGGTTGCACGTTGGTCGCTTTTGCCTTTAGCGCTTGGCTTGCCATTTTTCTTGAGTATCTCAACCGCCATATCCGCACGGAAGAGGACGTGAAGCGCCTTGGCGTGTCCTTTTTGGGCTATATGCCGCTGATCACGGATCTTGATCCAACCCGGAACGCCAAAAGCCTCATGGACATCATGGATTCGGATATAAGGCTTAATGACGACGTGATAAACATACGGACTTCGCTTCTTTTTTCTATGCCTGCCGAGCAAGGAAAGCTGCTTTTGTGCACAAGCGCGATTCCAGGTGAGGGGAAATCAACGATCGTTGCGATGCTGGGACTATCCCTGGCGGAGTCAGGGTCCCGGGTGCTTCTTATCGATGCCGATATGCGCAATCCCACCCTCCACAAAATCTTCAACCTCGACAATGAGGAAGGATTGAGCGGCTGTCTTGCGGGCGCTGTGAAGGCTCGCGAAGCGGTTCATATCTTGGAGAAAAATACCTTGCTGCATGTGATGCCTGCGGGTCAAAAACCGCCTAATCCCGCGGTCTTAATTGGGTCTTCAGCCCTGGGCCAGCTTATCAGTGAGCTGGCCGGCGAGTATGACAAAATTATTTTTGACGTTCCTCCGGCTCTCCACATTGCAGATGCGTTGATATTGGCGCAAAGAATGCATGGGGCGATTTTGGTTTTTGAGGAGGGTAAAATCCATCAGACCATCGCCAAAAAACTCATTGAAAAAGTAAGCGCAGCGCACGGCATTTTGATTGGAACCGTAGTGAACCGGGCGAAGTTCCAAAAACTGGATTACCGAGCCTACCATTATTATCATCAGTATCAAAAAAAATATTATCACGACACGGTCGGCAAGCCCGACTGATCGGCTTCGCTTCTTATCTCCTCTTTGAATGAAATCCGACCTGGATTTCGTAAAACATTATGGGTGTAACCAGCCAAAGAGAAGTGCGTGATTCACGGATTTCAGAAATTATCAATGCGGCTTCCCGGTGGATTGTTCCCGCCATTCTTTTTTATTCGACTCTTTCCGCGGGTGAGCCCCGCGCGTTGACGCTTTTTTCGACGCGGTTTTTGACTTTTTTTGGTTTTTTCCTCCATCTGCCTTCATTGTTTTCGAAGAAAAATGATTTCACCAGTTTTCCTTCCGCCCTTCTTGCGCCGGTTCTTCTCTTTTCCGTTTTTCTTTTGCTGGGAGTTTTCCAGATTTTTTCAGGCTTAAATATCTTCCACATTCAAGTCGGCAGCGTAAACCCCTATGCCACCCATTCTTCCCTTGCCCAATTGGCAAGCTATTTTGTTTTTTTCGCCCTCTGTATCCGATTCGTCTCACGCCCGGAAAACCTCGAGAAACTCCTTTTTCTTCTCGCCCTTCTTGTCTCCGGGGTCACGATATGGGGGATTGCGGAACGGTTTTTGGGGCGCCAGTTTTTTGGAACCGACAATCCTTTGCAGGACAGCTTTGGCCCTTTTGTGAACCCGAATCATTACAGCGCGTTCATCGGGCTTTCGCTGCCCCTCTTTTGGAACGCCTTGCTAAACCGCCTGATCCCGCATGAGGCGTCTTTATCAAACCGCCCGGCAGGAGGGCAGCCGCTTTTATTTTGGAAAAAGATATTAAACTTTTTGGATTCTGGTATCCTGTTCCTGCTTTTTCTTATCGCACTAGCCGTGGCAGGCTGTTTTTTATCGGGCTCTAGGCTGGGAGCTTTGCTCATCGTGTTTTCCCTCTTCTTTCAAGGAATAGTATTTAGCCTCAACCACCGGAGCGTCTTAAAAGCGTTCGGTTTGGCTGCAGGCGTCATCTCCGCCGCCGCGATTCTAGTGATACTGCCGGCGGGATTGGGAGCGGTCTTCCGGACCTTTGGCTGGGATTCATTAGTGGCGGCGTGGACGGAACGTCTTCAGGTTTCCGGCGACTCGCTGGGGATTTTTTTTCAGTACCCGCTCTTGGGCGCCGGGTTAGGAACTTATGGTTTTATATCGTCCAAATGGGTTGTCCTGAGTGATTCGGTCACGTGGGTTCACGCCCACAATGATTATGTTGAGCTGCTCGCGGAAACCGGCCTTGCCGGTTCCCTTCTTCTGCTTACGGCCTTTGGAGCTCTGATTTTCGTCAGTCTGCGGGATTTTTCGAATCATTCGCTGCATTCCCGCTCGATCCGGATCCAGGCGCTTTTTGCCGTCTTCAACATCGCCGTTATGGAACTGGCTGATTTCCCCTTGAAGGTGCCGGCGGTTGCGCTTCTTTTTTCCGCGCAGCTCGCTCTTTTGACTTGGCGCATTGCCAGGACCGATGATCTAAGGAGTTTAAGACGATCCGCTCAATACAGCCTGGGCGCAATTTTTTTGGTCGCCGCTATTTTTTTTATGGATTGGACCGTGAAGGATTATCAAGCCGCTCGGCTTGCCCAAAGCGTGACGGACCGGATTCAAAATCTGGAAAAAGCGGTCCAGATTCAGCCGTCGAACGCAGAATACTGGTATCAACTGGGTTTGGAATATCTTAAAGCCAAGCCGGACGCGCCGGGCCGGGATTCCAAGGCAAGGGCGGTTGAGGCCTTTCGAAACGCCGTTCATTTAAGCCCGACCTATCCGCGTTACTGGTTTTCTTTGGGAGGCGTTGAGTATCACGCCGGGCTCCGGAAACAAGGTCTGGAGTCTCTTGAACAGGCGGCGGACTGGGCGCCTCATAAATCCGGATATTTACTGCATCTTATCGCCCTTTATTTAAAGGCAAGCGAAGAATCCTCCACAGCAGAAGAAAAAAATTTAAATTTGAATAAGGCCAAGGAACTTTCGAAGCGCTTGAACAGGATGAAGACGTTTCCCGGTGAGCAGGATCAAAGGCATTGGATGGGCGATGCCTATGAAAAGTTCGCCGGCTGCGCGCTTGAGTGGAATCTCAACCGGAAGGCCGGTCCATGAGTCCAGCCGCCGTTTCCGGATCAAGAAAGATCCCGCGGGTTGCAGTCGTTGGCTGCGGGGATTGGGGCCGGAACCTGATCCGGAACTTTCACGATCTGAAGGCCCTCGCCGCCTTGTGCGATACGGATGAAAAAAAGATTCACGATTTGAAAAAACTGTATCCGGAAGCCGAATTTTTTTCTTCCTATGCCGCAGTTCTCGCAGATCCTTCTCTCGAAGCGGTGGCCATTGCCACGCCGGCTGAATGGCACGGAACCTTGGTGAAACAGGCACTGCTTGCCGGAAAAGATGTCTTGGTCGAAAAGCCCTTGTGTTTATCCCTAGCCGAAGGCGAGGAAATCCTGGCGGCGGCAAAAGGGAGAATCCTTATGGTGGGCCATCTTCTCTGGTATCATCCCGCCGTTCTTGAGCTCAAAAAACTGGTCGACGAAGGCGCTCTCGGCCGCATTCAATATATCTATTCGAACCGGCTTAACCTGGGCAAGATCCGCCGGGAGGAAAATATCCTTTGGTCCTTCGCCCCGCACGACATCTCCGTGATCCTCGGCCTGCTCGGCGAAATGCCGCAAAGCGTCCAGGCCCAGGGCGGCAATTATCTGCGCCAGCAAATCGCCGATGTCACCGTCAGCCTCTTATCTTTTTCAAGCGGAGTCAAGGCGCATATTTTTGTCTCCTGGCTTCATCCTTTCAAGGAGCAAAAATTAATTGTGGTCGGCGATAAAAAAATGGCGGTGTTTGATGATTTGGAAACCGAAAGGAAGCTTGTCCTTTATCCTCACTCGATTCATTGGAAAAACCAATTCCCGGTGGCGAATAAGGCCGAGGGTTCTGCTGTCGCCGTCACTCCCGTTGAGCCGCTTTATGCCGAATGCCTTCATTTCCTCCAAAGTGTCCAAACCCGGATTCCGCCCCGAACCGACGGACGGGAAGGCTTGCGCGTTTTGAAAGTGCTTCAAGAATGCCAGAAGGCGCTTGAGTCCCATTTTCCAATACAATCTCAAGGAGTTTCTTTACCCGCAAGTTCCCGGAAATATTTCGTCCATGAGTCTGCTTTTATAGATGAGGGAGTGGAAATCGGCGAGGGCACTTCCATCTGGCACGTTTCTCATATTCTCAAAGGCTCACGGATCGGGAAAAATTGCAGGATCGGCCAAAACGTGGTGATCGGCCCGAATGCCTGGGTGGGAGAGGGCGTCAAAATTCAAAACAATGTGTCGGTTTATGAAGGCGTGACGTTGGAAGACTTTGTTTTTTGCGGGCCTTCGGTGGTCTTTACCAATGTCAATACCCCACGGAGTGAATATTCAAGAAAAAAAGATGAGTTCCGATCCACCCTTGTGAAACGAGGGGCAACTTTGGGCGCGAATTGCACCCTCCTTTGCGGCCTTACGATCGGAAGGTATGCCTTTGTCGGCGCCGGCGCGGTCGTCACGAAAGATGTTCCGGATCATGCGCTTGTGGTCGGCAATCCGGCCCGTATCGCGGGTTGGGCGTGTGAATGCGGCCTCAAGCTTGCGAATCCGGAAAGCAACGGTTATTCGTGCGAGTGCGGCAAGAATTATCGAAAAGATGAAGCCGGAAGGATCCTTTTACAGGACAACGTTGTAGAAAGCTTGTCATGATCAATGTCCCTTCGCTTAATTTAAAAGCCCAGCACGAAATCCTTCAGCAGGAAATTCTGGAAGCCATTGAGCGCGTCATCCGGAGCCAGCGTTTCATCCTGGGAGAAGAAGTCGAAATGCTGGAAGAGCGTATTGCGGCTTATTCCCAGTGCCGCTACGCGGTGGGTGTTTCTTCCGGAACGGATGCCCTGCTCGTTTCGCTGATGGCGCTTGGCATCGGCTGGGGCGATGAGGTCATCACAACTCCGTATTCTTTTTTTTCGGCCGCGGGCAGCATTGCGCGGGTAGGCGCCAAGCCGGTTTTTACGGATATTGATCCCTGCACCTATAATCTCGATCCGTCTCAAATGGAGCGCGCAATAACTTCCCGCACAAAGGCTGTGATCCCCGTCCATTTGTTCGGCCAGTGCGCCGATATGCCCGCCATTCTGGAGATCAGCAGGCGCCACGGCCTTAAAGTCATTGAAGATGCCGCGCAGGCCTTGGGAGCAGAATACCCGCCGTCCCGCCGCGTCGGCTCGAGCGCCGGCCTGGGATGTTTCTCGTTCTATCCCACTAAGAATTTAGGCGCGATGGGAGACGGGGGAATGGTGGTGACTTCCGATCCTGATCTGGCCCAGAAGGTCCGGCTTTTGAGAGTTCACGGAAGCCAGCCCAAATATTATCATCCCTTGATCGGAGGCAACTTCCGGCTCGATGCGCTTCAGGCGGCGGTCCTCAATGTCAAGTTCCGCTATCTTGACGAATGGATCAGAAAACGCCGGGAACGGGCACGCCATTACAAAAAATTATTTCAGGGAGCCCGGCTGGAAGAAAAAGGATGCCGCCTTCCCAAAGAAATTCATGCCGGCGCCGGACTTGCCCACGGCCACACCTTTAATCAGTTTATCGTTCGAGTTCCTCAAAGAGAAAGAGACCCGCTCCGGACCCATCTTGGAGCGCGCGGCGTCCAGACGGAAATTTATTACCCGCTTCCTCTCCACTTGCAGGAATGTTTTGCGTATTTGGGCCACAAGGCGGGCGATTTTCCGCAGGCCGAATCCGCGGCCCGGGAAACGCTTGCGTTGCCCCTTTTCCCCGAAATGACCCAGGATCAGCAGGAATCCGTTGTGGAAGCCATCGCGGAATTTTATTCATCATGAAAATTGTGAGTGTTGTGGGAGCGCGTCCTCAATTTATCAAATGCGCCCTCTTGTCCAAAGAGTTGCGCAAAGGAGCGGATGAGGTGCTCGTCCATACCAGGCAGCATTATGATGAAAACATGAGCGCCGTCTTTTTTAAGGAACTCGAAATCCCCGAACCGGAATACAATCTGGAGGTTGGATCCGGAAGCCAGACAGGCCGGATGCTGCAGGGAGTTGAAGAAATCCTGCAAATAGAAAAACCTGATTATGTGGTTGTTTACGGAGACACGAATTCCACCCTTGCCGGCGCTTTGGCCGCGGCCAAACTTCATCTTCCTGTCGCGCATGTGGAAGCTGGACTAAGAAGTTTCAATAAAAAGATGCCGGAGGAAATCAACCGGATTCTTACAGATCAGGTATCGAGCCTTCTTTTTTGTCCCACGCAAACAGCGGTTCAGAATCTTGAAAGGGAAAACATTCGAGAAGGTGTCCATCTTGTGAGCGATATCATGATTGATGCCGCGTATCATTACGGCGAAAAAGCAGAAACCGGCTCCCAAGTTTTGGAACGGCTCAGGTTAAAATCCAAAACCTATGCGCTTGCCACGATTCATCGGGCGGAGAACGCGGATGATCTTGAGCATTTTTCTTCCATTTTGTCAACGCTAGACAAAATAGCCAGGGAGATCTTGCCGGTGGTGATCCCCCTTCATCCCCGAAGCTATAAGCAAATGAAATCTAATCGTTTAAACTTTCCTTCTCTTCAAATCGTGGAACCGGTTTCATACCTTGATATGCTGCGATTGGAAAAAAATGCGAAAGCCATTTTGACGGATTCGGGAGGCGTTCAAAAAGAAGCCTGCGTTTTTCAGGTTCCCTGCATCACGCTTCGTAATGAAACAGAATGGGTGGAAACGGTGGAGGCGGGGTGGAATGTTTTGGCTGGCGCGCAGGAGGAAACGATTGTTCGCAGCCTTAAGAAAATTAAAAAGGGTTCTTATCTTCCTAATGGCTATGAGGCCAAGGAAAAAGATACGGCTAAAAAGATTACGGAAATACTTGTTCAACAATTTTCCATGGCGCGATGATTAAAACAATCAAGCCAAGCCCTTTTCTGGCCCATGTTTTTTCGACCGCCGGAGCCTCGCTTGCGACCGCGGTTTCCAGTATTTTTGTTTTGCGTTTTCTTGCCCAAGGACTGGGAAGCGAATCGTTCGGTTTGTACTCCTTATCGAACCGCGCTTTCAGCATTTTGATTCCGTTCGCAAGTTTGATGATGGGGCTTGCGATGTCCCGCAACTTATCGTCTACGCCGGATCGTGAGGAGAAGAACGCGTATATCCTCTCAGCGTCCTCTTGGGTTCTTCTTTCCGTTGGTTTTGTTTGGATCACAGGGGTTTTGTTTCGAGAGAGGCTCAGCTCATTTTTCCTCGGGAGTTCACAGCGCCATTTATTGTGGTTTGCGACCCTCTCGTCAGTGACCTTCTTTTCTTTTTATTCCCTTTTGGACGGCATTTACTTTGGAACTTCTAAAATTTTCAAAGCGAATCTGTGGCAATGGCTGTTAAGCGTGATCGGGCCTTTGGCCATTGCATTCCGGTTCCGGCACGCGCCGGTCTACCGGATTATTTTTCTTCTGAGCGCTTTATACTCCCTTGCTTTAATTCCCTTGGCCCTGACCTGGTTTGGGATCTGGAAAACGAAAACAATCAAAGGGGACCTTCTCCGGCACAAAGGACGACTGATCGCTTTTAGTGCGCCCCGCATTGCCGGCGGATGGCTGGCATCCTTGCTTCTCCTCATCGGGCCTCTTTTCGCGTCTCATTTTATTTCTTACGCCGAAGCGGGATTTTTGATGCTCGCCCAAAGCGTATTTCGCGTCGCGGAAATGGGGACGAACGCTTTTGCCTCAGTCGCATTGAGCAAAGCAGGGTCTTTAATCGGGGAAGGGAAGCAAGTTTTTTTAAAAGAGCGGGTCGGGGATATGATCGAAATGATTTTTCAAATCGGCCTTTTCCTTGCGGCGCATCTTTTTTTGTGGTCGGATGATCTCGTGATCTTATGGCTGGGGAACGAATATCTGAATGTCTCCTTGCGCATAAAAATATATCTTTTGGGTTTTATACCTTATTTTGCCTACGTGGTTTTAAGGCCAATTATCGAAGCCCTGGAATTTAAGCCGGTTAATGTTTTCCACTTGGGGATTTCTTGTGCCGCCGCGCTTAGTTTGGCGTTCCCGCTCGCGCGGGCGGGAGGAGCGCTCGGTCTTGCTCTTTCGACTTCTCTGGGGTTCTTGGTTTTGGGAGCATTAACCGTGCGCTATTTTGGGAAAAAAAATTTAGCGGGGAGGGCGATCTTTAAAATTGTTATGATCAATGCTGCTTTGGCGGTTCCTTTAATAGTCATTCAGCCTTGGCTTCGTCTCTGGCCGGGCTCCCTGCGATTCACCGCATCGATCACGCTTGAACTGCTCTTGGCGGCGCTTTACGTTTATGTTCTTTGGAGTTTGAAGTCCCGCTGGATCTTGGAGTTTCAAAAAAGACTCATTACCTATGACAGTTCCGAGGAGTCGGCCCATGATTGATATGCCGCACGACTTCCACATTTTACTTTTCGGAATGATCGTCCTGCTTTTTTCGGCCATCTATATGCATTACTCCAACCGGATTTTTGATTTGAGTTCTATCAGTATCTCTTCAGTTTGGTATTTTGCTTATGTGGCGACCATTTTTATCCCGTCTTTTTTTACCTTTTACGAAAAGATAGGGCCTTATAGGTTTAACTACATCTATGCTATGGCCAGTCCTCTCATTACGGTGCCCGCGGGTATTTCGCTGGCGAATGTCTTATGGAAGTATAACCCTCAGGAAATTAAGCAATTTTACTTGCGGGCTATTGAAGACCGGCCGAAAAGTTTTATCCGGATTCTCAATTATTCATTTCTTTTGTTTATCGGTATCGTACTTTTCTTTTCGTGGTGTATCGAGCAAAGGGGTAAGCCTATCCCGGTTATTTATGCGCTGACCCATCCACAGAACCCATACCAGGATCTTGCGATGTTGCGGGACTATTCCTTGAAGTTGTTGGATTCTCCGTTTCGCTATCTTTACCACACGACACGAGATTTTTTGCTGCCTCTTTTGATGTTGGTGGCCTTGTGCAACTATTATTATTCCCGCTCTCGGGGCTGGTTATTTTTCTTAATAGTATCTTCATGTTTCGGATTTTTTTTTGCCACCGCCAATATTGCAAAAGGGCCAACTTTTAACATTGCCCTTCTGTTGCTTTTAAATTTTTATATCATTAGACGAGGGAAGCTTCCCTCATGGATGGTGATTATCGGAATAGCCTTGGCCTTGATTTTCCCTGTCTTCATTTATATGATAGGAAATATAAGCTGGGACGGATTTACAAGTGCGTTTAGCAGAATTATGGAGCGGATTTTCGTCGCGCCGGCGGCAATCGGTTACTATTGCTTCGAAATTGTTCCGGAACGCCTGCCTTTCCAATGGGGACGCAGCATAGGCGCCATCGTAAAGCTCTTAGGCCTGGAGGTTGAGAACTACAATTCATTTGTGACATGGTATATCATGGGGGTTGATTCCACGACAAGCATGTCGGGGGTTTTTGTGATCGAACTCTTCGGAGATTTTGCCTTTCCCGGGGTGATCCTTGGTGGGATTCTCGTGGGGATCGCCATGCAATGGGTTCATGTTTCGATCATTCGTAACCGCAAGACTTTATTTGCCATCGTGACCTATGTTCTCTTTATTCGTTTTTTTTCAGATCTAACTACTTTACAAATTGCCGGGGCCCTCATTCTGTCTGGGGCTCCCTTTTTATGGATTATGTATAAAGCAAAAATTTTAGGTTAATAAAGCCTTACTTCCATCAAAGCTGAGGGAAAGGATATGGATCAGACTGAGGCCAGAAAAAAAGAAGAAATAGAATTCCACGACCGGCTTCGCGGAGAGGAGTTGGCTAAAGATTCGAGATTGTATAAACATTACCACTCGAACTCTAAATTCTATTCCGTGGATAGAGCAAACCGGAAATTGTGCGAGACATGGATCCAAACAAAATGCCCGGGGAAAAGATTGCTTGATTTTTGCTGCGGCGACGGCGAATATTCACTTGCCGCAGCGCGGGCCGGAGCGCAGACTACCGGGATTGACATTTCCGAGGTTGCGGTCCGCAAAAGCGCTGAACGCGCCCGGGTTGAAAATCTAACCAATGTACAGTTTTTGGTCCGAGATGCGGAAGCAACCGGGTTTGAAGACCGTTCTTTTGATCTCATTCTTTGTGCAGGCGTTTTACATCATCTCGATCTAGACCATGCTTATCCTGAACTTGCACGGTTGCTGGCTCCTGGAGGAGAGATTCTTTGTATGGAGCCCTTGCGCTATAACCCCGTCTTCCAATGGTATCGCCGTCTCACGCCTCATTTGAGGACCGCCTACGAGACGGACCATATTTTGAGAATGAAGGATATCCATAAAGCAAAAAAGTATTTTCGCAATGTGGACCTAAACTTTTTTCATCTTACCACTCTTGCGGCGGTTCCCTTCCGGAATACGCCTCTATTTTCCAGCTTGTTGAGTTTTTTTGAAAACATAGACTCCGTTTTGATGCGAATTCCCTGGATACAGAGGCTGGCATGGATGGCCATCTTTAAACTTTCAGACCCTATCTGTGATGAACAAGGGAAGAGTCCTTTGAAGAGAGCCCCTTAAAGTTATTTTGGCACCAGGATAAACAGATTTCACTTCTTGCTATCATGCGTCTGATTTCAGAAAAGGTTAGGATAGAATCCTATCAAGAACGGCATATCCCCTGGGTTCAGGAGTTCAATAGAAGGCTGGGGGGTAAATACGGAGCGTCAAAATTTCCAGAATCCAACGTTCCTTCTTGGCTGCCTCCCACGAAAAGTCATCGTCTTTATCAGGAATTCTTTCTGGCCGTCGATGACGAGGCGGTTCGGGGAGCGTATATTCTTAAACACCAAGATTTTTTTATCAAGGGCCGCGCGATTTCCATAGCCGCCTATCAATTTCCAATCTCCGAGGGAATTATCAACCCGGATTTTATGGAAGTTGCTATTTTGCTTACCTTGGACGCTCTGCAAAGACAACCGAATCTCTTTGCTCTCGGGATGGGAAGCTATTCTGAAAGTTTTCCACGGCTTTTGAAGGCGATGCGCTGGAGTTTCTGTGAAATTCCTTTTTATTTTAAGGTCATACACCCGTTTCATTTTTTAAGGAAGATTGCTTTTTTGCGAAAGGCCCTGCCGGGAAAAGTTCTTTTGGATTTTGCCGCGTTTACAGGGGTCGGGTGGTTAGGGATCCGCGCACTTCAAACTTTTAAAACTCATCGGCCCATCGGCGCACGCATACGTGTTGAGGAGTTTGACGAATTCGATGAGAGAGCCAACATTTTGTGGAATAGAGTGAAACAGGAATATGCGGCCATTGCTGTAAGAGACTCTTTAAATTTAAATATCTTATATCCCAGATTGTCCCCGAAATTTAAGCGAATCCATGTTTTTGAAGGCGAGAGAAATATCGGATGGGCGGTATTATTGGACACCCCCATGAGCTGCCATAAGCAATTCGGCTCAATGCGGGTCGGCAGTATCGTCGATTGTCTATCCCATCCCGACGACGCAGCTAAAATATTGAGCGCAGCGGCAGACTATTTGTCCCTCCGCCGTGTGGATATTATTATTTCGAACCATTCGCACAAAAGCTACCGAGAGGCTTATGAAAAGGCGGGGTTTTTTCGAGGGCCAAGCAACTTTTTATTTGCAGCTTCGAAGAAACTGGACAGCCTTATGGAGCCTTTTGAGGTAACAAAGGATCAGATTTATTTTATGCGGGGGGATGGAGACGGTCCTATCAATCTATAACCTATAATATAAATGTAACGCGAGAATCGAAATCAAATGGTAACTCGCTGGCCTGGAAATAAAAAATTTGCCTTTACTATTTTGGATGATGCAGACTGCAACACATTGCAGAATAATTCTATCGTCTACGACTTTTTGAATGGACTAGGTTTCAAGACCACTAAAACAGTCTGGATTTTTGACGGAGAGATTCGAGAGGACAACAGGCAGGATATTGGCGTAACGTGCGAAGATAGAAATTTTCTGGACTGGGTTTTGAAATTAAAAAAGCAGGGTTTTGAAATTGCTTTGCACAGCGCCTCTTGGAGCCCCTCTCCGAGACAAAAAATCATTGAAGCACTGGATACCTTCAAATCTTATTTTGGCGAAGATCCGAAAGTCCTGGCGCAGCATGCGGATACCCTCCCCAACGAAGCTATCTACTGGGGCGCCGGCCGGTTAAGCGGGCTTCACCGGAAGATTTATGATGCCATTGCGCAAATCAAGAGAGAGCAGAGAAATATTTATCTGGGCGATTCCAAGGACAGCCCCTACTTCTGGGGTGACGTTTGCAGGCAAAGGATCAAGTACGTGCGGAATTTCGTCTACTCTGACATTAACACGTTGAAAGCGTGTCCCTTCCAGCCCTACCATGATCCCCATAGACCTTATGTGCGTTATTGGTTTACTTCTACCGAGGGTCCCGAAGTGAATTCCTTTTGCTCGAGCCTATCATTGGAGAATCAACAAAGACTTGAAGAAGAAGGCGGGGCTTGTATCATGTACACTCATTTTGCTAAAAATTTTGCGGTCGATGGGAAGTTAAATTCAAATTTTAAGGGGCTCATGGAAAGATTGGCCAAGAGGGAGGGGTGGTTCGTGCCCGTGTCTGAATTGTTGGACTACTTATTGAAACAGAATGGAGAGCATATTCTGTCGAATGCCGAAAGAGCAGGATTAGAAAGAAAGTGGTTGTGGCATAAAATAAAGGTGGGCAGCTCATGAGCAACATTTTGATCTTAGGAGGCAGCAGCGGCATTGGCGAAGCTCTAGTGCGCTTAGCGGCGAAGGCTTCAAATCAGGTGGTATTTACTTATTTTCAAAACCAGGATAAGGCCAAAGTCCTAGAGCGCGAGACAGGCGCCAAAACTGTTTTTTATGATCAATCCACAGAAGCTGCGGTCAATGATCTCATTCAATATATCCTGACCAACAATTTTGATGCGCTCGTGAACAATGCGGCGGAACCCTATAAGCGTGAGACTTTGTTGGAGTTGAACGCGGATGATTTCTTGCAGTATCTTGGACGGGGAATACGAGGGGCTTTCAAGGTATGTCAAGCCTTTGCTTCTTCGATCGTTAAGAGAAACGGTTCTGGAAAAATCGTCCATGTTTTATCTTCGGTGGTGATGGGTTTCCCGCCGGAAAAACAAGCCAGTTATGTCGCTTTGAAATATGCCTGGCTGGGCCTCATGCGGGCACAAGCGGTTGAATTCAAAAAACTCAACATTCATGTGAATGCCGTATCACCGTCGATGACGCGAACTCCTTTTATCGGCGATCTTCCAGAACGGTTTGTCAAAATGCTCGAGCAAACCTTGCCGATGGGTCGAATCGCCACCGCCGAAGAGGTGGCGGGTGTGATTCATTTTTTGATTTCCTCCCAAGCCAGTTATATTCATGGGGCTAACATCCCTGTCACGGGAGGGCAAACGTTTTGATGCCGGACTCTTTTGAACAATTGCATATTGGGCAAGAGTCGGTATTTTCGCACCGGATTACTGATGAGGATGTGAAGAAGTTCGTTGAGTTGACCGGCGATACGAACCCTTTGCATTTGGATGATCTATTTGCCGTTCAACGGTCTTTTGAGAAACGCGTTGTCCACGGCATGCTGACAGCTTCCTTTGTCTCCACGGTGATTGGGACTCTTCTGCCGGGTCCGGGTTCGCTATGGTACGAGCATTCTTTCCGGTTCTTAAAGCCTGTTTATGTGGGACAAACGATTCAAGTTCATGTCCGGGTCCGTCACAAATCGAATGCCCAACGAGTGGTCGTGCTGGACGTTCACGTTTATGGGGAAGGAAACCACGTGGTTGTGGAGGGAGAGGCAAAAGTTAAAGTGTTGAACCCATTTAAAATTGAGGCGGCGCCATGAGCCGGATTTCATTCTTGGAAATGGACGCGCGGCTTCAGGCAGCTGATATGAGAGGGTACCCCGTTTGCCCAATCACCCTCTTAAGGAATGTCACCTTGGAAAATATCCAGATTTTTCTGCGATATTTCGCCTATGAAGCCGGGTGGAACGCTCAAGTTTCTTTTGGAGATTATGACAGCGTACTTCAAGAAGCGGTGAGCGACTCAAAAAAATTGTTTCCGGATTCAAAATTTATACTTGTGTATTTATTTTTAGAGAATCTGTCTTGGAATATCGCCCGCAATTTCAACGGACTTTCGATGGAGGCCCTGCAGGTTGAGAAGGAACACGTGAAAAATTATCTCCGCTTGGCTCTTGAGGGCATCCGAACACACACGCAGGCCCCGGTGTTATGGCACAGCTTTGAGTCGCCCGTTTATCCAGCGGATGGGATCGGAGGCCCCCAGAGGTCTGGGGGACAGTTAGAAACCGTCAGCGAGCTCAATGATTATTTAAAGCAAATTTTAAAAATGCAACCCAACACTTATGGAATCGATTTGAATTCTTGTCTTGCGCGCGTGGGTTACGACGCCTACTATGACAGGCGTTATTGGCATCTCGCACGGGCTCCTTACAGCCAGCGTGCGCTCAAGGAGATTGCCTTGGAAGATTTTAAATTCATCCGCGCATTAAGCGGGAATGTTAAAAAATGTTTGGTATTGGATTGTGACGATGTTTTGTGGGGCGGGGCGGCGGGCGAAGCGGGCTTAGAGGGGATTCAGCTTGGAAAATCTTATCCAGGATCGCCGTATTATGAATTTCAACAAGAGATACTCAATCTTTATCATCGCGGCGTGATCCTGGCGCTCTGCAGCAAGAATAACGAGCAGGATGTCTGGGAAGTTTTCGACCGCCATCCCGAGATGATCCTTCAACGGCGTCATTTTGCGGCCTGGCGGATCAATTGGAAGAACAAAGCCGACAATCTCCGTCAAATCGCCCAAGAACTCAATATTTCCACGGAACATTTGGTTTTTGCCGACGATAGTGAGTTTGAGATCAATCTTGTGAAAGAATGGATGCCGGAGGTTTTGACGCTCCATCTTTCGCGCTCGCACGCTGTTGAATTTAGGGAGAAGCTGCTGCGATTAGACTGTTTTGGTCAGATCAGTTTTACGGCTGAGGATCAAAGCCGGTCTCAAATGATTCAACAAGAAACTGAGCGCAGGAAATTTCAGACGAACCATCAGGATTTGCAGTCCTATCTGCGCTCGCTAGAGCTGGTGGCGACCCTTCGCTTGGCGGATGGGGTTACGATTCCGAGAATTTCTCAATTGACTCAAAAAACCAATCAGTTCAATTTGACGACCCGGCGGTATTCAGAGTCTGATATCCGAAGTTTTGCCGAAAGCCCCAATCACCGTGTTTTTAGCCTGTCTCTCAGGGATCGGTTCGGCGATGCGGGCCTTGTCGGTGTTTTTATCGCGGAGAGAGCGGGCTCATCCAATTGCCGGATCGACACTTTTTTGATGAGCTGCCGCGTGTTAGGCAGAGAAGCAGAGGTTATTTTTGCAGAGCGATGCTTAACGGCGCTTGCCTCCGAATGGGGCGTTAAAGAGTGGGCGGCTGAATATATTCCAACGCCTAAAAATGCCCTCGCGGAACGGTTTTGGGATCAATTTGGATTTAAAAGGAAAGAGGCGAAAGCCGCTCAGAGCGCCGTTCATTATTCATTGGAAGAATCGCAAAGAATTTTGATCAGCAATTCTATTATTCATGTTGAGGAGGAATTTTGTGGAACAAAAAGTTAAAAAGATTATGAGCCAGATTTTTCGTGTGGCTGAAGATCATATCCGGGAAGACGCCTCCTCTCTGACAATCGACTCCTGGGATTCGCTGGCGCATATGAATCTCATCGCAGCGCTCGAAGAAGAATTTGGCGTGCAGTTTCAAGATCAGGAAATCATTCAGATGACTAGTTTTGAGGCGATCCTTTCAAGCCTTGCTTTAAAAGCCGGTTCATCATGACCGTGGCGCAAGTCCATGCCCGGCACAGGGGTGTGCAAAAGCCTTTAAAATCCTGCTTTTCAAGAGAAATTTCTAAGAAAATCCTACTTTTTTTCTTTTCACTTTTTTTTTCCCTTTTTTCTGGCGAGTTATTGATGCGAGGTTTTTACCCGCAGCAGCTCATTAAGACCGAAGGAATTTGGCGGCCTGATCCGGAACTGGGGTGGCGGCACATAGAGTCAGCTCGCCGCTTTATCAATAACGGCGAACGCCGGCCTGTCCTATGGGTGACGGATGAGAACGGTTTTCGCACGAGTCCTGTCCGGAAAAAAAGGGGACAGCAGCCTGACGTGTCTCTTTTAATGATAGGGGATTCTTTTTTGGCGGCTCTGGCCTTGGATTATGAAAAAACGATTCCTGACCGAGTCGAGCGATACTTTAAAAAGAAATATTCTATCCTGCCCCGGGTGGACAATGCAGGCGTGGGCGCGTGGGAGCCCGGGCAATATCTGCTTGAAACGCGCCGCGCTCTCAAACAAAGACATTATGATATGGGAGTTATTTTTTTCTATATTGGAAATGATGTGATTGACCGTCTTCGATTTAAATTTATGCCGCAAGATATATCGCCCTCCAAGCAGTTAAGAATTCCAAGCGGATGGACGCCGCAGGCTTTCCAAAAGGATCTTATTTTACCCCTCAATAATTTTTTAAGAGAACGGTCTCATCTGTTTGTATTTTTGAAGGCCCGGCTGCAGATTCTTTTGGCAAGAATGGGATTCACGGACTATTATTTCCCGGATATTTTTCTTAGGAAAGAGGCAAACTCCCTGAAATGGGAGGCGACGGCGGCCATGGCGGAGCTGATTTATCAGGAATTTCAGCAGCGCAAGATCCCGGCCTTGTTTGTTCTGCTGCCGGTGAATTATCAGGTCCAGCCGCAGCTGCTTACCCGGTATAGAAAAATGTTTAATATTCCTCCGGATTCGATTGATCTTGACCAGCCCAATCAAAAATTGGCCGCTCAATTTCAGCAAAGATCCATTCCTTTCATAGATATGCTGCCTCTTTTTAGAGAGAACGCAAAAAAAGGTTTGAAGATGTACGGCTCAAGCGACAATCATCTCAATGCTGAAGGTCATGACACAGTGACGGAAGCCATTCTTCCGAAGGTGGAAGCGACATTAAAATTTAAATCGGAGTCTTTTAAAAATTCCATTGCCGATACCGGCCGGCAGCTTCGCTTGGTGAAACTGCGCAACAGGAGAGAAGTCCAAGGCACAAGGATCCCTTCGGTCAAGCCGGAGAATCACCGTTTTGTGGATGCTTAGCGCCTGATGGAAACTTCCGCAGCCCCCAGAGTTCTCCGCTTCAACTTCCTAAAAAACGCCGCAGTTTTTTTGCTTGCGTTCTTATTCTCCCTGGCGCTGGGAGAGATTTTAATTCGACTCGTCGCACCCCAGCAGTTGATCGTGACCAACAACCGGTTGTGGAAACCCGAGCCCGTTTTCGGCTGGCGGCATTTTGAGTCCGCGGATACGCCTGTCAATACGGGGGAGCGCTTAACGCATCTGGTGACCGATGAACACGGTTACCGCATCAACCGATCTTTAACAAAGGGCGAGGAAGCAGGCAAAGCGGATATTTCAATTCTCATGATAGGCGATTCCTTTCTCGAAGCCCTGGCGATTGAGAATGAAGAGACGATCCCTCAGAGAATCAAGCAGATGCTTGAAGCAAAATATCATAAGAGAGTGCGTGCGGTTAATGCGGGCGTGGGCTCCTGGGAGCCTGGGCAGTATTGGCTTGAGGCCCGTCGTGCGCTTGCCCTAGCCCCCTATGATCTCGGAATCGTTTTTATTTACATTGAAAATGATATTGTCGATAAGGTGCGGACAACCTTCAGCCATAAAGAATTCGAAAAAAATACGACACTCCGACTCCCTCGGGAATGGACATGGAATTCGCTCATTAGCGCCGTTTTTTACCCCATCAATTTTTATCTGAAACAAAGATCCCAGCTTTTTGTATTTCTTAAAGAAAGATTTAATATCCTCTTGGCACGGATGAGGTTGACCGCCTATTATTTCCCTGTGATCTTTGAACGTAAAGAAAAGAATTCCAAGAGGTGGGAGATTACCGCCGACGTTTGCCAAAAGATCCAGCAGGAATTCGAAAAGTATTCAACGCCCGTTTTTTTCGTGTTTCTCCCCACGGACTATCAGCTGGATCCCAGCGCTTTAAATGAATACATAAAAATGTTTGATATTTCTCTTCAGTCGGTTGATTTGGAACAACCCGATAAGATGCTCGCTCTTTCTTTTAAAAAAAGGTATCTTGATTTTATCGATACCCTCGTGCCGATGCGGGAAAGGGTCCGACGGGGCGTCAAAATGCACGGGCAAATAGACTCCCACTTAAATGCGGAAGGCCACCGCGCGGTGGCCGAAATCATCTTCGGGGAGGTCGAAAAATATTTGCCCCCACAACTGAAAGAAAATCATTAAAAAATTCATCCTTCCATACCTGGCTGGACCCGTTGAGGGTTTGAAAATGCTAGACAAAGGATAAAATGCTTAAAAGTTCCGATTCTGTTTGTTTTACCTCTTTGCTCAGAATCTTTGCAACCATTGTGTCCTTATCCGGACTTTTATGTCTCCTCCGTTTTGTCTCCAACATTTCATTTTCCGAGCCTCTTCAATTGCTCACGTCTGGAAGTGAAGAGCTGTCCTTTTTGAGCTTGTGGAAATTTGTACATCACCAGCCTGTTTATATCGACCCTCATAAAATTCCATTTTCGCTTTCGTGTTTTAATTGGCTGTTTTACGTGGTCTATGGAATGCTCACTAAGGCAGTATTGTTTTTTGCGCGGATATCGGATCCATGGATTCCGACGATTGGAAGGCTGATAAGCTTGTTTTTTTCAGTCCTGGGGTTAATCATTGCCAGAAAAACATTGGTAGTCCTATGTAGGCATCCCTCAAAAAAAATGAATCTTTTTTTTCTTTTGGTTCCTTTTTATTTATTTTTTGGACCCTTAACAGCCTTTTGGCATTTGACCGCACGCCCGGATATCGCAGCGGTTGTATTTGAATTGCTCGCTTTTTATATTTTTATCAAAGAATTTGAAAACCGGCCCACCAGGGCAGCCTTGACGGCAACCTTATTTGCCTTTATTGCCTGGTCTTTTAAGCAGGTGAACATCTCTGTCTTTTTAAGCCTCATGATTTTTTGTTTTATCTATTACCGGCGTGCAGCCTGGATGATGGGCCTTATGTTAGCGTCTTTATGCTCTTTGGTGGTTTGGCTTGGAGGGCCTGACTACCGAGAAAACGCCATTCTTTTTTTTCCGAAGTCAGGTTTTTCAAATGCTTTGGTGAGTAAACATTTTTTATATTATATTGTCCAAAGCCTTTTTGCCATACCTGGGTACGTCGCTATGGGAACGGTCTTCTTTTTCAAGACATTCAGAGACCGTATCCTGGGCGAAAAAAAATATCAGTTTTGCTTTCTCACTGCTGTCGTGACTTCGCTATATGGGGGGGCCACATCGCAGAAAATAGGAGCTTCTGAAAATTATTTTATACCCGCAAGTATTTTTGCGGCGTTCTTCTGCCTTTTATTTTTATCAGATATTGTGCAAGACCGCATTCCCAAGATATTCCATATTTCCTTCTATTTTTCTGCGTCCATCAATATTTTGGTTCTTTTATTGATATTATTTGGAATCAAACAGCACGTGTCACTACGATTTCAGCATAAGGCCTATTCGGAATTATTAAAATGCACCGAGTCACTTCCGCGTCCTGTCTTTTCTCAAACGCCCTATCTTAATCTCCCTTGGATGCTTGGAGGCGAGAATTTCGTGATCGTCGATCAACGCTTAGTAGGAGACGAGCATAAAGGAGTCTATGAAAGAGGAGGCATCCGAGGCCTTATCCGGGAAGGATATTTTGCCACACTTCTTTTGGATAAAGGTCAGATGACCCCGCGTAGCGCCATGGATATACCGAAGGAAGACCTCAGTCATTACGTCGAGCAGCTGTCAACTTGCCCGCCGACCCATCTTGTTTTTATAAGAAAGTAGTAGATTTAATTTTATGAATCCAAAGACTCTTTTTAGTCTAAGTTTTAACTCTAAATGTGGTATCTGGTTATGAGTGTTCGTATTGCTCAAAATAAACAAAGTGAGGCGGCTTTTTTCAACGAATATGCGAAGCCGGAGGGCTACGATGTTTTTGAACAGACAAGCACCCGTAAATTAGTCGATACTTGCATTCAACTTGCCGGTTGGGAACAGGGAGGATTGATAGCGGATTTGGGGTGTGGATCAGGAGTCTTCACATCACTGCTTGCTGCGAATGGTTTTAAAACGCTGGGATTGGATTTAAGTCATAAGTTGCTCGTGTCTGGCGGAGTAAGATCGCCGCACCTACAGTTTATGGCGGGGGATGTCGAGTTTCTTCCATTGCGATCAGAAAGTTTGGATGGGGTATTGCTGAGCGGCATCTTGCATCACCTTCCCGATCCGACTCATTGTGTGCGCGAAGTTTTTCGGGTCCTTAAACCTAACGGCGTTGTTGTGACCTTTGATCCGAATCGGCTCAATCCATTCATGTGGCTTTATAGGGACCGGAGTTCGCCATTCTACAGCAGTAAAGGCGTGACGGCAAATGAACGGCCCATCCTTTCAAGCGCGTTAATGGAAGTATTTTCTAAGCAAGGCTTTTGCGTTTCTGTTTCCTATTTATCCGGGCTGCATTATCGGTACGTGGCTTCAACGTTTGGCCGGTTTCTGCTGCCGCTTTATAATAAGGTTGACGATTATTTGTTCCGCTTGAGTTTTTTAAAGCCGTTCAGCGCGTTTGTGCTGGCACGAGGACTAAAATCGGCAGGATGAGTGGGTATGGAAAATAAAATAATAAAAGGTCATTATGATGTTGCGGTTGTCGGGGGAGCGGGGCATGTAGGGCTTCCTCTGTCGCTGGTGCTGGCCGATCGCGGCTATCGGACCTTGATTTATGATGTGGACAAGCAGGCTGTGGAAAAAATCAGATCAGGTGTGATGCCCTTTATGGAAAATGGAGGCGTTTCTTTATTGCGGAAAATGCTTAAAAAAAGGAAAATTGGATTTGCAGAAGCCCCCCAAGAGTTAAGAGCCGTGCCGAAAATTATTATTACCATCGGCACACCGATTGATGAATTTCTCAATCCTTCCTTAAAAGAGATTCAAAGTTGTCTTGATGATTTGTTTCCTTATTTATCCAAGGAACAGCTTCTTATTTTGCGTTCCACCGTCTATCCCGGCGTAACAGAATGGGTCTTTAAATACCTTTTGAAACGGGGCAAAAGGCTGAAAGTCAGTTTTTGTCCGGAAAGGATCGTCCAAGGCCGCGCCATTGAAGAGCTGCAAACCTTGCCTCAGATTGTCAGCGGGATGACACCCGAAGCGGCACGAGAAGCCGCGAGTTTATTTCTAAAAATTGCCCCTAAAATTGTCCGCTTGCAACCGATCGAAGCGGAGTTTTCTAAACTTTTTTGTAATGCGTACCGGTACATTCATTTTGCGGTAGCCAATCAATTTTATATGATTGCTGAATCGGCAGGGGTCAGTTATTGCAATATTTTGAATGGCCTCAAGAAAGAATACCCACGTGCACAGGATATCCCTACGGCTGGATTTACGGCAGGACCATGTTTATTTAAAGACACAGCCCAATTAGCCGCTTTTTTCAGAAACAAATTTAGCCTTGGCCATGCCGCCATGTTAATCAATGAAGGGCTCCCTCAATATATCGTGGATTCTTTGCGTCAAAAATACGATTTATCAAAAAAGACAGTCGGGATTTTAGGCATGGCTTTCAAAGCTGATATTGATGATGCGCGTGCGTCGCTTGCTTATAAATTGAGAAAGCTGCTTGCTTATCAAACCCAAGATGTCCTGATTACAGACCCCTTCATTAAAAATGATCCCAACATTTTATCGTTCGAAGAAGTCGTAAAGAAAAGTGACATTTTAATTCTTTGTGCCCCTCATCAGGTCTATAAGAAAGTCCGACTGGGAAAGAAAATCGTAGTTGATATTTGGAATTTCTGGGACAGTAAGAAGGATGGTCTAAAGAGGGTTTAGTATGAAAGGAAAGATCCGGGTGGGAATCATAGGAGCGGGATTTGGAAGACGAGTCCATCTTCCCGCGTTTCAAAATGACTCGCGGTGCGAGGTGACGGCTCTTTTTACCGACCACGAAGAAAAAAGGGACGCTTTTAAAAAGCAGTTGCCTCACTTGCGAATTTTCTCTGACTGGCAGGCATTGGTCCATGACAACGATATTGATCTTATTTCCGTTGCAGTTCCCCCGCGAGCTCAGCCGGAAATATTGAAAGCCGCTTTGGCAAAAAGGAAGCCTATTTTTTGCGAAAAACCGTTGGCCGCCTCTTTAGAGCAAGCCAACGAGGTCATCGAATTAGCACGGAAAACTCGAATTCCCGCCATGATCGACTTTGAGATTGCGGAAAACGATAAGTGGCGAACGGCCAAAAAAATTTTAGAAGAAGGCGGGATTGGAAGGCTCCGTCACGTCTCCGTAAATTGGACCCCTGTGGAAGTTCGCAATGCTGAACACTCTTGGAAAATGGACAGAGATCAAGGAGGAGGTGTTCTCCATTCTTTTGTTTCCCATTCGTTTTATTATTTGGAATGGTTTCTCGGCAGGATGAAGAAAATTTCCGGAAAATTTTTCCATCCAGAAAACAACCCCCAAAATGATACCCTGGCACATTTCTGTTTAGAAACCCAACAAGGCGTGCCTGTCGTCTTATCCGTAAGCACGCATGCTCCCTTTGGGAAGGGCCATCGTTTGGAATTCTATGGTGATGAAGGCGCTATCTTTCTAGAGAATTCAACGAAGGATCACGTACGAGGGTTTAGCCTCAAGCATGGCCATAAGGAAGACGGTCTCAGGGAAATTTTATCAGGGCCGGAACATTTTACGGGACGTAGCGATGAAGACGGTCGGATTTTTGCTGTCAGTCAGTTAACGAAAAAACTTGTGGACTGGATACTCAACGGAAAACCTGAGAAGCCATCATTGATGGAAGGGTGGCGTGTGCAATATTTGATTGACCGGGCGCTAGAATCGGCCGAATGCGATTCATGGGTATCATGCACTTCTAAGATGATAATCCCTTATGCCAATTAAGGACTTGCGCCAAATGAATGAGCTTGACATCGTGATTCCGGTTTATAACGAGGGGGAGAATATCATTCCCGTACTGGAACAACTGCATAAGGACGTGACTACGAAGTTTACAGTCTTGATCTGTTATGATCACGATCACGACACCACGCTCAAGGCATTAGAGTCTTACAAACCGGATTTTGAAATCAAGTATGTTAAAAATGAAAAAACCGGGCCCCATGGTGCGGTGTTATCGGGATTCAAGGCGTCAACCGCAGAAGCTATTCTGGTTTTTCCTGCAGATGATACTTATAATACCGAAATCATCGACCCTCTCATGAACCGGTTCAGGGAAGGTTATGATCTGGTTGTGCCAAGCCGATTCATGCGCGGAGGCAAGATGGAGGGCTGCCCCGCTCTGAAGAGTTTTCTCGTAAGACTTTCGGCCTTCTCTCTCTACCATTTCGCGCGCCTTCCGGTCCACGATCCCACGAATGGTTTCCGTCTTTTTTCAAGAAAGATTATCAATCAGATCGTGATTGAATCCACCTTGGGCTTTTCCTTTAGTCTGGAGCTTTTAGTGAAGTGCCACCGGCTGCGTTGGAAGATCGCCGAGATTCCGGCTGCTTGGTATGAGCGAAGAAAGGGGAAGAGCCGCTTTCGAATTGCGAAATGGCTTTTTGAATATCTCCGCTGGTATTTCTACGCATTTGCCACCCACTTCCTCAAAAGAGGGCCTGAGACCGTGCCTTTGCGTCGTGAGAAAGTGCTGAATTTAAATTAAATATGGCTAAATCCTACTTGGTAACAGGCGGTGCCGGGTTTATCGGAGCAGTTTTTGTAAAACGGCTTCTTCGGGAAGGCAATACCGTCAGAGTTTTAGATAACTATTCGCGGGCTTCATCAACGCGACTAGCGGATATTCAGCATGAATGCGAAATTACTGCGGGGGATATTCGTAATCCATCGACGGTCATGGAGTGTGTAAAAGGCGTTGATTGTGTATGCCATCTGGCAGCGATCAATGGCACAGAAAATTTTTATACGAAACCGAATGAAGTTTTGGATGTGGGAGTAAGGGGGATCCTGAATGTCATCGAAGCCTGTTTAAAACAAGGGGTCAAAGAATTAATGGTTGCCTCCACCTCAGAAGTTTATCAAACACCCAGTTTCATTCCCACGGATGAGAAAGTCCCGCTGACCATCCCCGATCCCTTCAACCCCCGTTACTCCTATGCGGCGAGCAAGATGATTAGCGAAATAATCGCGATTAATTGCGGCCGCGAATATTTTGACCGGGTGATCATTTTCCGGCCTCACAATGTTTATGGTCCCGATATGGGATGGGAACATGTTATTCCCCAGTTTGCGGTTCGCCTGAAAAAGTTAGCTGAAAATGTGGCGGGAACTGTCCGCTTTCCGGTTTTGGGATCCGGCCGAGAAACCCGGGCTTTTGTTTTTATCGAGGATTTTATTGAGGGGTTAATGCTTCTTGCGAAACATGGCAAAAAAGGTGTAGAAATATACAATATCGGTACCACCGAAGAAGTAGCCATAGAGCAGCTCGCAAATAGGGCCGGGAAATTTTTCGGAAAAAAGATTGTAATCGTACCCGGGAAAACCCCGGAGGGTTCGACTCTCCGGCGGTGTCCGGACATTTCCAAAATTTCAGCATTGGGTTATAAACCGAAATATTTGCTCGAAAAAGGATTGCCTCTCACCTTAAGCTGGTATGAGGAGCATATGTCTGAAGCCCCTGGGGTCTTAACGGGCAGTCGTGGATCACGATGAAGAGTGATATTCCTTTCACATTCGGAACCGGGACAAGCATCATTGTTAAACGATGCCAAATTTGCGATTCGCCTGATTTGGAGTCTATTCTCTTTTTGGGTTATTTACCTCCGGTGAATAGGATGCATTTTATCGGCGAACGGCCGCAAGAGGAGACAACGTATCCTGCCGAATTGCTTTATTGCCATCACTGCCGCCTGGTGCAATTAGGTTTGATCGTTGATGCTAAAGTGTTATTCCCATTTTCCTATCCTTACACAAGCAGCACAACCAAAATTCTTCGGGAGAACTTTGCAGAACTGTATGAAGAGGCCAAGTCCTTGATTCCTCTCGGGCCCAACGATCTTATTGTTGACATCGGATCCAATGACGGCAATTTATTAAGCAATTTCCGAGATCGCCATAGGGTCTTGGGCGTTACTCCGGAGGAGATAGGAAAAATTGCTATCGAGCGCGGGATTCCAACCCTCCTGGATTATTTGAGCGATAGGGTCGTCGACCAGATTCTTCGAGAGGATGGGCAAGCAAAACTGGTGACTGCTACGAATGTTTTTGCTCACATCGAGAACATCAATGATGCCACAGAACTCATTTTAAGACTTTTATCCCCGGAGGGGGTTTTTATCTCCGAATCCCATTATCTAAAAGCGCTCATTGAGACCTTGCAGTATGACGCCATTTATCATGAGCATCTGCGTTATTACTCCTTGCATAGTTTAGTCTATTTATTCGAACAGCGCGGCTTGGAAGTTTTTCACGCAAAGCCCATTCCAACTCATGGCGGCTCTATCCGTGTTTATGCGTCCCGAAAGGGTGTTTATCCTGTGCAAGATACCGTGGCAAAGCTGCTGAACGATGAAGAAAATTTTTTTATGAACCAGAACGGTTTTCATAAATTCCGCAAACGCGTCATCGAGTCCAAGTTTAAACTATTGACAATCTTGCAGGCCATCAAGTCAAAAGGTCAGAGTATTTATGGGATCAGCGCACCTTCGCGGGCCAGCACCCTCATTCATTATGTGGGCATCGATGACGGGATTCTCGACGGTGTGTGTGAAATAAAAGGCTCACATAAGATAGGAAAGTATGTTCCAGGAACCCTCATCCCTATTTTCGATGAAGAAAGATTGTTTACAGAATCGCCTGATTTTGCGCTTTTGCTGTCATGGCATATCGCGGATGAACTCATCCCTAAATTGACCGGAAAAGGATTCAAGGGAAGATTTATCGTCCCTTTACCGGAACCCAGAGTTGTTTGAGCCGACTTAAATACAAGCTGATTCTGCATTCGATATGAAAACTAAGCAGCCGTCAAGATTGGTTAAAACTTATAATTTTTTCATCTCATCCTCCCTATGAAAATTCTCATCACAGGCGGAGGAGGATTTATCGGCAGCAGCCTTGCCTTAGCCCTTGGTTCGACGCACGATATCATTGCTCTGGATCATGGGCGCTGGTATTCTCTGCTTGAGCGGCGAATGCCTCCTTGCGTCTCGCTCGTGCGCGGCGATGTGAGCGACGCCGCTTTGCTGGATACGTTGCTGCCTGGCGTCAATATTATTGTTCACCTTGCGGGAGTGGTCGGAGAAAGCAGGTGCAAGAACGATCCCGTGAAGGCTGTGATGTCGAACGTTTTGGGCACGCATATTCTTTTAGAACGCGCCCGCCGCCACGGCATCAAATTGTTTCTTTTTGGTTCGTCCTACTGGGTTTATTCCTTTTATGATGATCGTCCGATGCCGCTCACGGAATCAGACGAACTCCGAACGGACAGTTTTTACGGTGCCCTGAAGGCCAGCTCGGAACGCGAGATTCAAGATTCTGCTCTCCCTTATATTATTGTCCGGCTTGCCAATGTGTACGGTTACGGAACCGGAGTCGGCTCGTTGTGGCGGGCTCTTGTTGGAAAATTTATCCGCTCAGCCTTTGAAGGCAAACCTTTGACGCTCTACGGCGAGGGCAGCCAGGGGCTTGAGTTGGTGCATATCGAGGACGTGGTGAATGCACTGCGAGCGCTGATCGAATCAAAGACGGTTCGCAATGAAATCGTGAACATCGGGAGCGGCGGGGTTCATTCTATTCGTGACATTGCCCATACCGTCCAGCGTCTGGCGGTAACCCATTTGGGCAGCGCGGCGATCGTGCTGCCCGTACCAGCCCCGCCTGGAAAAATTTGGCCTGACCGCTGGCTTTCCATTGAAAAAATAAAGCAAATTGTCCCCTCATTTCCCCGGGTACCCTTTGAAGATGGGGTTCTGGAGGTCTTGAAAAAATATCAGGAGTTTCGGCCGGACAGTTGGAATCAGTTAGACCGCAGTGAGGCCGGTGAATTTACTGCGCCTAAACTTTCAGTTAAGGATTAAGATAAGGAGGAACTTCGAAAATGCTTGTTACTCTTGCACAAATCGGCTGCGGTTATTGGGGTCCCAATCTTTTAAGGGCTTTTTCAGCTCAAAGTAATTGCCGTGTTAAATGGGTTGCGGAGCTCAATCAGGAACGCCGCCGTTACGTCGAAGCCAACTACTCAAAGACAAAAACAACGGAGGATTGGGAACGGATTTTATCGGATCCGGAAGTCCAAGCCGTTGTGATTGCGACGCCGGCTGCAACTCATTACGAACTTGCCAAGGCTGGGCTCGAGGCCGGCAAACACGTGTTTGTGGAAAAACCTTTGGCGATGAACACGCAGGAAGCGGATGAATTGGCGCTCTTGGCCTCTGCAAAAGGCAAGACACTTATGGTGGGCCATACGTTTCTTTATAATCCCGCCGTGCGCTATATCAAACGAATTATGGACACCGAGGAACTCGGACAGATTTATTACCTTTACAGCCAAAGGTTGAATCTCGGGCAGGTCCGCTCCGATGTGAATGTTTGGTGGAATTTGGCGCCTCATGATATCAGTATTTTTCTTTACCTGATGAATGGAAGCCTTCCCGCTTCCATATTAGTGCACGGCCAGGGTTATATTCAAAATGGAATCGAAGACGTGGTTTTTGCTACGCTCTCCTGGGCCAATGGAATTATGGCGCATTTGCAGTTGAGCTGGCTAGATCCCAGCAAAGTTCGCAAGATCACCATTGTAGGCAGCCGCAAAATGATTGTTTATGACGATCTGCATGAAGATAAAATAAAAATTTTGGATAAAGGGATTGACCGTGTTCCAAAAGCAGGTGAAAGCATGGATTTCGATCATTTCAGCAATTATCAACTTCGCCCCCGGGTAGGGGGCATCTTAATGCCTCGGATTGAGAACGAGGAGCCTTTAAAACTGGAAGCCGCTCATTTTCTTGAATGCGTTAAGACAGGGATACCCTCTCTAACCGGGCCGGAGCACGCCAGGGCTGTTGTCGCTGTTCTCGAGGCGGGAGAAAAAGCGCTCCAGCAAAAAGGCGCTGTTTCGTTAATCGCCTCAGAGCTTGTGAAGGTTCATTCCCATAAAGACCTTATCCTATGAAACGTATCGCCGTCGTCGGAGCCGGAGGAAGTCCGGCCATCGGGTTCGAGCGCTCCTTGAGGGCTGCCCCCGAGCCGTTTGCATTGATTGGTTTTGATATCGACCCGTACGCGCTTCAAAGGGCCGAAACAGATCAGAGGTTTTTGACGCCTCGTCCCAAAGATCCTGATTACTTGCAGGTTATCTCAGGTCTCCTTGAAGAAACGGGGGCCGATTTATTGCACGTTCAAGTCTCTGCTGAAATGATCGCGATTTCGGGTTTACGGGAACGCCTGCCTTGCAAAACATTCCTGCCGCGTCATGAAACCGTTCTCATTTGTGAAGACAAGTATAGGTCCTACCTTCGGTGGCAGGAGCAAGGGCTCAAAGTTCCATGGACATTGCTTTTGAGGAACTCTGAAGATCTTCAAAATGCGTTTAAAAATTTTGGACCGCGCCTTTGGCTACGTTTTACAAACGGTTCAGCGGGCCGTGGATCTTTTGCGACGAGCAATTTTGAAGAGGCCAAGTGGTGGATTGATTACTCCAAAGGCTGGGAAAAGTTTACCGCAAGTGAATGTTTGGAACGTGAAACCGTGACGTGGCAATCCATCTGGAAAGAAGGGGAATTGATAGTCGCTCAGGGCCGTAAGCGTCTTTTTTGGGAATTCGGAAGCCGCGCCCCTTCCGGAGTGACCGGAATCACAGGCGCTGGTGTGACGTGCAGCGACCCGCAGGTGGATGAAATCTCGATGCGGGCGATTTTGAGCATTGACCCAAAACCCCAGGGCATCTTTGGCGTCGACCTTACTTACGATCGAAACGGAATACCCAACCCAACGGAAATTAATATCGGCCGTTTTTTCACAACCCATCAATTTTTTACCGTAGCAGGTTTAAATATGCCTTATATCTTTGTTCAGTGCGCTTTAAATGGCCCCTTACCTAAGTTTCTCCGGAAAGTTAATCCTCTGCCTCCCGGTTTGGTCTGGATCCGAGGGATGGATACTCAACCCATTTTGACAACAGTCGAAAAAATCAACGAAACGCTCGAGGAACTAAACGGCCGTCGTCAAAGGAAATTAACGAGTAACTTTTCTGAAAAAGAGGGCGCGAAGTGATCCCACTCGTTGATTTAAAAGCCCAATATGAATCCCTGCGAGAAGAAATCAATGCGGGCATCCAGTCGGTACTTGATAAGAGCGCCTTCGTTCTCGGAGAAGAAGTGCAAAAATTCGAGAAGGATTTTGCAGCTTACTGCAGTGGGAAGGTTTGTGTGGGGGTCGGGAATGGTACGGATGCCCTCTATCTTACATTAAAAGCCCTGGGAATCGGGCCCGGGGATGAGGTCATCACGGTTTCCCACACTTTTATCGCCACCGCTGAAGCCATTTCGCTTACCGGGGCTCAACCTGTGTTTGTGGATATCCGGGAAGATACAATGCTGATGAATGCGGACCTTGTTGAAGCTGCTATTACAAAAAAAAGCCGGGCGATTCTTCCTGTCCATCTTTACGGACAGCCGTGTGATATGAAATCCCTCTCAGCAATTGCGAAACGTTATAATCTTTGGGTGATTCAAGATGCAGCCCAAGCCCATGGCGCGTTTTGGCAGGGCCAGCCGATTGCCTTGTTGGGAGATGCAACGTGCTTTAGTTTTTACCCCGGGAAAAATCTGGGCGCTTATGGTGACGGAGGGGCGGTAGTCAGTCAGAATGAAGAATTGATTTCTAAAATCCGTAAGCTCGCAAATCATGGCCGCGTCACAAAGTATTCTCACGAGCTCGTAGGAGTGAATAGCCGTTTGGATAGCCTGCAAGCGGCTGTTCTGCGTATTAAATTGCGATATTTAAATCAATGGAATGAAGCCCGCTGCCGGCTTGCGGCCTCTTATCTTGACGCCTTAAAGGAAACGAAGGAAATTTTTTTGCCTTCTGTTCATAAAGAGGCTTCAAGTGTTTGGCATCTTTTTGTTGTTCGTATCCCAAAACGCGAGGATATAAGAAACCTCATGAAAGAACACAAGATTGAAACCGGGATTCATTATCCGGTTCCGGTTCATCAGCAGCCGGCCTATCAGGGGCTCCGGATTCCCAAGGGCAGTCTCCCGGTAACGGAAAAAGCAGCCGCAGAAGTTCTCAGCTTACCTTTATATCCTGAATTGCTCAAAGAGAACCTTGAAATTGTGGCTCAAACTCTTAAAGAAGTGCTTGAGAGGCTTTTCTCATGGAAATAGGGTTTGAAAGCATCGGCAATGCGACACTGATTTGTTACGACAAAAAGCCGGTTCTCGTCACAGATCCCTGGCTTACGGGCGGCGCCTACTTTGAAAGCTGGACGTTGTCCCATGAAATACCCGAAGAACAGATGAAAGCAATTCTATCCAGCGAGTATGTGTGGCTATCTCACGGTCATCCGGATCATCTCAGTTCTGCCTCCTTGAAACTTCTGAAAGGCAAAAGGATTTTATTGCCGGACCACGTCGGCTCCAGAATCTACGGCGAAATGGAGACGCAAGGGTATGATGTCCACCGCCTCAAAGACCGGCAATGGATTAAACTGTCCGACCGAATCCGAATTTTAACAATCGCAGATTACTATCAGGATGCCATCATCCTGATTGATATTAATGGACGTTTGATTGTGAATACAAACGACGCAGGAGAACTCGGCTGGGGTCCTTTTGTAAGAAAAACGATTAAAAAATACGACATCTCATTTCTTTTGTCTTTGTCGGGTTTTGGCGACGCGGATATGCTCAACTATTTTGACGAAAGAGGAGAAAGGATCATGCCCATAGGCGCGAAAAGGATTCCATTCGGAAAGACCGTGGCCCTTTTTGCAGAGGGTTTTGGGGTTAAATATTTTTTGCCGTTCAGTTCCATGCATCAATACCGGAGATCGGATAGCCTTTGGGCCAATCGGTGTGTGACCGCACTCTCCGATTATGAGGTTGGATTCGAATCCAAATCCTGTAAAATTTTGCCGGCGTTTATCCGTTACGACTGCCTCAAGGACCAATACCAATGCCTTAATCCGGCCATGAATCCCATTAAAGTTTTGCCTCCGGAGGAAATCGGTGACTCCTGGGATGATCCGCTTGAGCCGGGAGATTTTGAATTAGTCAAAAACTACTTTAAAGCCGTCTCTCATCTTGAGCGGACTCTTGATTTTATTAATGTCCGTGTTGCAGGCAAAGATCACCGGATTGAATTTAACCGTCATAGGTTTGACCGGGGAATCACATTCGAAACTCCAAGGAAATCGCTGATGCTGGCTGTCACACATCAAATATTTGATGATTTACTTATCGGAAACTTTATGAAGACGACCCTGCATGGAACATGGCGTACGAAGAGCATTTATCCTTATTTTAGTCCCTATGTTCCCAAGTATGCTGATAATGGCAGGGCGAGGACGCGTGAGGAGCTTGCCGCTTATTTTAAGGAATATCGCAAGCGTGCGTTTCTCGATTACTTCCGCCATAAGATCGAAGAGGGCTCCACCAACATCCTTCGCCCTTTATTTTCTCGAGATTCTAAAGCCTTTCATGTTGGAAGGATTGTTTACTACAAATATAAACGACTTACCAGCGCTTTATAAAAGAAACTTTTGTATCAAGACCCTGAAATTGTATTGCAGAAATTTTGTTTTAACTATATATTAAGGCAGCCGATACTAATTTTAGCCTCATTAGCCTCACATCAAAGGAGTCGGGATGAAAGTCGGTTGTGTTTTTTCACAGGATGATTACGCAAGCAAAGAGAAACCTCTTAAAAATGCGGCAGAAATTCCTTACGGCATTTCCATCATTGCCACCATCCTTAAAGTCAATCGTCATGATACCCGCCTTTTCGTTTTTTGCCCGGTCTCGCCGGTCGAAGAAATCCTCGAAGGTTATATAAGAACGGAACGCCCGCGTTTATTTTGCCTTTCGGCGGTTTCATCCCAATTTCTTTATATTGAAAAGGTAGCTCGTATTATCAAAAAAATTGACCCGAGTATTTTTGTCATTTTGGGAGGGCACCACGCCTCTCTGGCCCCCGAAAATGCCATTCAATCTCCTAACCTGGACGCCATTTGTATTGGAGAAGGGGATTTTGCAATTCAGGAATTAGCCGTCCAAATTGAAAAAGGGGAAAAGGTCACCCAAATTTCAGGGCTCTGGATTAAGGATAAAACAACGGAATGCATCGAGAAAAACCCTACTCGTCCCTTTCTGCAAGAGCTTGAAACCCTGCCTTTCATCGACCGCACGATGTGGGAACCCTGGATCCTGTTTCGGGATGAGCAAGCCTCCATCCTCGTCGGCCGGGGCTGCCCTTTTAAATGCACTTATTGCTCCAATCACGCTATTGCCAAATTGTCGGAAGGAACCTTTGTCCGGTTTCGTCCTCCTCACGATTTAGTCGGGGAAATCAAATATGTGTCGGAGCAGTATCCTAATCTCAGAAAATTTTATTTGGAAGTAGAGACCATTGGTGCTTATATCACCAAGGCGAAAGAATTATTCCGCGCAATCGCAGATTACAATGGCTCTCGAGAAGAAAAATTAACCTTTAGTATGAATCTGGCGGTTCATTCTGCTTTTATGAGAAATAGAGAAGATGTCAGAGAGTTCTTCAGTTATTGCAGGGACGCGAATGTGGTCAATCTCAATATCGGCCTTGAATCCGGCTCGGAGAGAATGCGTAAGGAGATTCTTCGCCGGCCCCGCTATACGAATAAAGAGCTGGTTGAATTTGCAGCCATCGCTAAAGAGTTTGGAATCACTATTTCCCTCTATGTCTTAATGGGCCTTCCGACTGAAACCCCGAAGGATTTTGCCGAGACTGTTCAAGCGGTGAGGGATATCAATCCGAATGAAGTCTCTTTATCTATTTTTTATCCTTATATAGGCACCGATTTATACAACATTTCAAAGGAATATGCCCCTGATGTGGATTTAGACCCGCGCGCTGAACGCACCAAAGCTGTTTTGAATATTCCGACCTTCCCCAGATGGCGGATTCGGTTGGAATACGTCCTTTTCTGGTACAAAGCTTTTAGAGGAAATTGGCCTCTTTTCAAGATATTCAGTTATATGGTGAAGGCCTACATTTCACCTCATGAAAACCTTCAGCGAGCTTACCGGTTTTTGATTAAGAAAAGCAGGTTCTTGTACCGGTTAAAAAATTTAGTTACGAAAAATTCAGTTACGATTACCGGGAAGTCAG
Organism: Candidatus Omnitrophota bacterium; assembly: GCA_023247035.1. GTDB lineage: Bacteria > Omnitrophota > Omnitrophia > Omnitrophales > Aquincolibacteriaceae > JAHFHG01. The sequence goes on from JAHFHG010000003.1 coordinate 64,765, forward strand.
CCGCAATCTTTCATGGGGAACGTGCCTTGGTCTCAGAAAGACTGGCTTAACGCGATTATTTAACAGATTTTCGTACGTTCCATCGACTGCGAAGTGCCCCGTGTTAAGTTCTAAACACAACTTCCCATGAAACTCAATTCTTCCAAAAGTCCTTCTCAGGGCGCCACGCTTTTTTTTATCGGCGGCTTGGCGGATATCGATTTGGCCACGAACCAATCTTTAAAGAACACAATTAAATACTTGTCCGAGTTCGGTTATAACGCCCATTATTTTGGCGCTTTTCCCGCAGGTTATAAGATTCTTCAGGATCCCAAGAAGATTTTTAATGAGCGCGTTGTTTTTCACCGGTCGCCTCATTTTCTGACGCCCTTCTTTGATGGTGCGAAGTTTTTGAAAGATGCATTGGGGAGGCCGCGAAAGAAAGAACTGCAACTGAATCAGCTGAAGGCTGAGCGGAAAGTTAGATATACAGATGAATATAATCGGATAGCTCTTTTAGCTTATATGGGTTTTTTCTATATCTACTTAGCGATCGAGTCCTTTCGCGTGTTTTACTATACTCTTAAATTAAAACCGGACCTCTTTTACGGGATCGCAGGGCCGGGAAATGCTTTGGCGACACTCTTTGGTAAGCTCTTCGGTAAGCCTGCGATTCATCGATGGCAGGGATCTCACGGGTGTATGGCAGAAGACGTGCAAAGAAACAAGATACGGGTTTTCGACAAATTTATTCTTCCCGACTCCTCCTTTTCTTATTGGCTTCCATCCGATGCAGTAATTATGACGAATGACGGCTCGGGCGGAGACAAAAACTTGCGTTTATTGGGGATTCCGCCGGAGAAAATTCACTTTTTGATGAACGGGCTTGATCTCGAGGATATGACTCTTCCGCCCAATTGGGATCCTGAAGCGTTTAAAAGATCTCTGGGCCTTCAGGATAAAAAAATTTTGATTATGGTCTCACGTCTGGTCTTATGGAAACGAGTGGATCGAGGGATCAGATGTCTTGCTCATTTAGTGAATGAACTCGGGTTAAAAGATGTGGTATTGCTGATCTTGGGAGAAGGGCAAGTGAAAGCAAATCTGGAAGTACTTGCCAGAGAGCTTGGGCTTGCGGATCATGTGAGATTCGCGGGAGCAATCCCGCATAATCAGGTTGTCCAGTATTATTCCATCGCCGAGGCCTTTATCTCGCTTTATGACATTTCCAATATCGGAAACCCGCTTCTGGAGGCTATGTATTGCAGCTTGCCTATCTTTACGCTCGACGACGGCAGTGCGGATGAATTGCTCAAAGATGGGCAGAATGCTTTTTTGATCCCCTTTGAAAAGCTCGACAAAGAGTTGCCTTTAAAAGTCAAAGCCCTTTTAACGGACGAATCTTTGCGACTTAGAATCAGGGAGAATGTCAAAAAAACGTTTCACGCCAAAGTTCTTTCCTGGGAAGACCGTATGGCAGTTGAAGATCAGATCATTCGAAAACTACTTTTATCCTCCAAATCGCCGGCTTTGGTTCCTCTCGCCGAAAATGTTTCAAAGTAAATCTGCTTCTACTCCTGAGACTCTTTTTTTTATCGGTGGTTTGACAGATATGGATCTTGCCAGCAATCAATCTGTTAAAAACACCCTGAAATACCTTTCCCAATTCGGCTACCTTATCCATTTTTTCAGCGCCTTTCCCGAGGATTACCGAATTCTGCAAAACCCCCAAGAGGCCTTAGGGGGGCGCGTCGTCTTTCACCGGACGCCCAGGTTTTTGACTCCTCTCTATGACTTTATTAAATTTTTGAAAGATATTTTAGGAATGCGCCGCAAAAAAAATAGCCGTAAAAAAATCAATCCGGCCGAAAAAATCCGATATTTTGACGAATACAATCTCATGGGGCGTTTGTTTTACATTGCGTTCTTCCTTTTCTATGTTCCGGTTGAAATGATCCGCGTTTCTTTTTATTATTTTCAGCTCAAACCCCAACTTTTTTACGGGCTCAATGGCCAGGGAACCGCCTTGGCTTCTTTTTTAGGAAAGCTTTACCGCAAACCCACTATTCAAAGGTGGCACGGATCTTTCTACACCGAAGAAGATGTTAAGAAGATACAAACGCGGTGGATCGACAAGTTTCTCGCCCTTGACGGCGGATTTTCCAAATGGCTTCCATCGGATGCTGTCATCATCACCAATGATGGAACCCAAGGAGATAAAGTATTTCGCATGATCGGGGTTCCTCCAGAAAAAATCCATTTTTGGATGAACGGAATGGATCTGGAAGGCATGAGCCTGCCGCCGGATTGGGATACTCAAAGGTTCAAAGAAGGATTGAGCCTTTCCGGCAAAAAAATCGTGATGATGGCTTCCCGGCTGGTCTTATGGAAACGCGTCGACCGCGGGCTGGACTGTCTCTACCGCCTAGTGAACGACTACGGAATGGACGACGTTGTGCTTCTCATTTTGGGGCAGGGACAGGAAGATGAGCCCCTGCAGGCCTTGACGAAGGCATTGAATCTTGAGCCGTATGTCCGGTTTTTAGGCGCCGTTCCCCACCCTCAAATGGCGAAATACTATTCGATTGCAGATGTCTTTTTAAATCTGTACGATGTTTCCAATCTCAGCAATCCTTTATTAGAAGCGATGTGCTGCGGCGCGCCCATAGTGACGCTTGACGATGGAAGTACGGCCGGATTGCTTCAAGAGGGCGTCAATGCTTTTTTAGTCCCTCACGAGAAACTGGAAACGGATTTACCCTTGAGAGTCAGAGATCTTTTGACGGATGCCTCCTTAAGACGGCGGATTCAAGAGAACGCAAAAAAAAGCTTCCATGAAAAAGTTCTTTCCTGGCGTGAGCGAATGCTCCTTGAGCACGAGCTTCTTCAAGGCTTTATGCCCAAGCAGAAAAAAGTTGTTTCGGAAGCTCAAGTCCTCGTGTGAAAGATGAACCCCGAAGAAGAATTGCCTTTCGCGTCACTGATTGTCCCTTGCCGGAATGAACAAAAGCACATTGCGGCCTGCCTCGATTCTATTTTAAATAATGATTATCCTCGCGGCCGTCTTGAAATTATTGTGGTAGACGGCTTAAGCGAAGACGGCACCCGAAGTATTTTGGAATCTTACCGCCGCAAATATCCTTTTATCCAAATCTTGGATAATCCGAAATGCTATGTTTCTTCGGCGATGAATCGCGGTCTTAGGCAGGCGAAAGGGGGCATCATTTTTAAGATGGATGCCCATGCCGACTACCCGCCGGATTATCTTACTCAATGCGCCGGTTTTCTCTGCAAAACTCAAGCGCAAAACGTCGGGGGGAAATTTGTGGTGCGTCCGGGAGATCAAACGAAAGTGGCGAAAGGGATCGCGCTTGCTATGGGGCACCCGTTCGGAGGCGGCAACTATTATCGCTGGATGCATGCCCGCCGGTCGCCTACCGAAGTGGAAACCGTTTCTTTTGGATGTTTTAAAAAAAAATTTTTCGATCAACACGGCCTTTCTTTTAATGAAAACTTAGCGAGAGGGGAAGATGTGGAAATCAATGCCCGCATCAAAAGGCTGGGCGGTAAAGTTATCTTTACTCCGGACATTCAATTCAATTATTATTGCCGGGCGGGTTTGAAGGAGTTCTGGAGGCATCAATACAGTTCCGGATTCTGGAATGTTTATGGAGCGCGGTACGGCACTCGATTGACGGTCCGCGCCCTGATTCCTTTGACGGCTCTCTTAACGTTGGGAGCAATGACCGTGCTTTCGACTTTATTTCCGCAATCCCTTGCGGTTCTCTCCTTATTGATTACATTGTATTTGATAATAAACCTCGGGATTTCCTTGAAACTGGCTTGGAAACAAAAAGAACCTGTTTTTTTCATTTTAATGCCTATTGTTTTTGCAACCCTCCACCTCAGTTTTGCCTGCGGGGCTTTTCGCGGGACGTTGAAAAAATATGCGCACGCTTTCCAACCTCAAGCCGCCTTCGCAAAGACCTAGCCTTCAAGGCCTTCGGGTCGCTTTTCTGATGAGCGTCTACCGGGAGGAGCGCCCTGAATTCCTCCGGCAATCCCTTGAAAGTATGTGCCGGCAAACCTACGGCAATCTGGACATCCATATTTTTGAGGACGGAAATCTGGGGGAGGAGCTTTCGCAAGTTTTGTTTTTTTATGGGGGCCGGCATTCGAATTTATTTTTTCACCGGCACGCAGAAAATCGCGGGCTGGCGGTATGCCTCAATGAATTGATCGAAAAATTGAAAGACAGCTACGATTATTTTGCCAGAATGGACTCCGATGACGTTTCTTTCCCTGACCGGGTGCAGAAACAGGTGGAGTTCCTGGAAGCTCATCCCGAGATCGATGTGGTCGGCGGCTCGATTTTGGACATCGATGAATCCGGCCGGTATCTTAAAGAGGTCCGTTATCCCGAAGACCATCAAACAATCGTGAAATTTTTTCAAAAACGAAACCCGATGGCCCACGCGGCCGTGATGTACCGCAGAAGCTATTTCGAAAAGGCGGGGCTTTATCCTCCGGTCCGGCTGGAGGACGGGTTGTACTGGATGCAGGGCATCATGGCAGGGTGCCGGTTCCACAATATCCCGGATTTCCTTTTGGGCGTCCGGCGCACCGAGGATTTTCTCAAGCGAAGATCTGGATTGAAGAAAGCCTGGGATGAGTTTAAAATCAAGCTCACCATTAACCGCCGACTGGGGTTTGGGGCAGTCGCTTATCTTTACTCCGTAGCGATTTTTCTCATGCAGCTCTTGCCCATTCCGATTAAAAAAATTTTGTATGAAAAATTACGATAAAATACGCAACGCGAGCGCGCGGGACGGGCGACTGTCCGGCTATTTCGTGCTCAAGCGGTCGCTTGATGTCCTGTTTTCTTTGTTTGCGGTGATTCTCTTGGCGCCGCTTTTTTTCGGGATTGCGGCGTGGATCAAGAGGGAGTCGCACGGCCCCGTATTTTTCTCCGGCTTGCGCATCGGAAAAAACGGCCGGCCGTTTCGAATGCTGAAGTTTCGGACCATGATTGCGGATGCGGATAAAATCGGCGGCTCTTCAACCCCTGGAGATGACCCGCGCCTTACCCGGGTCGGAAAATTTCTAAGACGGTACAAACTCGACGAACTGCCGCAATTTTTGAACGTTCTCCGGGGGGAGATGAGTTTTGTGGGGCCGCGGCCTCAAGTGGAGTGGGCGGTCAAGCTTTACACGGAGGAGGAAAAGGCCGTGATGGGCGTTTCCCCAGGCATTACAGACTTCGCCTCCATCCGGTTTCGGAACGAAGCGGAAATCCTCCGCGGCAGCAGGAATCCGGATCAAGATTACCTTGAAAAAATCGCGCCCGAAAAAATGCGCCTCGCCTTGGAATATGTCAGGAAACAATCTTTGGGAGTGGATTTAAAAATCATTTTAGCGACTGCAGGCACGTTGCTCGGGCTGCCGCCGGATTGGATTTTTAGAGGCTCCGAGGCGGGCAAAAAAGAACTTATCCCCGAAAATCAAACATCTTAGTGAAGGGGAAACGCTTTGGTCAAACCGCAAGAATTAAAAAAAGGAAATTCCCGGACTCAAAGAGACGGAGTGAAGTCCTTTAAAACGGAAGCCGAACGCCAAGTTGGAAAAAATATCGAGCGCATCTTTACCGAAAGTTCCGACAGCGTCGAGATCAAGCTCCGGAATTTTCCCAAATATGTGGGAAGGCAGCACCTCAAACGTTTCTTGGCCTTCTATGAAATTTTTAAACGTGTCCTGCCCGTGAAAGGATCCGTTGTCGAGTGCGGCGTTTTTCGGGGATTTGGATTGATGTCCTGGGCCAAGCTGAGCACGATACTGGAGCCTGAAAATTTGACCCGCCGCATTTACGGCTTCGATACTTTTGAAGGGTTCCCTTCGATCCATCCCAAGGACCAAAGCGGCTACCAAAAGAGCGGAAGCGGGGACTTCGCAACGCAGAGTTACGACGAACTGCTCCAGCTCATCGGCGAGTATGACAACGACCGGTTTTTGGGATATTTTGAAAAAGTAAAATTGATTCGCGGCGACATGACCAAGACGATCCCGGATTTTATAAAAGATAATCGGCATTTGATTGTCAGTTTATTGTTTCTGGATTGCGATCTCTATGAACCCACTCGAGCCGCCCTCCAGCATTTCCTGCCTCGAATGCCGCGGGGAGCCGTTCTGGCGTTTGATGAGCTGGATAATCCGATTTGGCCCGGTGAGACGACGGCGCTTTTGGAAAATTTTGGAATTCGCAACCTTAAACTCGAGCGTCTGGAATGGGACCCTTATATCAGCTACGCTGTGCTGGACCGGAAAAATCGATGAATCCTGCAAGCGGAAAAGTTCTTCGCAAACAAAAACTGTATCCCTCGCTCGCCAAAAGGATCCGGCAGAATGTGCTGCAGATGACGCACGACGCCCGGAGTTCCCATGTCGGCACTTCGCTTTCAATGGCCGATCTCCTGGCGGTCCTTTACGGCGGCATTTTACGCGTGCGGCCCGAGGAGCCGGATTGGCCCGCGCGCGACCGGTTCATTCTCAGCAAGGGGCACGGCTGCGCCGGCCTGTACGCGGCGCTGGCCGAGAGGGGATTTTTTCCCCGGGCCTGGCTCGAGAATTTTTATCAAAATGGCTCGCGCCTTGCCGGACATGCGACTCACCACGGCGTCCCGGGAGTTGAGGTTTCGACCGGATCTTTGGGGCACGGTTTGCCGATGGCCTGCGGAATGGCGGTGGCCGGCAAGCGGGGCGGTGAAGATTACCGTGTTTTTGCGCTCTTGAGCGACGGCGAGTGTGACGAAGGTTCGGTTTGGGAAGCGGCCTTGTTCGCCTCGCACCATAAACTCGACCATTTGACTGTGATTGTGGATTACAACAAAATCCAAAGCCTCGGAGCAGTGAAAGATATTCTGTCCCTAGATCCTTTCATCGCCAAATGGGAGGCCTTCGGCTGGAGCGCGCGCGAGATTGACGGCCACGATACGGACAAAATCGAAAAGGCCTTTAAAGAAATGCCTTTCAAAGAAGGGAAGCCGAGCTGTTTGATCGCCCACACTTTGAAAGGCAAGGGAGTCGGCTTCATGGAAAATGCGCTTCTTTGGCATTACCGTTCGCCTGACGTTGAAGAGTTGAGGCGCGCCTTGAAAGAATTGGACGGGGGCGAAGAATGAGGACCGCTTTTTTCCGTACGCTCCTGGATTTAGCGGCGCAGGATGAGCGGATCCACCTTGTCGTCGCTGATATCGGTTTCGGCGCGGTCGAGCCCTTTGCAGAAAGGTATCCCGACCGCTTTCTTAATGTGGGAGTGGCGGAACAGAATATGATCGGGATCTCCGCGGGCCTGGCATTAAGCGGCAAGGTTGTCTTTGCTTATTCGATCAGTAATTTCCCAACGCTGCGCTGCCTGGAACAAATCCGCAACGACGTTTGTTATCATAATGCAAGCGTCAAAGTTGTGGCGGTCGGCGGAGGATTCACCTACGGCGCTTTGGGGATGTCTCACCACGTTACGGAAGACATCGCCATTTTGAGAGCGCTTCCCAATATGACGGTCGTGGCCCCCGGAGATCCGGTGGAAACGGAATACGCAACCCGCGCCCTGGCCGCTTATCAAGGCCCTTGCTATTTGCGGCTGGGAAGGGCAGGAGAGCCGGTCATTCATAAACAAGGAATTGATTTTCAATTGGGGAAGGCGATTGAGGTTCGTCCCGGAAGTGACCTGACTTTGATTTCGACGGGCGGCCTCTTGGAAATCGCGGTTCAAGCCGCGGAGGCCTTGGAGGCTTGCGGGGCGCAAGTGCGCGTGCTCAGTATGCCTACGGTAAAGCCTTTGGATCAGGAAGCCGTGCTTGCCGCCGCCCGGGAAACGCCTGCGATCGCGACGCTGGAAGAGCACAGCGTGCTCGGAGGGCTCGGAGGAGCGGTCGCTGAAGTCCTGGCTGAATCCCTAGCAGAAAAGGTTCTTTTTAAAAGGTTAGGCCTGCCTTCGGTTTTTTCCTCCCACATTGGCGATCAGAATTATTTACGCGCAGCTTACGGTCTTTCGAAAAGCGGCATTGTGGAATCTTTGAAATCCCTTTTAGACCTCGTGCGAAAATGACGGCTCTCCTTCCTTTGAAAACCCAGCCGGGCTGGAAAGTCCGCTTCGTGGATTATCCCCGGCAATTCCGGAAAATGGAAACCGAAATCATGGAGACAATCCATTCGGTCCTCTCGCAGGGCGATCTCATCCTCCGCCGGCAATTGCTGGATTTCGAAAGCGGTTTCGCGGAATTCGTCGGGACGCGTTTTGCCGTCGGATTGAGCAATTGCACGGACGCGATTCATCTGTCTCTCCGGGCCGCAGGCATCAAAGCCGGGGACGAGGTGATTACGGTTTCGCATACTTTTGTCGCCACGGCTGCCGCAATCCATCATGCGGGAGCTGTCCCGGTGCTTGTCGATATCGGCGACGACCACAATATGGATGTCCGTCTTTTGGAGAAGGCGATCACGCCAAAGACGCGCGCGATTGTGCCCGTCCATTTAAACGGCCGGCTTTGCGATATGGACCCGCTCATGACGGTTGCGGAAAAGCACGGTTTGATTGTGATCGAAGATTCGGCGCAGGCGCTGGGGGCTTCTTATCGAGACAAACGCGGCGGATCATTCGGCGCTGCGGGATGCTTCAGTTTTTATCCCGCCAAACTGCTCGGCGCTTTTGGAGACGCCGGCGCCCTGACGACCCATAGTGAAGAAATCGCGGAAAAAGTGCGCTCGCTCCGGGATCACGGGCGAAACAAGGCAGGAGATATCGACGGCTGGTCTTTTAATTGCCGGATGGACAATCTCCAGGCCGCGCTGCTGAATCTCAAATTGGCGCGGCTTTCGGAATGTATTGCGCGAAGGCGGGAAATCGCCCGGCTGTATCACGAGCGCTTATCGTCCGTTACCGAGCTGCGTTTGCCTCCGCCTCCGGGAGCGAGCGGAATTTATTACGACGTATTTCAAAACTACGAGATCGAGGCTCCACAAAGAGACAAACTGGTTTCTTTTTTGAAAGAAAAAGGAATTGAGATCCTTATTCCCTGGGGCGGCAAAGGCGTGCATCAATTCAAGGCTTTGGGGCTTTCGGACTTTGAGCTGCCGCGCACGGAGCGCCTTTTTCGAAACGTCCTGATGCTGCCGCTGCACACGGAATTAACCGACGATCAAATCGAATACGTGAGCGATGTTGTCCGCAAATTCTACGGCTGTTAAAAAAGAAAACGGGACCGTGATCAGGCCGGACTTCACCACGGTCACGGAAATGCCCGGCAGCCGGGCCTCCCGCGAACAACTTTCGATGCTTTATACGCGCTATCACTTTGCGGCCTCGTTTTGCGCGGAAAAAGATGTTCTCGAGGCGGCGTGCGGCGCCGGCCCGGGATTAGGCTATCTGGGACGCCGCGCGAAAAAGGTTATTGGAATCGATATTGATGCACGCAATTTGAGTGTTGCGCAAAGCCACTATCGGGGAAGGCAGAATATTGAGCTGCTTTCTATGGATGCTCACACTCTGGAATTTGAGGACGCATCGTTTGATGTCATCATCCTCTTTGAAGCTATTTATTACCTCAACCAGCCCCGGAGGTTTCTGGCGGAATGCCGCCGTGTTCTAAGAGACGGGGGAACGCTGCTTCTCAATACCGTGAATCCGGAATGGCGCGATTTTAATCCAAGCCCTTTCAGCACGCGTTATTTTGGGGCCCGCGAATTGCGTGATCTGCTTGAAAGTTCCAATCTTAAGGCGAATCTTTTCGGAGCCTTTCCGGGCTCCGGCTCTTCATTGAGATTTAAAACCATTTCATTTCTCAAACGGACCGCCGGAAATCTGGGGCTTATTCCAAAAACAATGAAGGACAAGGAATCCTTGAAACGCATTTTTTTCGGAAGGCTGGAGCCGTTTCCGTCCGAGGTCCGGGAGGCGATGGCTCAATATGCGGCGCCTGTTCCTCTTCCGATCGATGGCCCGGTCCCTCAATATAAAGTTCTTTACGCCGCCGGCAGAAAAAGATGAAGGCTTCAAATAGAAAAATCGCGGGGCTTGATCTTGATAGAAGGAGGAAATTCTTTTATAAGCAATGTCTCGTATGCTACTATAAAGGCTGAAAAAATAGATTGAATGTCCGGACGGTTGGAATATTCCTTCATCGAGGCATCCCTGCGTATCGGGTGGATTTCCAAGCAGAAGGAAGGCTCGATTGAGCGGTTCCGTAAGTAAAAAGAAACCTTTTAATAAAAAAATCGATCGCCGAAGCTGTCACCTATCGGAAACATTTAAGTTTGCTAAACACCTCATCGTTTCGCCAGTGCATCCCATTTTTGCGTAAAGCCGCTCTGCTTCTTTGCGACGCCGCGTTGGTGAACGCCTCTTTTTTTCTTGCCTTTCTCATCCGTTTTGACCAGACCCCTGAATTTTTCACCGTGATGGGAATCTACCAACACCTGATTCTGCCCATAACCGTCATCCGTTTGGCGCTCTTCTACGCGTTTGGGTTGTACGAGTGGTCCTTTCGATACGCCAGCTTAAGCGAAGCCATCCAGTTACTGAGCGCCGTCTGCGCGAGTTCCTTGATGATCTTTGCCTGTATTGCCTTTTTCTTTTTTCAGCAGTACCGGACGATGATCGGACGTTCCGTGCTGCTTATTGATTTTCTCATTTGTCTTTTCCTTTTGGCCGCTTCCAGGTTCTCCGTCCGGGGCCTTATAAAGTTCCAGCAAAAATTTAGAAACTATTTTCAAAAATTAGACCTTAACCGGACTTTAATCATCGGAGTCGGCGACGCCGGAGAGCTCTTGCTTCGAGAGTTTCAAAAACATTCCTATTTGAAGTACTGGCCGGTCGGTTTTTTGGACAATGACCGTGAAAAACGAGGGATGCGGATTCACGGCGTCAAGGTATTGGGCGCGCTTTCTGATCTGCCGCGGGTGGCCGTGAAAAAACATATCCGCACCGTGATTATCGTCCTTCCCCGAATTTCCCGGGATCAGATCCAGGAAATCATCCGGACTTGCCAGCAGCTTCAACTGGCCTGCCGCATTTTGCCTCCCGCTTCTCTTTTATGGTCAAGCCAGATTTTTCCTTTAAAGCTGAGGGATGTCGACGCCTCGGACCTGTTGGGACGTGAAATCATTCAAACGGACCCGGCCCGGATGCAGGACTTTTTTAGAAACAAAAAAGTTTTGATCACGGGCGGCGGAGGATCCATCGGCTCCGAAATTGCAAAGATTCTCTCCCGGACTCAACCCCAGGAATTGATCCTTGTGGATCACGCGGAAAATAATCTTTACGAGATCCAAAATTATTTTCAAGAAAATCCTACGGAAACCGTCGTCAATTATTATCTTTGCGACGTGAAAAACCGGGAGGATATGGAAAAGATTTTTGACGCGCATCGCCCTCACATTGTTTATCACGGAGCTGCCCACAAACACGTTCCGTTAGGCGAACAGTTCTACAAAGAGGGGATTTTGAATAATGTGCTCGGGACTAAAGTGACCGCCGATCTAGCCTGTGCGTATGGAGCCCGGACCTTTGTCCTGATCTCCACGGATAAAGCGATCCGGCCTGCCAGTATTATGGGATCTACAAAAAGAATCGCGGAACTTTATATTCAAAGTTTGAAGGACAGGGGGACGGATTTTCTCTCCGTTCGTTTTGGAAATGTCCTCAACAGCCGGGGCAGCGTGGTGCCGCTCTTTCAAAAGCAGCTGCAGGAAGGCTCTCCCGTCACCGTGACGGACGCCAACGTCACGCGCTATTTTATGGACCTTTGCGAGGCCGTCTTTTTAATCATGGAAGCGACCCGGCTGGGCTCGGATTCGGAAATCTTCGTCCTTGATATGGGAAAACCCATCAAAATTGTGAACCTGGCCCGCTCCCTTGCCCAGCTTATGGGAATCGCGGAAGACCAAATGACGTTGAAGTATATCGGGCTACGCCCGGGAGAAAAACTGGAAGAAGAAATTGAACTCAACTCCGAAACTGCGATCCCGACCCAGCACCGGAAGATCAAAATCTGGAAATCCTCCCGGCAGCCCGCACCTGAGGATCTAGCGAGAGCCATCGAAGAACTCTTTGATCTTGTCCAACAAGGCGCCCCGAAAAACGCGGTCATCCAAAAGCTCAGCGAGATTGTCCCGGAGTACAGGCCTGTTTCCAAGGATTTTGCAGGCCCGCAAGTTCTCAACGCCCCCCATTAAAATTAAAAGCCGCTTCATTTCCATAAAAAGAAAGCGGCTGCGCCTGCCGGATTGAAAAATCTTCTCGCTAACTTCCGCTATAAAATGCTCGATGAAATTCACAAAACAATCTCGCTGTTATAAATTTTCAAAAGGATTTTCTCTTCCATCTTTTTCTCGATTTCAAAAAAATCAGAAAAAAATAAAAAAAAATAAAATAGATATTGATTTCTGACTTTTTTGGAGTATTTTTAGCGTCAAACGAATCAAGCGTTCGTTTATGTTTCGCCGAACCGATCCAATCAGAGCGATTTCCAGGACATTAGCCCCGGAAACGCTTCGCATTTCTCGGGGCCGCTTTTCCGCCGATTATTGGAGGACGCGGGAATGACAACCGCTTGTCTTACAAAGAGCGATGCTCCATGAATTCGGAAATTTGCAGAACTCAAGTTAAAAAATTACTGATTCATGGCCTGATGCTTCGTCAAAATGATAATCTGCCCCAGCCTTGTTCACGAGGAATCATGAAGCCGCGTCTTTTTATTCGAATCACCGCATTTTTCACGCTCGCTTGCTTCATCGTTTCAGAAAGTGCCTTTGCCTCCCCGCAGATTCTTCAAAGTTTAAATTCATCCCCGGAAATTAATTCTTCGCTGGCGCAGCCTCTTTCCGTTCCCGCGGAACTGGGGACAGTCGTTTCTTCCTGGGGATCGCCCGCCTCTGTTGTTTTGATCGAAGACGCGCACGGAAATTACGACGCTCAAAAGAAAACGCAGGACCTGCTTAGATTTTTAGACCGCGAGCGGGGAATTTCTCAAATTTTTCTTGAAGGCGGCGTGGGCCGGCAGGATCCGGAATTGCTGCGCTTCTTCAAAGACCCTTCGCTGAATAAGAAGGCCTGGGAGTTTCTTTTAAGGGAGGCGGAAATCGGCGGCGGGGAATTGTACCTGTTGGAAGACGCCAAGAAAGTGCAGGCATTTGGTTTGGAAGAGCCGAAGGTCTATCTCGCCAATCTCAAGGCCTTCCGCCGCGTGCTTCAGAATCAGGCGCAGTCGGAAAAATTTTTGAAAGGCCGCGGCAAGGAAATCAAGAAAAACGCCTCACGCCATTTTTCGCGCCGGCTTTATTCCTTTTTCCAGGAATGGCTCCGGAGCGAGGAAGAAGACGGAGCGGATTTCTTAAGGTATTTCCTCGTCCTTCAGAGAGAAGCCAAGCGGAGCCTTCAGATTGATTTGGGCAAGGCGAGCGAGCAGCGGGACTGGCCGATGCTCGTGCGGCTGGCCGAGATTCGCAAGCGGGAGAAGAAGCTTGATCAAAAGAAAGCCGCCAGCCAGAAGGAAATGCTGATGAAGTGGGCAAAGGAGCGGAGACTTGATCTCAAGCTCATTTCGTTTTTGGAAGCAAAGAAGGGGGAAAGTGCAAAAATTTACGGCTACGAAAGCCGGCGCAGATTCTGGGAAGCCTTCCACGAGCAGGCCTCGAAGAAAGGTTTCGAGTTTGAGTCCTACCCTGAGCTTGTCCTCTTTGAAGGATTCCGGATTTTAGAGGAGGAGATCGGCGCGGAAAAATTAATAGAGGAAATGAAGTCGCTGGCGGAACGGATTTTCGAGAAATCAATTGAAACCGCCCAGCAGCGCCGGATTCTTGAAGAGGCGAAGCATTATCGTTTGCTTAAAAAATTATTCTCCCTGGAAATGAAGAGGGAGGAATTTGAGGAGTTGCGGCGTAGAGCGGTTAATAATGCCCCGAGAAGTCTTCTTTCCTTGTCATTCCCGAATGGTTTAATCGGGAATCCAGAAGTTAAAAAGCTGGATTCCCGCCTTCGCGGGAATGACAGAATTTCTAAAGGTGTTATCAAAACTCATACCCCAATCCGCTCCCTCTACCGCCAAGCCCTTCAATTCTACCGGCTTGCGGTTCAGCGCGACGAAATTATGGTCAAAGAGCTGCTCAAGGAAAATGGGGGGAAGGATTCCTCAAAATTTTCGGTCGTCCTTGCCGGCGGATTTCACACGGACGGACTGGCGAAGATTCTAAAAGAACGCGGCATTTCCTACGCCGTCATTCGTCCTCACATTCGGGAGGTTGAAGGCCGCAAACAATACGTGGCGTCATTAATGGGGGAAAAGGTAGATTTGGATTCCTCTAAGGCGTTTGGGGATGTTTCGGCAGAGAGTGTTAATAAAAGTCTCGAGGCCTCAGGTGTTGCCCGATTTACGCGGGTGGCGGGAATCCCAGCGGCCGCTCAGGAATATCGTCAAACCCACCGCCGCACAAAAGAATACCAGTCCGATCAACCAAGCTCCGTAAGCGCTCATTCTGTCTCCTCCTTATCCTTTGGAATTGTAAAAAATGCGATTGCCCAACAGCAGAACATACTAACCATTCCCAAAATGACTAATTTCCAATTCGTAACTTGGCTTGCCAGCCCGCCGATTCCCAATACAGTGGCGGAATACTTTGCCAAATCCATTAATATTTTACCTGATTCATACCGGCGGGTTCTATCCCTCATTTTTTCAATTTCTCCGTTTCCTCTCAGGTCTTCGGCTTCCTGGGCGCTCTCGGTGATTCAAAAGAATAAATTCATGAATGATTTCTCTTTTCCGTCATTCCCGAATGTTTTTATCGGGAATCCATGGATTCCTGCGGGTTCGACTTCGCTCACCATCCTGAGCGCTTTGTGTCGAAGGACTTTCGCAGGAATGGCACAAACTTTATACCAACTTAGGAAACGCGGCATCAGAACATCCTACGTTTCCTCCTTGGGCGGAGTGAAATGGATTACGCCTTTAAAACATTTTGGAGCCGATTTCCCGCAGGATTTAATCCTCCGCCGCGCCAAGCTCAGAGCGATTATTGCGAAACTGGGCCCGGCTCAGACTGGCTCTGCAAAGCCTCACCGAAGCAGAGCCGAAGTGCGGGACATTACTTCTTTAACACCAATTCGACCAATCACGACTATTGTAGTGGCAGAAGACAACCAGGGCACGCTCAATAAGTATAAAAATATTTTTTCCGAATTGCAGGAAGGAGTAGCGGTTCGGTATTTTTCAAATGGCCGAGAGGCTTTGGAATTTATTGAAAAAAATACGAGTGCAGTGGGCTTGTTAATTACAGATCTTTTGATGCCTTATCTTGCTGGCGGCGATCTCATCCATGAGGTCAGACAACGGCTTCAGCTTGCTATTCCCATTATTGTTGCAAGTAGTAACCAGCTGTCCGATTTCAAGATTAAAGCGGAGGGTGGCAACATCGTGAATGCAAGCGTGTATGGAGGAAAGATTAAGGCTATGGATATCCCTTTGATACGCAGCCTTATCGAAAAAAGCTCGAAGCTTGATGAAGAACCCCGCTCGGAAGTGCGGACATTAAATAGTAATCAGGAGAATTTGAAACGATTATCAGCGATAGTAACCAGACTTTATCCCCCACAAATGTTTCTGGATCCGGCATTTGGGAAAACGCATCTCGCGGTTAGATTAAACGGCGGAATTGGAAATGAATTAGGCGGAATTCTGGCTCTAGCTGAAATGATTTTCGAAGAAAATAAAACGGGGATGGATTTATTACTCAAATCAAGCGTCGAGCGGGTAGATATATCCATGGGTATCGTCCTCCAAATCCTTGACGAGTTTCTTCGGCAAGATTCTAAAAATTTTAAAATTCCGAAAGAGCTCAAGGAGCGTACTGCTAAGCTTGAAGAAAACTGGGGGAGATCAGGTATTGCTTCAGAATTAATAGACTATCCAGAGAGGTACTCAGTGGAATTAAAAGAGTTGATGGAACAGCATCGTGAATGGCTTCAACACTTGAAAGAGAAATTCGAAAAAGCGAAAGTAGAATTGTTACAGGTTCTACATGAAATGTCCGCCCGCTCCGAAGTGCGGACAGCGGGAGAAAAGGGTGAGGAAAGTGCCCCTGAAGGTACCGGCAAAAAGCCAGCGAAAGAGAGCAAAGGATTTAAGAAGTTAACAGACCAACTTTTAAGGAT
>JAHFHG010000037.1 GCA_023247035.1 Candidatus Omnitrophota bacterium
CCAGTACGTCTTGCCGTCGCGTTTCAGATCATCAATCGAATAGACGCCCGGCTCGCTTTTAATCAGCCAATAGTTGGACATCGCCCTTCTCCTTTTAGCAAAATCAAAACCCGTTTTCCCTATTTTCAAATGAACCCGCCGGCCTTGCAAGCTCATCCTGAATCAGCTCCGTAAGCATTGCCGCAAATTGTGGATGATCCATAATTACAGGCGCGCGGAAATATTCTAATCCTATTTTGGCAGCTTCCTCGCGGGCTTCGATATCCAAATCGTACAGAACTTCTGCGTTGTCGCAAACAAATCCTATCGGGACAACCACAATCCCGTCATTTCCCTTGGCTTTAAGTCCGCGGATCACAGCGCAAATATCCGGCTCAAGCCACGGCTGATTCGGATTCCCGCTCCGGGACTGGTAGGCTAAAGACCAGTCGGAATAATTCAGCTCCTGCGCCACAAGCTCGCAGGAGCGGCGGAACTCTTCCGCATAACGGCTCTGTTTTTCCATCTCGACGGGAATCGAGTGGGCGCTGAAAAGAAGATGATAACGCGTTTTTTTTCCAGCGGGAATCTGATCCAGTATTCGGCGCACTTGTTCGGCCTGCCCCTGAATAAAAAGGGGATGATCGTGCCAGGTTTTTAAATAAGCGCACTCGTAGTCTCCGGCTCCGGAATCTTGTCTGGCTTCTTCAACAGCCTTGAGATACCGGCCGCAGCTTGCCTCAGAACGGTGCGGCGCAAGAATCACCCCTGCTGCTTTTTGGAATCCTTTGCTTCGGATAGTCCGGATCACGTCTTTCAAAAACGGATGCCAGTTTCTCATGGCCGAAAAAATTGGCAGCGCTGTTCCCTGCCGGCACAGGGACTCTTCCAACCGTTCCGCCAGACGGAATACGGATTGATTATAAGGCGACCGCCCGCCTATCCGCTCATAATGGCCTGCGACTTCCGCCAACCTCGGTTCGGGAATCGCGCGTCCCCGGGACACGATTTCCAAAAATGGCCTTATCTCTTCGGGCCTCTCGGGCCCGCCGAAGCCGATCAAAAGGATATGATCAAACTCTCGCGCCATAAATGTCCGAATGAACGGATTCCCAAATTGTTGCGGCGGTTTTTTCAGCGGCATGGATACAATCCGGAATTCCAATGCCCGTGTAGGCGTTTCCCGTCAGGAAAAGTCCGGAATGATTTTTCAATTGCTCCCGAATCGTACGGACGAGATCAAGGTGCCCGACCTCATAGCGTGGCATCGAGCGCGGGAAACGGCTGATCTGCGAGAAATAAGGACGCGCCTTAATCCCCAGGATTTCGTACAACTCCCCGCGCACGGCCTTCTCCAACGCCGCGTCCGGTAAATCAAAAACTTCCTTTTGAAACGCGCCGCCAAGAAAGGCTCGGATAAGAATAAATCCCTCAGGCGCCCGGCCCGGATATTTTATGCTCGAAAAGGTGCAGCCGATGATCTTTTTTTTCTCAAGCTGCGGAACCACGAATCCGAATCCTTGAGGGACCGGGTGAATGTCTTTGTCGCGGTACGCCAAATTCACGGTCACTACCGATTCATATAAGATTTTTGACAAGCTGCCGGCAAGCTCCGGAGCGAAAGGCTTCACAAGGCGCGCCGCTCCATAAGACGGGACAGCCAGGCAAATCGCTTCAGCTTCAAAAGTTTCTTTCACGGTTTCTATTTTCCACTCCTGCCCGCTAAAACTTATCTTTGAGATCGCGGAAGACAAAACAAAATCAACCTGTCCTTTCAAGCGTTCCGCAAGGGTCTCGACAATTCTCCGGATCCCTCCCTGAAGGGACAGAAACAAACTATAGCGCGGGCCGCTGGCCTCAAGGCTTCCGTCAGCCTCAAGGGAATTCTTACTTGCCCTCAGCCCCCGGATCACGCTGCCGTATTCCTTCTCCATTTGAAGGAAGCGGGGAAACGTCGCCTGAAGGCTCAAATGATCAAGATCGCCCGCGTAAATTCCGCCGACCAGAGGCTGGCCGACGCGGTCCAAAGCCTCCCGGCCGAATCGGCGTTTGATAAAATGCCCGATACTTTCATCCTCGGAAATTTTTTCCGGAGGAAGAAAAAGCTCGGCAAGCACGCGGAATTTTCCGCTCCAGCTTAATATTCGTGACTGTAAAAATTCCGGAATCGCAAGCGGAGCGATGAGATAAAATCCTGGAGGGACTCCGGCCAGCTTGCCCTGCGAAAAAATAAAACTCCGCCGGAACTCAGTCCGCGTCCCGATCAGTTCCTTTTCCAGCCCGAGCCGGCGGCAAAGCTCCAAGCCCCACGGCTTTTCAGAAATAAAAGAGTCCGGCCCGGCTTCCAAAAGAAAACCTTCTTGATGCCTTGTCTCAATCACCCCCCCCAAGCGGTCTTTTACCTCTAAAAGTTTTAAATCCAGCGGAAGTTTTTCTTCCTTTGCCTTTTGAACGAGAAAATAAGCCGCGGCCAGGCCGGAAATTCCCCCGCCGGCAATCACGACACGTTTAGGTTTCACTGGATTGGGAAGGAAGGCATTTTAGATGGGAAGAATTAAGGCTGTCCGGCTTGAGAATTTTTTATAGATTCGCGGCTGAGCTGGTGAACATCTTCGATAAGCTGTTTCGCATGATCGGCCGGCGTTGTCGGAAGAATGCCGTGCCCCAGATTAAAAATATGCCCCGGCCTTCCGGCGGCCTGATCCAAAATCCGTTTCACGCGCGAACGGATAATTTCCGGCGAAGCATAAAGCACGGCAGGATCCAGATTGCCCTGAATTCCGCGATCATATCCGATCGCTTTCCAGGCCTCATCCAGTTCAATGCGGAAATCAATGCCGATCACCGAAGCGCCGGTTTCGCGTATTGCCTTTAAAAATGTTCCGGTCCCCGTTCCGAAATGAATGACAGGAACTTTATCGCCGATTCCTTCAATCACCGTTCGCGTGTGAGGAAGTACGAATTCTTTATAATCTTCAGGGCCGAGGCAGCCGACCCAGCTGTCGAAAATCTGAAGGGCGTCCGCGCCCGCGTCGATTTGCCCCTTGAGAAATTTGATAAGGCCGCGCGAAATTTTTTCCATCAATGCGTGCCAGGCCCCTTGGTCCGAGCGCATCAATCTCTTCGTCTTCAAAAAAGCCTTGGATCCTCCGCCTTCAATCATATAAGCAGCGAGGGTGAACGGCGCGCCTGAAAATCCTATCAGGGGAATTTGAGGATCGAGTCCGGCACGGGCCAGACGGATCGCATCAAAGACAAAGGAAAGGGATTCTGCGGGCTCGACTTCGCGCAGGCGCTCGATATTGCTCTGGGTGACGGGATAGCCGGAAATCACCGGCCCTTCTTCAACCGTATAATCCAGCTCAAGGCCGAGCGGTTCGACAATTAAAAGGATATCCGAAAAAATAATCGCGGCATCGGCTTTGAGTTTTTCAGCGGCGGCGATCGTGACTTCCGCGGCCAGATCAGGATTCTTGCAAAGCTCGATAAAAGAAACCTTGCTTCGAATGTCACGGTATTCTTTCATATACCGGCCTGCCTGGCGCATCAGCCAAACCGGCGTATAAGGCACGCTCTCGCGACGGCAGGCTTTCAAAAATACAGACTGCCTACGGACTTCTCTATCCGAGGATTTAACTTCCCTCTTCGGAAGGCGTACGCTTAGCCCCGGCGAAGTGTCCGATTTTTTTTCCCGAATCAATGTTTGCGCGCGGGCTGCCGTTTCCGCGACCAACTGCCCCATTTTCGGATGAGACGGCTCGAAATCGACGTGAAAACCGCAGTCTTGAATCGCCTCACTACAGGTCGGCCCGACCGAGGCAATCACCACCTTCTGAAACGCTTCGCGCAGCGGCCGTTCCAGCCCTTTTTCCGCAGCCACTCGGAAAACGTGGCGAATCTGCATTGCATTGGTAAAAAATGCGATTTGAACGTTTCCCCGGATGATTTCCCGAATAGCTTTTTCAAGAGGCGCAAGGTCGTCCGGAAGCGCCCAGCGGTATACAGGAACCCGGATCACAAACGCGCCCCGTTTTTTGAGGCCGTCAATCAAGGACTCATTCGTGATTCCGTATTCTTGAACCGCGACCGTCCGCCCTTCAAGGGCAAGGCTCCGCTTGCTAAGATCCAGCGCCTCGAGGATTTCAAACCAAGTGTTCGGTTCGGGAACCGTAATCGTGGGCGGTAGGCCTAATCCTTTGAGAACGTGCGTAGGCTTCGGGCCGCGGGCGACCAAGGTGATTTTCGAAAAGGCTTGCAGAATTTGTTTGAGAGGATATTTTGTTTTGAGGATCTCAAAGAGGATCTTGGTCCCCACGCCGGTGGTGAAGATGAGGACGTCGATTTTCCCGGCGGTTAATTTTTCCGCAAACGCAAGGGCCTCGGGATTCCTTTCCAGGGGGATTTCCTGCATTGACGGCGCGAGAATCGGGCGGCCGCCTCTTTTCTTGATCGCCTCCGCCATCAGCCCGGCAAGGCGGCTTTCAAAGGAGACCGCCGCCGCGCCTCCAAAATCAGCCTGATTTTGAATAAGCGGCTCCATCAATTCGAGTCCGTCCTTCAGGATAAGATCTCATGGCGGCCCTTGTGACCGCCGTTTCCGGAATCAATCGGGCAATCGGAGGATCCGGAGAATTTTCCTTTCCGGTGTAATTCTTTAGTTTTCCCCGCCTGCTCGGGAGTCAGGATATTCTGAATATTCACCAGGCCTTCCGCGAAGGCCCGCGAAGCAAGCCGCTCGGCCTCTATTTTCTTGTCGATCGCGGCATTGATTTTTTCCCTATTGGGCTTGTCGGAATGCAATTCGCGCTCGATATCAAGCATTGCAAGATCCTTCTGGGCCTGCGTTTCGATAAGCGCACGCTTGAGATCAAACTTCCCGGCGGAAAGCTTTTGGGTTTGTTCTTCGCTCAGGCCAAGTTCTTCCTGGTTTTTCAGAAGGAATTTGGATTTCCAAAAATATTTTTCTTCAAGCCCCGGAAAACCGCCGTGCCCGCGCCCGCCGTGATCCGCGAAACAGTCGGCAGAAGCAAGTAAAAAAATGACGGCCAGAAAAAAATTTTTCCGCATTTGAATATCCCTCCTCGTCTATCGTTAGACGGTTAGATTTTTGCTCAATAGCGCCTATGCCAAGTCGAAGGCCAAAACTTCCGCGCCCTTCTCGGCCTTGATCGAAACACCTTTTCCTCCGCTCGCCGGCTCTTCGAATCTGAATCATGAAATCCTCGGGGGCTGAAAATACAAAAAAGCGAGCTTCTATGTTAAACCAAAACGGAGGTTTAAAAAAGTAATTCTTAAATTTCCTTTAACGCTTCCAAGGCTGCGGCGTGGAGGCGGGCGTTGGTGACTAAAATCCCACGGCTCACGGTCAAGATCCGGCCTGTGGAATCATCGACTGCATTGCCTTCGAAATCAGAGATTTTACCGCCGGCTTCCTCAACAATAATCGCGCCTGGGGCATGATCCCAAATACATTCGCGGTGCTGCGGCTGGGGAGCGGAAGGCAATCGAAGAAGAATATCCGCCCCGCCCGAAGCCAGTAAAACATATTTCGCCAAACTGTCCATCGCGATGGGTTGAGTATGAGCTTCTAACTTATTCATAACGCGCTCCACACGGTCGCGATCCGTGTGCCGGCTTTCGACCGAACTCAAAAAAACGGCCTCGGAAGATTTTTGCCGTCTTGAAACCCGAAGCGGCCGGAATCCTTTGGGCTGTTTTAAGGAGGTATGCCAGCCCCCCTGTCCCCTCACCGCGACGGCCAGCGTCCCTTCGCCTCCGATTTCCGGTGACCGCGCATCTTTTAAATTCGGACAGGCCAGCAGGCCGACTTTCACCTTCCCTTTCTCAATCAATGCCAGCGCAATCGCGTACTGCTCTCCCCGCAAAAACCCCTTCGTCCCGTCAATAGGATCCATGACCCAAAATCGATCCGAAGGATCCGCCGTTCCCCGGTCCACCCATTCAGCCACAGAGCCGGCGCGGGCTTCGGGAATGAATTGTTTTACAAAATGGGTTACCGTTTCGAGAATCTTCGCCCCTTCAGAAGTTTTAAAAATGCTGGAATTCTCTTCGGCGACAAGCGGATCTCGAGAAAATTCTTTGGCGAGATGATAGGCCACCAGGGCCTGGACCGCAAAATCCGCCACGGTCACGGGCGAGCGGTCCATTTTAGTCAGCGAGGACACACCGGCCTCGCGGCGTATTTGTTCTATAAGCCGCGCGGCTTGACACAGACTGCGGATTCCAAACTCGGCCTCAGGAATCAAAACGGGAAAACTCACAAGGCTTCCTCGCGGTCATCATTTTTTGAGTTGCTCTCAATCCGAACTCCGGTAAGGGCGGCGGCATACGATAAAAGAATCATTGCGCGGGGACGCAGGGATTTATTTGAAATAGTGTTCCCGGTAAAACTTCAACTCTTGAATGGAAGCAAGAATATCCGGCAGGGCGCGATGAACGTCCTCTTTCTTGGGGAAGGCTTTGTCTTTCGGATACCAGCGCTGGACAAGGTCTTTGATCGTGCTCACGTCAACGTGCCGGTAATGCAAATATTCATTCAGCTTCGGCATATACTTAATGATAAAACGCCGGTCGTGATGAATGGCGTTGCCGCAGAGCGGCGACTTTTTAGGAAGGCAATACTCCTTGATAAATTCAAGCGCCGCCTCCTCGGCCCTTTTGACCGTGATCTCGGATTTTTTAACCTCCTCAAGCAGCCCTGATTGTTGGTGCTGTTTTTGATTCCACTCGTCCATTTTTTTCAGCAGGCTTTTTCTTTGATGGATGACAAGGTTCGGCCCTTCGGCGATCGTATTGAGATTGCTGTCCGTGACGATTGCAGCCATCTCAATAATTCCTTCCTTTTCGAGATCGAGCCCCGTCATTTCCAGGTCAATCCAGACCATATTGTTTTTACTTTTGAGAGACATTAAGCCTTCCTTTTCCAATAGAAGCTTTTATTTTCCGATTTAACAAATGACCGTGCAGTATAGTGCCCTTCTCCTTGCCCCTCAAGGCTTTTCCTGAGAATTCACGTGGACGCTTTAGGGAAACTGCGTTTCGAGGCGAGGAGGCTCCGGTAATGATGGGTTTCCAAAATCTCCAAAAATTCCGGGCCATTCATGAGCATTCGGATCTTGGGGCGCGGAATCAATGCTTTAAAATTTCCGTCCTTCATCCGATTTAGGGCCGCCTGGAACCGGCCCGTCATTCCTTTCACTTTATCGAACATTCCACCCCCCGCTACGATTCCGGATTGCCCCGGCCCAAGCCGTCAAAAAAGCTGTTCCCCTTATCATCACAGACCACAAAAGCCGGAAAACCTTTCACGATAATTTTCCGGACGGCCTCCATTCCGAGGTCCTCAAAATCAACGGCCTCGACTTTCAAGATGTTCTCCTTGGCGAGAATGGCTGCCGGCCCGCCGATGGATCCCAAGTAAAATCCTCCGTACTGCTTGCAGGCCTTCGTCACGGCCGGCGAGCGATTTCCCTTGGCGAGCATAACCTTTGAGCCGCCGTGTTTCATAAATTCTTCCACGTACCCGTCCATCCGGCCTGCGGTCGTGGGGCCGAAACTCCCGGTCGGCATGCCCTCCGGAGTTTTGGCCGGACCGGCATAATAAATAGGATACTTTTTAAAATACTCGGGCATCGGCCGGCCCTCATCCAGCATTTTTTTAATCCTCGCGTGGGCCATATCCCGAGCCACGATCATCGGCCCGGATAAACTGAGGCGGGTCTTCACAGGATATCGGGCCAGCTCCTTGAGAATTTCCGGCATGGGCTTATCCAAATTGACCGGCGCAGGCTCGGCCATCTTCAATCTTTCCCCCTCCGGGATAAACTTTTCAGGATGGAGCTCGAGCTGTTCCAAAAAAATTCCTTCAAAAGTAATTTTTCCCTTGATGTTCCTATCCGCGCTGCAACTGACGCCGATCCCCACAGGGCACGAGGCGGCGTGGCGCGGCAGGCGGACGACCCGGATATCGTGGGCCAAATATTTGCCGCCAAATTGAGCTCCGATCCCGCTCTCCTGCGCCAGCAGCCCGATCCGATCTTCCCACTCAAGATCCCGAAAGGCCCGGCCGCTTTCATTGCCTTGAACCGGGAGATCATCGTAATAACCGGCGGAAGCAAGCTTCACGCATTTCAACGCCGCCTCCGCCGAGGTCCCGCCGATCACCACGGCAAGGTGATACGGAGGACAGGCCGCCGTGCCCAGTGAAAATATTTTTTCCCTTAAAAATTTCTCCAGGGATTTTTCGTTGAGCAAAGATTTGGTTTCCTGATAAAGAAAAGTCTTATTGGCCGAGCCTCCCCCTTTAGCCAGAAAAAGGAAATGGTACTCCGGACCTTGCGCCGCGTAGATTTCAATTTGGGCCGGGAGATTGGTTCCCGTATTTTTCTCCTCAAACATTTTCAGAGGCGCCAGCTGGGAGTAACGGAGATTTTTTTTTTGGAAAATTTCATAAACGCCTCGGGTGAGCCATTCTTCGTCGTTGGCTCCGGTCCAAACGCTCTCCCCTTTTTTTGCAAAAATAACGGCCGTTCCCGTATCCTGGCAGGTCGGAAGAACGCCCTGAGCCGCAACCGCCGAATTTTTTAAGAGCGTGAGCGCCACAAAACGGTCGTTTTCCGAGGCCTCCGGATCTTCAAGTATCCGGGCCACTTTTTCAAGGTGGGAAGTCCTTAAGTAGAACGAAACATCGCTGAACGCCTCCCGCGCCAGAAGAGCAAGGGCCGCCGGTTCCACTTTCAGGATTGGCTTCCCGCAAAAGGTCTCCTGCGAAATGTAATCCTGCGTCAGAAGGCGGTACGGGGTCGTGTCGCTCTGAAGCGGAAAAGGTTCCTGGTATCTAAAAAGACTCATGAACAACTTACCCCATTTCAATCATATTGACGCCCGCGTCTCCGTATTCGTATTCCTGCGGGTGTTCTTTGGCGTATTGAAGCTCAAAGGCCTTAAACATTTCTTCCTTGTCCAACTCCTGAGCCCGCCAGCAGGCGTCCGCTGCGATTTCAATGCGGTTCAGAGTGAAAACGGTTCTGTCCTCTTCATAAGCCTTGCTGAAATGATGACAGGCCCCGCGGTAATATTTTATTCTCTCCTCGTAAGGGACCTTCCGGGCCTTGAGCTGATGGACTCTGTCTATTCCATTTTCAGCCAAGACGATATAAATCTTGGCGGTCCAATTCCGCTTCGAACAGCCGCCGAAGAACCCCATCACTAAAAAAAGAACTATCCTGATCAGCATCGTTCCATGTTTGTCATTCCGATTGATCCGCGTAAGGCCTTTCATGATAAGACTTTTGGTCCGGAACTTAAAGATTTTTTTGTATTCTTCGGATTTCCTTGATATCCTGTTTTGGAAATGCTTTCTAATCAAACTTCAGCCTGCGCCAATCGGAGGTCTGCGATGAAATTTTTTATCCCCTTACTTTGTTTGCTTTTAACAGGAGGCCCGTTGAGCCTAGCGGCGACTGCTGCGGCCGACCTTCGAGGAACAACGGAAGGTTCGAAAATATCCGGGAAGGTGGAACTGGAAGAAACGTCCGAAGGACTCAAGATCAAGGCTATTGTTTCCAAGGCGCCGCCCGGCAAGCACGGCTTTCACATTCACGAATCCGGCTCCTGCGCGGACGGCGGTAAAGCTGCCGGCGGCCACTTCAATCCTGAAAATGTTCCGCACGGCCTTCTGGCGAGGGACGGCTTTTCCGGAGCCCACGCCGGCGATCTCGGAAATATAGAAATCAATGCGGACGGCGACGGGCAGTTGGAGACGTTCCTTTCGGGCCTCTCGCTCAGCCAAGGCAAATACAATGTCGCCGAAAAGGCCGTGATCCTTCACGCCAAAGAAGATGATTTCGGCCAGCCCGCCGGCAACGCGGGCGACCGCATCGGCTGCGGGGTTATCACCAAAAATTAAATTTTTTTTTGCTTTACGAATGAATCCGGATCGCTTTTACGGAAATTTTTTCCGGCAAACAAAAACCTAACGCCCTTGCGTGACGGTTCGTAAAATTCCCAGCATTTCCGTGATCGAAGGTTTGCCCCGCGCGGCGTAACGAATGCGGCCCTGTTTATCGATTATGTAAACCGTCCGGTCGACCAGCAGCCCGCCCAGCATTAAAGTCTTGTAGGTTTTACAGGTTTCTTTTGCAGAATCGCTTAAAAGCGAAAATTTCAGCCCGGAAGCGTCGCAAAAGCTTGCGTGGCTCACTTGGCTTTCCTGATTAATCGCCACCACTTCCGTATCCAGACTGCGGATGTCATCCAGAGCCTGGCTTAAATCCCTCAATTGAGCCGTACAAAAAAAGGATTTATCCTTGGGATAAAAGACCAGGATCAAATTTTTCCTGCCTTTGAAGTCTTCAAGCCTGACCTCCCGTCCGTTTTGATCCTTCAAAGCAAAGGCCGGCGCAGGCTCAAGAAGCGGCAGTAACGCATCCCGATCCTTTTTTCCCTTGGAGACGGCCTGAATATCGCAGCAATAATCGTTAATCGCCGTGACAGGGCCAAAAACGGCGATCATGTCCCCTTCCAGAATCTTGAACTTGGGCGGAGGAAAATTGATGGATTCACTCATCCGGTTGACGTAGAGAATGCGGATGTCATATTCTTCTACATTCGTTTCCGCTATTGTCTTTCCAGCCAAAGGATTCGTCCTTGTGATTTCAATCTGAAATACCCCGAATCCATTGCCGTTGACCAGCGCTTCTGAAAAACTCACCGGCTTCACCCATTTTCCATTAAGAAGCGCCGCTGAAATAATCTCCTTAAGCAGCCTGGCCACAGCCGGCTTATGCGTAAGGCGGTAGATGAAAAAAAATCCGAGGATCGCGGCGAGGAGATAAAACTGCGGAAGATTGACCGGCATCCAAGAATGAACCGGAGTCCGCGTGATGGACCTTGCAATATTCCGGCTTGAAAGGAGCGTGCTGCCGAGCGTTGCGATTGTCGAGATGACTCCCGCGCTTCCCAGAATAATGAGGGCGCAGATAATTTTGCGGCGCTGCGGGTGGCTTAAAACAAACTCCGCTTCTTTCGTGGTGTAGCCCGTCCCGGAAAAAGCGGAAAGAGACTGAAAAGAAGCTTGATCTTCGGGGAGGCCCGTAAGCTCAAGGGCAATCGCTCCAATCCGGACCACAAGGGCGGATAAGACAATCGTGAGAACTAAAAGAAGTAAGCTGATCATAAGTAATGAGCCCCGTTCCTTGCCGCAGTCCGTAAACGAATCTGCGATTTATTCCGGACATGGCCTGACGAATTGGGTTTGTTAAACTCTCCCCCGGGCTTTTAGCTCCTCCCAAACCTTCCTGACCCTCAAAGCATCAGGATGATCCCTCCCTAACTTCGTCTCCTTAATCGTCAAAGAGCGCTCCAAAAGCGGAAGGGCCTGGCCGTATTGTTCCGTAAGCGTGTAAAGCAAAGCGAGATTAAAAAGAGTATCCGCCACATCCGGGTGGTCCTTACCCAGCTGTTTTTCTTCAATAGCGATTGTTTTTCTGTAGAGTTCCGCCGCTTGCTCACTGCGATCCTTGCCTTGGAGGAGATAAAGATTCGCGAGGTTGTTCAACGATTTGGCGACATTCAGGTGCCCTTCGCCGTAAGTATCTTGAGCCATTTTAAGGGACTTTTCCGCAACCTGCGCGGCCTCTCCATATTTGCCTTCCGCGTGCAGCGCGGCGATCTGCCGGTTCAATTCCTTCCACTCAGGCTCGCCGGCGGCGCTGGAACGAATCAGGCTGAATAAGCATAAGCTCAACCACGCGCATACTCTAGGATTCATTTTTTTAATCACCTTTTCACACGATCACTGCAAAGCTCAAGCGTTTGCATCATCGTAAAAGTTTATGGGATTCAAATCAAGGAAGATTCACAAGCAAACGCTCCAGCGGATTGGTTTTCATGAAATCAACGAGCGCGGCAGAGAGCAAGAGCAGCACAAGGGCATGAATTAAAAATACGGCGATCGGCATAAACTGCCTAAAAAAATGGCGGTGAAGCGTATCGGGAGCGGGCCGGGGCGCGAGGCGGCGGTCTTCAAATATTCCCTTTCTGATCAGCAGAGGCAAACTGAGGCTTGCGAGAAACCAGACGAGGGAAGAAAGCATGAGCACCGAAAACGGAAAGAGCCACAAAAGGTCTTTCTTCTCGGGAAACCACCCGCGGTAGATTCTCACCGTCGGGGCAAGCAAAATAAAGACCAGCCCCGTGACGGCGACATTCAAAGGGAAAAAAATTTTATGAAAGTCCGGAGGTTTCATCCTTGCCGCAGGGCAGGATCGATCTTTTTGAAGCTCACTTTTTATCCTTGAAAAAAAATCGGCTCCAGAACGGGTGGCGATTGGCCCGAAAAGACGTGGCCATCGAGCTTGTGTACCATTCGACAGGCGCAAAATCATCCGTCAAAAGAGGCTGATCGCGCGGAATCTCACCCTGCCAAAGATGTTTTAAATACTGATTCAGTTCCGGATCTTCGCTCGAAAACGCGGGTCTGGCGGAAGTCTTTAAAGCGATCAACACAATGTTTTGTACGGCCCGCCCTTTGTCAGCTTGGACCGGAAATAAATAAACCTGAGGAAAGACACTGCGGAAAGTGTGATACTCGGCTCGCAGGAATTTTCCTTGGCTGCCCTCGATCGCGGAAATTATATTGATCAAAACGACGCCGTCTCCGGCAAGAAGACCGTAAATTTTCTTCGCGGCCTGGACACTGGTCAAGTGAAAAGGAATGGAATAAATACTGTTGAACGCATCTCCGAAAAAAATATCGTATTTTGGAGCGGCGCTGTTCAAAAACGTGCGGCCGTCCTGGTGGTAAATGTGAAGCCGGGGGTCGTCCTTAAGGCCAAAATGCTGTTTGGCCAGGTCGGTGAGCCGCGGATCGATCTCGACGACATCCAAGGCCGCTTGGGGAAAAGTGTTCAGAAAATATTTAGGATAAGAATAAGCCGCCCCGCCAAGAAGCACCGCGCTTTTAAAATGGGGTTTGAAATGTTCCGCGAGCCGATAAAATTTGGCGTATTGGAATACGAGATCCTCGCTGTCTAAATAAACCGCCGAGCTGTGGGAGCCGTTTATTCTCATGGCCTTAATCGGCCGCCCCGTCGCGTAGTCCGTGTCTTTCAAAATCCAGACCCGATTGTAAGGCGTATTGACGTCCACAAAATCCGGGCCATAAAAAATTTGGCTCGCATATCCGGCGGACGCCGCGCCCAGCGCTGAAAAAAGAATGAAGATTATTTTTATAATAGGAAGCGCGCGGTCGGCTAAAACGGCGCACAGGCCGAGGATCGCCGCAAGGATACAAAGAATAACGGGATTTGGAAAATAGGCGATCAGGACGAAGCCCGCAAGAAAAGTGCCGGCGATACTGCCGATCGTGGAAACGGCATAGAGCCGTCCCACTTCCGCGCCGCTTGTTTCCAGGCGAGTCAGCTTTAACCGCACGGCATAGGGAGAGACCATTCCCAGCAAAACTCCCGGAACGCCGAAAAGGATCATACTCGAAAAAACCGCCCCGAGGCGGATGTCCCTGATTTGGGATTGGAGAAAGCTGAGGACGGCGTCGCCGGCGAATGCCACCATTGCGATCCACGCTGCGGAAAGAAAAATAATGTTGGAAAAAATGCGCGGATCGGGCCGCCGGTCCGCAATTTTGCCCCCCCACCCGTACCCTAAACTCAGGCATCCCAAAATGATCCCGATCAAACTGGTCCAGACAAAAATCGAAGTCCCAAGGTAGGGCGCCAGGATTCGGGACCCCGTCATTTCCAGAATCATCACGGCAGCGCCGCAAACAAAAACAATCATTTCGAGCAAGGCTTTATTCACAATCGGAATCTCCTATTCATCGAGCCGGATGGAACTGGAAATCTTTCGATTTTTCGGCTTTTTTTCATATTCCCTGTAGGGTTAAGGGAGGCGGCGCTTGAGAATGCCGTCATCACGAACTTTTGCGAGTTTCGAAAGGAGACTCCGGTTCCGTTTTCAATCTTTCCCCAAATCCTTCGCCGCTTCGGGGTAGCGCTTTCGAAAACAAGGGTCACAAATCCCGTGGCTAAATTTGACCTCGGAATGCTCCTGAAAATAGGCCTCCATCTGCTGCCACATGCCTTCAATATTGCGGACGTTTTTGCAAACCGCGCAAATGGGAATGAAGCCGCGGAGGACTTTGATTTCCTGGAGCGCCCTCTCGAGATTTTCGTTCCGGATCCGCAATTCTTCCTCGCGCTGCCGGCGCTGATCCATCTCCCGTTTCAAGGCTAATGCGGAGCTCATTCTTGTCAAAAGCTCGATTTTGCGGATCGGTTTCGTCACGTAATCCATGGCCCCTGCGGCAAAGGCGGCTTGAAAAAAATCGAGGTCCGTTTCTCCCGTCACCATAATGATCGGAATGGCTTTGCCGTAATCCTTGCTTTTGATCATCCGGCAGGCTTCAATCCCGTTTATTTTCGGCATGGTAATATCCATGAGAATGAGCTGAATGGGCGCGGACGCCTGATTTGACTTTTCCACAACCGCAATGGCTTTTGCGGCAGAGAGGGCGGTCTTCACTTCGCTGTAGCCCTCGTCGCGGAGCAGCGCCTCAAGCAGTTCAAGATTATGCGCCTCGTCATCCACAATAAGAATACTCATAAGCCTTCTCCCTCTTTTAATTTCATAGATTCCTCGCCCTGAGAATTTTTTTTAATCCAGGGCAGATGCCGCAGAATCTTCCGCTCAAGCTGATCAAGGCTGAAAGGCTTAAAGAGAAAATCATCCGCCCCGAGACTTCGGATTCTTTTTTCATAGTTCTCTTCAGGCACCCCGCTCATCGCGATAATTCGAGCATGCTTCGTTTCGCTCTGGCCGCGAATGATCTGACACACTCGAAAGCCGTCGATTCCGGGAAGCACCAAATCAAGCAGCAGGAGATCGGGCCGGAGGTTCTTCAATTTCACTCCCGCTTCAAATCCTTCCCTTGCTTCTTCCACGCGGCACTGGGGGAAATTTTTATCGAAAAATGCGCGCAGCAGCCGGCAGATATTTTCCTCATCCTCCACAATTAAAACCTTCGGAATTTTTTCCGTCTCGCCCCACTCGCTCAATCCTTCGGGCAAAGGCGCCTTCAGGGTCTTTAAAAACGAGGCGATATCCCGGGACAAAATCCGGTGGTGCCCTCCCGCCGTGACACACGCCGCAAGCTTCCCCTCATTGATCCAGCGGATCACCGAGCCGCGCGTGACGTGGCACATCTCGGCCACTTCGTGCGTCGTGAAGTGTTTTTCCTTTGCGGGAATGCTCATTTAAAGCCCTCGATTGAAATTTAGCACACTTAAAACATTTTTACATTTGAAACATTTCCTTGAATTGACTTTCAAAATCGCTGAAAAAACTGGGGTTGGCGCAAATTTCGTCTTTGAGTTCCCCGGCAAGGTCTTTATGAATCGACAAAAAAAGCGGCTTCAAAGAGGCGGAAGGTTTGAAAAAAAGGCAAGAAAGCCTGACTACTCTTGAATCTTCAATCCGGCGCGCCGGATGGCTCGGCGGCAGTCCTTTAAAAATTGTTCCGGAGAAACGGAGGTATCGAGAACGGAAAACTCGCCTTTGAAGGGGACGATAAGAAACTGGGGGAATGAATCGATTCCGTACCGGTGAGCCAAATCCCGTTCTTTTTCCACGTCGATTTTTACTTTCAAGGTTTCCGACAATCCTTGTCTGACTTGACCTGAGGCTAGAATGTCTTTTTCGAATTTAGCGCAGTAGGGGCACCAGACCGCGTGGAAGTAAAGGGCCGCCGGCTCTCCAGTGGTTTTCTGCCGGGCCATTGCCGCTTCATATCCCTTTCGATCATAAGTCCAGGCGGAGGAGGGTTTTTCCTGCGGCGCGGAGGCGCTTAGCGGATTATTTTTCCCTTCGATCCTTTTTTGATTTTCCGGAATCGCGTGGATTTTTTCTTTCGAAATAAGCCGCACAACGGAAGTCCCCGGGCCGAGAAAAGAGCCGTCAACGCGCGTGAGCGTTCCGTCCGGCTGCGTCAGGATGACGTTAAGCTCGGGAAAAAGCATCGCCGACACTTGCGCGCGTTCTTCTTCGGAAAGCCGGCGCAGCTGCTTTTTTGTCGGGAAACTCGTCTTCACATTGGCCGCCTCGACGGGCAGTTCCAGAGTCTGATCAGGCCTTACCAGTTGGTCCTCAGTTGTTCCGTCGGATTTGGTAATCCTCACGTTGACGGTCATCTTGCTTTCATTGGTCACGGAGGCGTTTGCGGGATCGGCGGAATGTCTTTCCTGCGCGAAAATTTCTACGCAAAACAACGTGTGAATCAAAAGTAAAAAAAGAATAACGGCGCGGGTTTTCATTGAGAATCTAAAAGCATGAATCCTTTTTTTGGCGGGCTCGCGGCTTGATCCGCTTATCGGCCTTTGCCCCAATCCGCAGGCGCGGCGGCCGCAAGGCCTTGATCCAGGAGCCATTGGTTCAAATGGACTTCGCGGCCTTTACGGGGAATAAAAATATCCGAAAGATACCGGTCATATTTATCCGGCTTAGTCGTTGTAATCATGACCCAAGGCGCCTTTTTCAACTGCTCTTCGACGCGGCGCTTTGTCTCCTCCCCTTCCCGGGTATTTAATTCCGGCGCGTCAAGCCCGCTCAAACGGAGCTTTTGACGGATCCAGAAGCGAAACCCAAGGTCGATCCTTACCCAAAACGTGTCGCCGTCGACCGTCCGCTCCACATAGGCCTTGTAATGGTAAAGCCAGGATTGATCCGCCTTGGGAACTTTTAAAACGCGGGCGGGCAGTTTGGATTGCGACTGGACAATGTCCCCGGGTTTTAAATTTTTAGCCTGCGCGCCGGTGAGCTGTATAAAACACGAAAACCCCAAATCCAGAAGTAAAGGAAGCTTGCCGGCGGGGCTGTGAAGGACTTCTTGTGAAAGAATTCGATAGGTAAATAAAGGCCCGCGGGCGCGCGGAAGCGCTTTTGCCTTCCGGCCTTTTTTTGTTTCAAGCACGCTCGCGGAGCCGGAAATTCTCGAAATCATACCCGGGCCCGCTCCAGCGCTTCGAGTTCTTCAAGCAGAAGGTCTCTTAGCACAAACTGTTGGGTTTCGCCGGGGAATTTCAAATAGATAATCCGGCCGCCGGGCTCCGACCGGTAAGCATGCCGTTTGATCCACTCCGCCGCCTTGTCTTTCTTGTTGTAATGCCTTCCTATATATTTCTTAGCCTCCCGAAGCGCCCCGGCGGAATCGTATTCCGCACCGTCATAGAGGACTTTGAAATCGACTTCTTTAAAACGATCCAGCAGATAAAGAAGCTTGGACATTTCGGTCTCACGCCGTTTTAAAAATTGCCGGTAGGCGGCCGAATCCCGAAATGAAGGCAAAAAGGGTTTGGCAAAAACAAAATCTCCAAACCCAGCGCTCACGGCGGCGCTTAGAACGGCAAACTGCAAAACAACTAAAGATTTTTGAATCACCTTGCGAAAACGAATGCTGCTGCTCACGATACAAGCCAATCTTTTAGTCCACTGCGGGTTGATTCTGGTCTCGGTTGACAAAATTTGCATAGGCTCCTCTGATTTCAGGTAAAATTTTAAGGACACGCTGCAGGACTTCAGGATGAACTCGGCCCAGCCGTTCGTAAATTTCCAACGCTTTCTCTCTTTCACCTTTAAGCCAATAAGACCACGCCAAATGCCGAAGCGCCCTGGG
>JAHFHG010000004.1:0-36816 GCA_023247035.1 Candidatus Omnitrophota bacterium
CGGCCGCCGCTGGTGATACGCTCTAATGACCTGAAGATTTCCCGCCGGGAACTTTTAGGCCGCCTTCTCAAGAAAGGATTCCGATGCGGGCCGACCCGGCTAGCCTCCTCCGGCATTCTTTTTCAAGAGCGCGTGAACGTATTCGACACCGAGGAATTCCGCGACGGGCTTTTTGAAATCCAAGATGAAGGAAGCCAGCTCATTTGCGAGGCGGTGTCTCCCGGAGCCGGCGAAGTGGTTTGGGACGCTTGCGCGGGAGGAGGCGGCAAAAGCCTCTGCCTGGCCGCGCTTATGAAAAACAAGGGCCGCATTATTGCAACAGATCTGCGCGCCCGCAAATTGCTTGACCTCCGCAAGCGGATGAGGCGCGCGGGGGCGAACAATATTTACCCTGCAGATTTGGGGGGGATCGAAAAAGTTCGTGAAATGCGCCGAAGGGCTGATAAAATTCTAATCGACGCCCCCTGTTCGGGCACAGGGACGTTCCGGAGAAACCCGGACGCAAAATGGAAACTGACGCCGTCCCGGCTTGAAATTTATCAAAAGGACCAGCTCGCGATTCTTGATCAGGTTGCGCCTCACCTCAAACCGGGAGGAAGATTGTATTATGTCACGTGTTCGCTGGATGCCCTGGAAAACGAGGAAGTCGTGAGGCGTTTTTTAGCAAGGCATTCTGCTTTGCGGCAGGCGCCTTATCCCGATTCAGCCGATGGTTTTTTGAGGCTGTTTCCTCACAAGGACCGGACCGATGGATTTTTTCTTGCGATCGTCGAAAATAAAGCGTGAGATCCAATGCAGGACAAAGCCTGTTTTCCCGCCGCGATTCGTGGCGGGGTTGCGGCAGGCAGGGAGAAAGAATATGTCCAAAAAATTTTGTGGGTTATTTGTTTTAATCTTCCTTTTTGCGTCGGCCGCTTCAGCCTCGGTGGACGGCCGTGTCCCGAACTCCACAGCTCAAGAACGGTTTAAAATCGTATTATTTCGCGGGCTGCTCAATCTAGCGGGCCTTCCCCTCGAGCTGAAGCGGACCGCGGTCCTTGAAAAAAAAATTTATCCCAAAGCCTGGAGCTTCACGGTGGTGCCAAGAATGCTTACGAATGTATTTTTCCGCTCCGCCTCGGCCGCGAATGACACCCTTTTCTTCCCCTGGTGCACGCCTTTTACCGACGATCTTTCGCCGTGGACCGAAGCCATGGGTTTGCCGGAATATCCCTGGGAAAAAGATTAGCCCGCTTTTTTCGTCGCTCATCTTCGATGTTCGATGAGCGGCACATTGCGGGCTTACCCCGATAGCCTCAATCACCGACGATTGAATCTATCGGCCCTTCGGCCCCCAAAAATATTCATAGAAACCGAGCCCGGAATTTCGAGGAATCTGTGGCCATCCGTTGTCCAAAGTGCGGGAAGCCGCACGACGTTGTAAGATTTGAAAACGGGGCGACGGTTTTTTGTTCTTGCGGCCCAAAGATCGATCTCTCAATGCTTGAAACCGTCCGAAAATTTCCTCCGCTATTTTGAGAGCCGCGAAGAGATCGAGAAGGCTAAAGAAGTCCAACAGGACGCCCAATGGATTTGCCGGATGATTTTAAATCCCGAATGCCCCGAAGTGGATATCGAGATCGCCAAGGAAACGCTCAGACAAAAAGTGGCCGAGCTTTTTCCCGATAAAATGGAGACCTACCGAATGATCTACGAAGCGCGGTTTAAGCGTCTTTGGGACCAGCGCCGCTCTTCCGAGCGATGAGCTCGGTGAAACGGCCAGGGTCATTGGTGATGATGCCGTCCGCTTTTTTTAAGCAGAGGGCCTGCATCAGCTCCGGCTCGTTGACGGTCCAGAAAAAAGACGGGATTCGGCGCTCGTGCAGGTAATCGATAAAGGCTTTGTCGTCAAAGCGAATACCGCAATTTTGAAAAGGCATTGAGGCGACGGCCGAGGGGTCTTTTTCTAGATTGCGTTTTCCGGTTTTAAAATCAAAATAGGCCCGGATCACTTCTTTCTGAGAAAGAAATCGCAGCATGGGAGAATAACGAGCGCGCATTTCCCGGGAGATCGTGTCGTGCTTGGAGCCGACAATGCACCGCTCTTGGGCGCGGTATTTTTGAATCAGCGCTGCGACTTGATGCAAAAGGAAAGGGTGTTTTTCCTTAATCTCCACGGCCAAAAAAAAATCAGGGAAACCGGATAAAACTTCTTCGAAGGCCGGGATGCAAAGGCCTTTATTTCGGAATGGAAAACGAAAATCGTTTGACGGCGAAAAACAAAAGCCCGCGTCCAATTTCTTGAGCTCGGCGAGGGAATAATCCGAAACGTATCCGCGGCCGCCGGTGGTGCGCTCAAGGCGGGCATCGTGGATCACCACGGGAATGCCGTCCTTGGCGCTGTGGATGTCAAACTCGATCATATCGGCTTTAAATTTATCAAAGGCCAAAGCGAAAGCCTCGATCGTATTCTCGGGCAGATACGCGGATGCGCCGCGGTGGGCAATGTTCAAAGGCCGCTCTTTGGCTTTGATAAAGGCCGGAATCTTATCCATACTTTTGCAGAAAGTTTAACAAATTTAGATTGCGAGAGCATCTGAAATATGTCTTCTCACCCTTTTCTCTCTGGAGTCGCCGTCATTTTAGCGGAGCCGGAAAATCCGGATAATATCGGGGCGGCGGCGCGGGCCATGAAAAATATGGGCTTTGAAGACCTGCGCCTCGTGCGACCGCCCAAGGCCTGGCGTTCTCCGGCAAAGAAAATGGCGATGTCGGCCTGCGACCTTCTTGAAAAGGCGGCCGTCTTTCAAACCTTTGAGGCCGCCGTCGCGGACCGGACTTTCGTAGTGGGGACGACACGCCGCCAAGGGCCCAAGAGGGGAGTCTTCCTTCCTTTTTTCGAAATGATCCAACGGATTCAAAAAATGGATTCGCCGGATCGTCCCGCCGTCGTCTTTGGAAAAGAATCCAAGGGATTGAATAATCAGACCTTAAGGCTGTGCGACTGGGTTACCACGATACCCACCCACTGCGTTTATCCTTCACTGAACGTGGCGCAGTCGGTCATGACCGTCCTCTTTTCACTTTTCTCTTTTCAAACCGCGTCTTCTGCGACACAATTACTGAAGTTTCGAGAATTAACGGGCGCGCGTTTTTCCTCGGGGAAAGCGTATCCGTTCGATTCCGAAACTTCGGTAACCGGCGCTCCGGCGCTCGTCTATCTTTCCAAAGACCAGGTTGAGGACGTGCTGGAAAGATTTAAAGCAGCGTTGAGGGCATTAGGCTATCAAAGCGGCGGGGCGGATAAATTAAATCGAATCATTTTCACCCTCCGCGATCTGATTAAAAGGAGCGGGCTGCTGGAAAGAGAAGCGCAAATGCTGCGAGGCCTTTCGCGGCGAATCTTAGAGAAATCGCAGCCGGGAATTTAAGCTCCGGAAATTTCAATTTTAAAAAGGGAGCGCTTTATGGATTTAAAATTAAAGGAAGAGTTGCTTGAGATGATCAAAAAAAAAGCGGTGATTCGCGGCGAGCGGACGCTGGCATCCGGAAAGAAATCAAACTTTTATATTGACGGCAAACAAGTCACGCTGGACCCTCACGGCATTTTACTGACAGGAAAGGTGATCCTTTCCATGTTAACGGGGATGAAGGTCGACGCGATCGGCGGGCCGACTCTGGGGGCCGACCCGATTGCCGTATCGGCCGCCCTTTTAAGCTGTCATCGGGACCAGGCGTTAAAGGCCTTTATTGTCCGTAAAGAAGCCAAGCAGCACGGGCTTCAGAAAATGATCGAAGGGCCTCCGCTTCAAGAGGGAGACAGGGTCGTCATGGTTGAGGACGTGATCACTACGGGCGGATCTGTTTTGAAGGCAGTCCTGGAAGTCGAAAAATTGAAGGCCAAAGTGGTTAAAGTGATCTGCCTGGTGGATCGTGGGGAAGGAGCCGGGGAAATGCTGGCTTCTTATAATTATTCGCCGATTTTCGATTTAAGAGACTTGGAGCTATAAAAAAGGCGGAAATCTTAAAAGAAATTTCCACCTTTTTTATTTTGGATTTGCCGGGGTTACTTTTTTACGTAATCCAGAGGATTGTGTTTTCTTTTAGAAGACTGGGGCTCTGTTACGGGCGCAATCACCGGCGCGGCTGCGGGCGCCGCCATTTCCGGTTCTGAAAAACTTGCGGGCGCTTTTTCCTCTTCCCATTCTAAACAATTGGAATACGACTTTGAAACGGGAATCTCATTAAAACCGGGCACCCAAAATGTGATCACATCCAACGCTCCGGAAGTGACGCGTAATGCCGTACAAGCGATTCCGCTTCCTAAACCCGTGAGAGTACCTACAAAAGGAGGGCCGTCTTGCGTGCCATTGACAGTCTGAACAATCACGTCCACAAAGCAGGTGGCCACATTGACTAAACCGCGCCCTAACATTCCGCCTACTTTTTTGCCGTATTGATCCGAACCCGCCATATCCCAAACGGAATCCTGTTGTGCAAAAACGTTTTGCGCCATAAAAAGCGCAAAAGCGAACGCAATCAACCCTATACCTTTTTTCATCACCCAACTCCTTTTGTTTATTTTTAGAAAAATTTAAAATTCAATGCCAGAATATCGAAAAGTAAATGCTGAAAACGCCTTAAGAATATTACATTTGCCGGATTGATTCAATATTTTTCTAGAGGGAAAACTAAAGATAGGCGCTTAACTAATTATAGATAAAGGGGTTATATGAATATCTAAATATAAAAATTTATATCAATACTTGATTTTTTATAAAAACAAATGTACATTTAAACGTAGAATATAACTAAACAGATCAACTCTATAACAAAAACAAACAGGAAAGAAGCTATGGAACAATATAAATCGGAACAACCTAAGAGGCCGGAACGTACACAAATCATGACGCCTAAGGAAGCAGCTAAATATTTAGGTTTCCATCTTGTGACGATTTACCGCCTTCTCAAAAAGCAAGAAATTCCGGCTACAAAAATCGGCGGGCAATGGCGGTTTAAGAAGGATATTCTGGACGCATGGTTGATGGAACGGATGAATAAGAAGTAAACGCAAGCAACTTCTTCTCAATGCTGAATCTGCTGGATCCTTGGATCAGAAGAGGCGGGCACTTTATCTCATGAGAGGAATTGACAATGGTTCAGGCTACCGTGTTAGAAAAACAGATTTCCTCCTTGTCCGTAATCGAGGAACAAAAATTCAAAACGGCGAAATGGTTTGCGCTTTACACCAAAAGCCGGCATGAAAAAGTTGTCGATCAAGAATTAAGAAAAAAAGGGGTAGAAACCTTCCTGCCCCTGCGCCGGGTTACTCGCCACTGGTCGGACCGAAAGAAAATCATCGAAGACCCTCTTTTCAAAGGCTACCTTTTTACTCACGTCGCGCTTCGCGACCGGTTGACCGTTTTAAATACCGCGGGAGTTGTGGGGTTTGTCGGAATCCGGCGCGCCGAGCCTTTTGAGGTCCGGGAGAAAGATATTTGGACGATCCGCCGTTTTCTTCAGGAAGAAATCCAGATGGATCCTTTTCCGTATTTGCGGGAAGGCCGGCGCGTTTATATCCGTTCCGGGCCCCTTAAGGGCGCGGAGGGTTTTATCATAAGAAAAGACAAGCATTGCCGGCTGGTGATTTCTCTGGATTTGCTGATGCAGTCCGTTTCGGTGGAAATCGATCAGGCGTGTGTGGAAGGCCTCTAAAATTTCAAATTTAACTTGCCTTTGAAGTCGTGAATCCGCCCCAAATTCTGACGGATGGGACTGAAAGGGCGAAGCTGTGGAAAGAGCCGAAATTTTTAAGACCCATTTAAATTGAAATCGCATCCAAAAAAAGAATACGAAATCGTTATTCAGCCCAACAGCAGCTGGCTTTATTTTGACTGGAAGGGGCTGTTGGAGTACCGTGATCTTTTGGTTTTGCTGGTCCGGCGCGATTTTTTGGCCCGGTACAAGCAGACCCTTTTAGGGCCGGCCTGGTTCATCTTGCAGCCCCTGCTTACCACGGTGATCTTCACCGTTATTTTCGGCAAAGGCGTCAAGATTTCAACCGAAGGCATCCCGCCGTACCTTTTTTATTTTTGCGCCCTTGTCCCGTGGAGTTATTTTTCCCAGTGCCTGAGCGCCATTTCATTGTCTTTGACAGGAAACGCCAATCTTTTCCGCAAGGTCTATTTCCCGAGATTGATCATCCCTTTATCGATTATTCTCTCCAATCTCATGGCCTTTCTGCTTCAGCTTTTCACCTTTTTGGGATTTTATTTTTATTTCAAATTTTTTACGCCGCAGGGCGCGCAAATCCATCCGACCGCGGCCCTGTTTTTTCTGCCGCTTCTTCTTTTACAAACGGCGGCCACAAGTTTGGGAGTCGGCCTTTGGGTTGCAGCGCTCACCGTCAAATATCGTGATTTTCAGCATCTTGTAACTTTTGCGGTGCAGCTTTGGATGTATCTTACGCCGGTGATTTATCCGGCCTCTGTGATTCCCGAAAGGTGGCGGTTTTTGATCGCCTTCAATCCCATGGCCGGAGTGGTTGAATGCCACCGCTATGCTTTTTTCGGAACCGGTATGATCGAATCCGCTTACCTTTCGATTTCAGCCTTTACGGCGCTTTTCTTTCTTTTAACCGGCCTGCTTATTTTTAATAAAGTCCAGCGAACTTTTGTGGACACCCTTTAATG
This sequence comes from Candidatus Omnitrophota bacterium, assembly GCA_023247035.1. Lineage (GTDB taxonomy): Bacteria > Omnitrophota > Omnitrophia > Omnitrophales > Aquincolibacteriaceae > JAHFHG01. The sequence goes on from JAHFHG010000004.1 coordinate 6,672, forward strand.
GCAATGCCCGCTATCGAGGTCGAGGGCTTGTCGAAACTTTACCATTTGGGGACCATCGGCCGGACTTCCATCCTTGACGCCTTTGAAAGGTGGCGCCGCCAAAGGCTCGGCAAAGAAGTCTTGGGGAAAATAGGGGCGAAGCAGCCCGGCCTTGCGCCTGATGACCCGCAAGCCGGGCCGGAGCCGGACACCTTTTGGGCCTTGAAAGACATTTCATTTTCAGTCGTTCAAGGCGAAGTGCTCGGCGTAATCGGCGGGAACGGCGCCGGGAAATCCACTCTTTTTAAAATCCTCTCAAAAATTACGGAACCGACCGCGGGCAGGGCTGTCTTAAGAGGCCGCGCCGCTTCGCTTCTTGAAGTAGGAACCGGTTTTCATCCGGATTTAACCGGCCGGGAAAATATTTATCTAAACGGAGCAATTCTTGGGATGCGCCAGCGCGAGATCGAAGGGAAATTCGAAGAAATTGTGGCCTTTTCAGAAATTAAAAAATTTATCGACACTTCGGTCAAGTATTACTCAAGCGGCATGTATTTGAAATTAGCCTTTGCCGTGGCCGCCCATTTGGAGTCGCATATTCTATTGATCGACGAGGTGCTGGCGGTTGGGGATATGGCCTTTCAAAAAAAATGCGTTGAAAAGATGAACGATGTGGCATCACAAGGCCGGACTGTTTTGTTCATCAGCCATAATCTGGAAGCCATAGGCTCACTCACCACGCGATCGCTCGTTTTTGACAAAGGCCGCGTTGTTTTTGATGGCGGTACGTCCATCGCCCTTCAACGTTACCAAAAACTCATGAGCCCAAAGAAATGAAGCCAGAATTTTCACAAATGCAGTATAGTGATAGGCAAAGAGCGCAGCGCAGAGTTCCGGAGATGGTTTGAAAGAGAAATCAATAGTAGCCCTTATCCCAGCACGTGGAGGATCCAAAAGACTGCCTCGCAAAAATCTCAAGAATTTCTGCGGACACCCGCTCATTTATTACACGATTGCCCTTGCAAGAAAAATTCCAACTATAAAACGCTGTATCGTTTCTACTGAAGATCCGGAGATTTCCAAAACCGCTCTTTCCTTCGGCGCCGAAGTGATTCATAGGCCATCCTTTTTAGCGGATGACTGCGCTAAAACCGCAGATGTCGCTCACCACGCCCTTCAACATCTCATTCAGACGAATTTTCATCCCGAACTACTCGTTATTTTGCAACCCAATTGTCTCTTGCGGCCTGTTTCACTTGTGGAAAAGGCTATAGAAGTCTTTATCAAGAAAAGGCCGGATTCTGTGATCTCCGTTACGGAAAGCCGTTACAAGTTGGGCGTGATTCAAAATAATCAATTTATTCCGGACTATAGTACGGGTGCTCGTTCTCAGGATTTGAAACCCAAGTATTACGAAAATGGCCTTGTTTATGTTACGCGGGCAGATCTTGTGTTAGAAAAAAAAGATCTATTCGGAAAGCGAATCCTACCCCTGATTACAGAACCTTTATATGCATTAGGGGATATCGATACGGAGCTGGATTTTAAGATTGCGGAATACCTCTTTAAAGAATACCGTTCTCAATTTTAAGCCAAGTGCCGCAAATGAAAAAAGAAAAACCAAAATTTCGAATTGCTGGGCGCCTTATAGGTCAGAACTACTCTCCTCTGGTCGTGGCAGAAATCGGCATCAACCACAATGGAAATTTTGATAGGGCCATTCAAATGATCGACGATGCCTATGCCGCAGGATGTGAGTGCGTTAAATTTCAGTCTCACATTATCGAAAATGAAATGATTCCCAACAACGTTATCCCGGGGAATGCCAAAGAAAGCATCTGGAAGATTATGAAGCGCTGCGCCTTTTCTGAGAAGCAGGAGTTTGCGCTGAAAAAATATGTGGAATCCCGAGAAATGTTTTATCTGTGCACCCCCTTTTCCCGGGCCGCCGCCGAAAGATTAGGAAAAATGAAAGTAAAGGCTTATAAAATTGGGTCAGGTGAATGCAACAATTATCCGCTGGTAAAGCACATTGCGTCTTATCAAAAGCCAGTGATTTTAAGTACGGGAATGAATGATTTGAAATCCATTTATCCGGCTGTAAAAATATTGCGTTTAGCCAGAGTTTCGTTTGCTTTGATGCATTGCACCTCGATTTATCCCACGCCTTATAAAAATGTCCGGCTAGGAGCGTTAAAGGAGATGGCGCGCCATTTTCCCGATGCGGTTTTGGGCCTGAGTGACCACTCTTTGGGTAACTATACATGCTTTGCGGCCGTCGCTTACGGCGCTTCGATCCTTGAAAAACATTTCACCTCGGATAAACATTGGCCCGGACCCGACGTTCCAATCTCCATGGATACCTCCGAACTCAAAGATCTGATCCTTGGGACTCGAGCCATCCACGCTGCTTTGGGCGGTTCAAAGAAAATTTTGAAAGAAGAAAGATCCACCATTCATTTTGCTTATGCCAGCGTTGTTTCTCTAAGAGACATCCGGAAAGGAGAACGCTTAACGAAAGAAAATATATGGGTCAAACGTCCTGGCACCGGTGAAATCAAAGCAGCCGATTTCGAAAAAGTATTGGATCAAATAGCTATCAAGAATATACGGAGGGATAGCGCGCTAAAATGGGGCGATTTTCAGTAATGGGCACGCCGAAAAAAATTCTTTTTATTACAGGCACTCGTGCAGATTTTGGAAAGATCAAGCCTTTAATTCGAGAAACCCAAAAGTCCCAGTTTGAACCTTATATTTTTGCCACCGGTATGCATTTGCTGTCTCGTTATGGTTATACGGTCCTCGAAATTCAAAAAAGCGGGTTTGAAAATATTTTTACTCACTTTAATCAGACAGGCTCTAACAACCACGACATGGATTTGGCATTGGCCCATACCATTCAGGGATTAGCGCTCTATGTTCGTGAATTCTTGCCTGATCTTATCGTAGTCCACGGAGACCGCATCGAAACCTTGGCCGGCGCCGTCGTGGGAGCCCTGAATAATATCCCGGTAGCACATATCGAAGGCGGTGAGCTTTCGGGAACAGTCGACGAATTGATCCGCCACTCGGTGAGTAAATTATCGCATCTACATTTTGTGGCTCATGAAGAGGCGCGGCGGAGATTAGTCCAAATGGGGGAAAGGGAGGATTCTATTTTTGTGATCGGTTCTCCTGATGTGGATATTATGCTTTCAGCGGATCTTCCTAATTTGGTTGAGGTCAAGAAAAAATATGAAATTCCATTTTCGGAATTCGCCATTTTTATTTATCACCCGGTGACCACAGAGTTGAGCCATCTTAAAGACAATGTCGAATCCGTAGCTCAGGCCTTGCGTGCTTGCGCCCTTAATTTTGTGGTGATTTATCCCAATAATGACCAAGGGTCGGAGATCATTTTTGAAATGTACAAAAGCTTCACAGATCATCCGCGGTTTCGCATTCTTCCTTCCATGCGCTTTGAATATTTTTTGACCTTGCTTAAAAATTCCGTGGCCATTGTGGGGAATTCCAGCTGCGGTATCCGCGAGGCGCCTATTTACGGAATTCCTACGGTGAACATTGGAACACGCCAAAAAAATAGGTTCCATTATCCTTCCATCCTGAATGTTCCTGATAGTACGGAAGAGATCTTAAGCGCCCTCAAGCATCTTCCGAAAGGCGTGGCTCCATCTGTTTATTTTGGAAAAGGTGACAGCGCCTGCCGTTTTATCGAGTGCCTTTGCGATCCAGAAATTTGGAATATTCCGAGACAAAAACAATTCCTGGATTTGAAAAAATAATCGAGCAGCTTTCATTTCAAGAAATAAGAATCTTTTATTGATGTCACTATCTGCATTGGAGAGATTGGGACTCTCTCGATTACCAAATCTTCGGGAAAAAGCTCGAAGAATTTATAAGTTTTTTTCCAATCGTCCAGGAAGCGAGTACATTGCCAGCGCGTATGCGATTCAGGGATTAATGGTCCTGCTAGATCGGTATCGGCCTAAAAGCGTGTTGGAAATTGGAGCTGGGATAGGCACGCTTAGCTTTGCCGCAATGCATATGTTAGATGAATGCAGAAAGGATACAAAAGGTCCATTTGCCTGGAAGTATTTTGCCGTAGAGAGTGATCGATTCTGTCTAGAAGAATTGAAGAAAAATTTAGAGCCGTGGGAAAGTCGCTTTACGATTGTTGATCATTTGGAAGAATCGAGTGAGCTTGTAAAAGATTTTGAGTTTATTATCCTTGACGGAGGGAAAAAAGATGGAAAATTTTTTGAAAAAATTCCGCTTCGCGCTACTCTTTTCATCGAGGGAGACCGCCGGCCACAAAGGGAACTATTGGAATCTGTGAGCCGTGGGCGAGATTACGTATGTTTTAATGCTGTTGCTTTTAGATTTTTTAAAAGTGGCGGATATTGGGTTTATAAGTTTGAGCCTATGCTAGACGACCGGTTTTACCTTGGTTTTAAGTCTTTGTATTATCGGTCTTGGGCCGCCTGCAAATATCGCATTAAGCCAATCATCAAAATCATTACCAGGACTAGTTACCGATGTTTCGGGAATTAATGGACACACGTTTTCCCTCTGAGAAAGCGTATCCATTCGGTTCTGAAACTTCAGTAGTTCAGAGGCCTTGTGAAAAGTAAAAATAGAACAAAATTTTTTCCGATACGTTACCTGTCGAAATTCTCCACCTTTCCTTCTTGCCTCCATTTGTCCCCGGTTTCTACAACCCTTTGTCGGAGAGAAGATAAAAAAATTAAAGGGCTTCACCAGATTGTCATAAGTTTTTGGAACGGTGACCGTCGCAAGCTCATTTATCTTTTGGGAATCTTAAAGGAAATAAGGAAACTAAAGCCTAAAATTATTGTGGTTTATGATCAGTATAAATTAGGATCTCTTCTCCGCCGCGTGATTGACTGGCCCCATGTCGTCTGATTTTGAGCCAACACGTGCCCTGCGTCGTCTCGGATCATATGGCTGCCCGCGAGCGCTATTCCGACAGAGAAGCCTTTTTTGTTTCAGACCCTAATATAGAAGATGGGTTTGTCGAACCAATAGTTCTTTTATTGAAGGATCATTCTCTTCGGAAAAGGATGGGCAATGCCCCAAGAGAGAGGGCGAAAAAATTATATTCTTACGAGGTGATCATGCCTCAAACTCGAGGAATTTTACAAGAGGCAACTCAGCATGATGAATAATTCGCCTTGAGTTTCATTTTACTTATCCCCGACGGCGTCGGCGTGAGGAATTTCCTCATCGGAAATTTCCCTCGGCAGCTCAGAGATAAAGGCGAAGTTTATATTGCGCATATTATTCCGCCTCATCTGCTGCCCACCTATCGCGCGGGATTTTCTGACGGAACGCAGTGGGAGCCGCTTCTTGATTATAAAGAGAGCTTCCTTTCCTTTATCCTGCGTTACGCCTTAAATTATGCCCAGATGTTTTGGGCGGATACGCGGTCGATGCGCCGCGGCCGCAACCGGCCGGTTAAGGGATCCTGGAGGACAAAAGCAGCTCATCGTCTGGCGAAGACGATAGGACAAATGGCCGCCTCGCCGCCCGGCATCCGGGCGCTTGATTTTTTTCACTGTCTCGAAGTCAAACGCCTGCCGGAGGTGAAGCATTATCAGAGACTTTTCAAAAAGATCCGGCCTTCCGTGCTCTTTTGTTCTCATCAAAGGCCTCCCATCGTTCTTCCCGCCGTGTTAGCGGCAAAGTCCTTGGGAATTCCGACCGCCGTATTTATCTTTAGCTGGGACAACCTGACGAGCAAAGGCCGGATTGCAGCGCCTTTCGATCACTATTTGGTGTGGAGCGGTTCTATGCGTCAGGAACTGATCCGTTATTATCCTGACGTTCCCCAATCTCGTGTCCATATTGTCGGAACGCCTCAGTTTGATTTTTATGCCGATCAAAAACTGCTTTGGACGCGCGAAGAATTTTTCCGCCGTATTCAAGCGGATCCTTCAAGACCGCTTATTTGTTACTCAGGCGGGGACACCGGGACCGCTCCTGAAGATCCAGCCCACGCCAGGATTTTGATGGAATTGATCCGTGCCGGAAAAATTAAAAGCCGGCCGCAAATTTTAGTGCGCCCAGCCCCGGTAGACGAGGGGAATCGATATGACGGCCTGCGCCGTGAATATCCTGAATTAATTTATGTAAAGCCCCGTTGGGCGCATCCTGAATCCGAGGATTGGTCGCGCGTCATTCCTCTTCCCGAAGACGTTCAGTTTCTGGCCAATTTAACTCAATACGCCGATCTCAATATCAATCTCGCTTCCACAATGACCCTGGATTTTGCGATTCATGACAAACCGGTTGTGAATATTGCGTTTGATATTTCAGATCCGCCTCCTTTTGGCGTTCCGCTTTGGGATTTTTTTTATCAATTTGAACACTATCAGCCCGTGGTAGAGCTCAAGGCCGCTCGTTTTGCCCGTTCTCCGGAAGAATTGGCTCAGCATATTAATGATTATCTTGAAAATCCGGCTTTGGATCGTGAGAATCGCCGGCGCCTTGTAGAGCTTGAAGTGGACATGCCTCTTGGCCGCTCGGCGGAGCGAATGCTTGATGTTTTGAACAAAATCAGTCTTTGAAACCGCTCCATATCTGCTTTTTATGCAATGAATATCCTCCGGGGATCCACGGCGGCGTGGGAAGTTTTACCCAAACGCTTGGGCGCGCGCTGGCCGCTAGAGGGCACAGAATTACAGCCGTGGGGATTTATCCCATAAGGCGTGTTATCGAGGAAAAAGATCAAGGAGTTCAGGTGATCCGTTTGCCTCACGCTTTCTTGCCCAGGACGGGTTTTTGGATTAACGGCGATCGATTGAGAAAGGCCCTTTCTCAAATTCATCGGCAGTCGCCAATCGACATTATCGACGGTCCTGAATTAAGCCTGGCGTTTCTGCCCAAAAGATTTCCTGTTTTAAAGATTATCCGTATGAACGGCGGCCACCATTTTTTTTCCGTCACACTGGGCAAGAGGCCTGATTTTTGGAAGAGCTGGAAAGAAAAAAGATCATTTCGCCGCGCTGATTTTTTTTGCGCCGTAAGCCGTTTCATCGCTCAAAAAACGCAATCCTTGCTCCCTTTAGAGCGCCTGCCCGTTGAAATACTTTACAATCCTGTTGACACGCAGTTTTTTTCTCCGCGATCAAGAGAAAAAGAAGACGACGGGCTTATTCTTTTTGTCGGGACCGTCTGCGAAAAAAAGGGAATCCGGCAGTTAATCCAGGCGATGCCGCAGATTATCAGCAAAGTTCCCCAGGCAAGGCTCCGTGTGGTCGGAAGGGATTGGAAAGATCCTCGAACAGGAGAATCGTACATCCGATACTTGCAAGGATCGATTCCTGAGAGTCTGAGAAGTCAAATTTTTTTTGAAGGGCCGATCGAACATTCAATGCTTCCGGATATTATTTCAAAGGCCGCGGTTTGTGTCTATCCTTCCCATATTGAAGCATTTGGGATTGCGTGCTTAGAAGGCATGGCCGCAGGGAAGGCTGTAGTCACAAGCAACACCGGGCCGGGTCCCGAAGTGCTCCAAGATGAGATATCCGGTTTGCTTTGCAATCCTTTTGATCCGAGATCCATCGCTGGGAAAGTCATTTCTTTATTAACAGATCCTGGATTAAGGCGGCGGCTGGGAGAGCAAGCGCGTTTGCGCGCGCTCAATCTCTTTTCGATTGACGCGCTGGCCGAACGTAATGAGATATTTTATCAGCGCTGCCTCGAAGAACACTCTCGTGGCTGATATTGAAAAACTAGTGATTATTTCAAGCGCCGTTCATTATCGCTTTGAAGGCCGGTTGTTTGCCTATGCCCCGTACGCGCGAGAAATCGATTTGTGGGCGGATCTTTTTCCAGCCGTTTGGATTGCCGCGCCTTGCCGGGATCATCAGCAGCCTCCCGAGGACTGTGGGGCCTTTGTTAAATCGAATATTTTTATTCATCCCCAGAAGGGAACCGGCGGATTAAAACTTCGGGATAAAATAAAACAAATTTTTATTTTGCCGCGGCTGATCTTTGATTTAAGCCGGGTCATGCAAAAGGCTGACGCGATTCAGGTGCGGTGTCCTGGAAATCTCGGCTTGCTGGGAATTTTTTTAGCTCCTTTTTTTTCGCGTTACCGGATTGCCAAATATGCCGGACAGTGGAACGGTTATCCTCAAGAGCCCTTTACAGTCCGTCTGCAGCGTTTCCTTCTTCGATCACGGTGGTGGGGGAGCCCGGTTCTGGTTTATGGAAATTGGCCGGGCCAGCCCGCGCATATTATTCCTTTTTTTACTTCGATGCTCAGCCGGGATCAAATGACGCGCGCTAAAAACAGTTGGGGGAAAAAAATAGGCAATCCCCCGCGTATTTTATTTGTAGGGCGCCTTTCCGCCGCAAAGAATGCGGACATTCTTCTTACAGCCTTGGCCCATTTAAAAAAAGAGGGGATTCTCCTTCACTGTTCCATTGTGGGGGAGGGACATGAAAGAAGAACGCTGGAAAATTTAGCGGCATCTCTGGGTTTGAATGAGACCGTAATCTTTGAGGGAGGAATGTCTTTTGAAAGGGCGCTTCGCTTTTATGAAAATGCGGACGTGCTGGCGCTTGCTTCAGAGACCGAAGGCTGGCCGAAAGCGGTGGCCGAGGCAATGGCCTTTGGGCTTATTTGCATCGGATCGGACCGGGGATTCACAGCTCAGATGCTTGGCGGCGGCCGCGGTCTTCTTGTTGCGCCAAGAGATATCACGGCGCTCGTTAATGCGCTCCGGCATATTGCAAAAAATCCGGATCCATATGAAACGATGCGCGCGAAGGCGGCCGCCTGGGCCCAGGCCTACACCCTAGAGGATTTCAAAGAAGCGATCGCAGAATCGTTGAGCCGCTATTGGAAAATTCCGCGGAGTGATTTCAAAAAAAACGAACTTTACCGAGAAGCCGGCGCCGTCATGAAACCGGCCGGGATAATGCACCTCATTGATTCCCTTGACGCGGGAGGCGCGGAACGAATGGCGGTGAATGTCGCTAATCATTTGCCGCGGTCGCGTTATCAGGTTCACTTGTGCGCGACGCGCAGAGAAGGGCCGCTCAGATCTGAAATATCTCCTGATGTGAAATATCTTTGTTTAAATCGCAAATCCACCTTCGATTTAAGCGCTGTGAAGTGTTTAGTGAATTATATCCGCGCGCACAATATCGAAATTCTTCACGCGCATTCAACCTCTTTATTTTTGGCTCGATGGGCGGGATTGTTTTCTCCCTCCTCCAAGATCATTTGGCAGGTCCATTTTGGAAGGCAGGCCATTAAAAGCAGGCCGGCGGGGATTTATCGTTTTCTGACAGGCGGCGTGAGCCGGATTATTGTTGTCGATCCTTCTCTCCTGGAATGGTGCCGGAATAAACTCGGAATGAAAGGCGGCCGCGCGCGGTTCATCCCCAATTTTGTTTCAAAGCCAAAGGATTTGAAACCGGTTTCTAATCTGCCCGGAAAACCAGGCAGCCGGATTGTGTGCCTCGCCAATCTGCGGCCGGAAAAGGATCATAGAAGCCTATTGCAAGCCGCGGCAAAGGTTGTGCAGCAAATTTCCGGCGTTCATCTGCTTTTGGTGGGAGAGGCCTTCGACCCTTCTTATTTGAATCTCATCAAAAAAGAAATAGATCAGATGGGGTTATCCGGAGACGTGTCGCTGCTGGGCGAACGCGCGGATATTTGGGGAATCCTCCAGGCCTGTGATATTGGGGTCTTAAGCTCGGCTTCGGAAGCATTTCCGCTCGCCTTGTTGGAGTACGGCGCCGCGGGTTTGCCGGTGGTCGCAACAAATGTCGGCTCTTGCGCGGAGATTTTGGAGGAGGGCCGGGCCGGAATCCTCGTCCCGCCACGGGAGCCGGAAAAACTGGCCGCAGCCTTGATTTCTCTGCTTGGCGATCCGGAGCAGCGGCGGATTTTCGGGGACCGATTGCGCAACCGAGTGAGGGAAAATTATAGTCCTGAGTCAGGGATACAAAAAATCTGCGAGGTTTACGAAGCGGCGCTGGGTCTTTCCGTTTCAGAAAAAAAATGATTCGCTATTTTTTCTTAGTCGTTTTTCATATTTTGCTCGCACTGGCCATGCACCGGTTTTCTATGGTTTCCACGGTTCATGCGATAGGCGCCGTATTCATTGGCCTTTTCTGGGCGGGAGGAGGACGCAATATGGAACGTACCGCCTATCTCGGCGCTTACATTGCCGGATCCGAGATCCTTTGGCGTATGACGAAGGCGGATGTTTTTTGGGAGTATGGAAAATATGCAATGTCTTTGGTTTTTCTATGCAGCCTCTTCAGCCGGGGATTTAAAAGGGTTCCCTTTCCGATTCTCTTTTTTCTTTTGCTCATTCCTTCATCTTTTTTGGGGGCCAGCGTGAATATCCCTCTGCATATCCTAAGAAAAATTTTAAGTTTTAATCTTTCAGGGCCTTTTGCTTTAATGGCGGCGGTCTTATTTTTTTCCAGGATCAAGTTCCGGCCGGATCAGCTGCATCATTTATTTTTCGCTTATTTAGCTCCGGCCATCGGGATTGCCGCAATCGCTTTTTTTGACATCTACACCGCGGAGAAAATCGAATTTACGACAGAATCAAATTTTTTGACAAGCGGCGGATTCGGGCCTAATCAGATTTCAGGGGCATTAAGCCTCGGCGCCTTGTTTTCGTATTTCCTCCTTCTGGATCCCAACATAAGGAAATTTTCTCGTCTATTTATAACCTTTATCGGGATTTTTCTGCTTATCCAATGCGTCCTGACCTTTTCCCGGGGCGGGCTCTATTTTGCGGCAGCCGGCGCCTCGGCCGCCTCTTTTTTTCTGATCCAGAATTCACGGATACGCAACAGGATCATTTCCGTCATGATTCTTATGGCGGCCCTTTCGACCTATATTGTGATTCCTCGCCTTGCCAAGTTCACCGGCGGCGCTCTTCTTGAAAGGTTTGAATCGACCGATCTGACCCACCGCCAGGACATTATCCAAAGCGACTTACAGATTTGGAAGGAGCATTTTTATTTCGGCGTAGGGGCGGGACAGGCAAGGTATCATCGGAAGAATCTGAGAGGGCGAATCGCTGCTCACACGGAATTTACCCGCCTTTTGGCCGAGCACGGGATGTTCGGCTTGGGCGCCTTACTTTTGTTAATTCTCATGGGATTGACGTTTTTTAAACGCGCGAAAACAATAAAAGGCAAGGCCCTCTCCGCTTCCACGTTTGTCTGGAGTTTTATGTATATGGCCGGATACGCAATGCGCGTCGCGGCGCCTTCCTTTGTCTTCGGACTCGCGGCGCTTAGTTTACTGCCTGATCGGCCGCGTCCTCAAAAAATGCAAGTTACGAAAGAAGAGCCGATCAACGAGTAACCAAATGCGCCGGCTATTTTTAGCTGCAAATTTTCTCTCAGAAGTTTCAGGCTCGAAATCCGTCATGGAAGATTTGGCGGATCAATTAAGGGCCCGGGGCTGGAAGTTGGTGTGCGCCTCATCGTTTCGAGCGGGAATCTTTCGCGCCCTTCATATGTTAAGTGCGGCCGTTTGTTTCCGATCCTCTTACAACCTGGCAATGGTTGATGTTTTCAGCGGCCGGGCTTTTTTATGGGCCGAAGCGTTATCCTATCTGTTGGTATTGCTCCGGCGCCCTTTTATTTTAGCGCTTCACGGCGGGGCGCTTCCGGAATTTGCAAGCCGGCATCCGGCCCGCGTCAAAAATTGCTTAAAAAAGGCGAATACTGCTGTTGTCCCTTCGGCGTATCTTTTAGATCAAATGAAGCTTTATCGACAGGATTTGTTTTTAATTCCTAATGCGATTGACCTCCCGGCTTATGATTTTAAACTTCGTGAAAATCCAAAACGGAGTTTAGTCTGGCTCAGGGCCTTTCACGAGATTTATAATCCCTCTCTCGCCGTGGAAGTCTTGGCGCTTCTTTTGAAAGATTTTCCGGATATTCATCTTACAATGATCGGCCCTGATAAAGGAGATGGAAGTTTTGAACGTACGCAAAAACTGGCTTGCGAGTTTGGAATCGCGGGCCGCATTCATTTTTCCGGTCCGGTATCTAAAAAAAATGTGCCGCGCCGGCTTTCCGAAGCGGATATTTTTTTGAATACCGCGAATATTGACAACACTCCGGTAAGCGTCCTGGAGGCGATGGCCTCAGGGCTTTGCGTTGTCAGCACGAATGTCGGCGGGATTCCCTATCTTTTGGAGCACGAGAAAGATTCTCTCTTAGTTCCCCCCAATCATCCGGAGGCAATGGCGGCGGCCGTCCGGAAAATTTTAAATGATCCTTCCCTTGCCGCGCGGCTTTCAAGTTCCGCCAGAAAAAAAGCGGAACAGTTCGACTGGAGCAAGGTCCTTGCGCAGTGGGAAGCCTTGATTATGAAAACTGCAGGCGTTCCATGAATCCGTTAGAAAAAATATATCCTTACGTTCCGGTATGGGCTCAGAATATCGGGATATCGTTGTACGGTTTCGCCTATTATGACGAACGTTTCGGCGGAGATTTTGAAAAATATACGGCTGATTTCAAAAAAAGAGATCGCATTTCCCCGCAAGAAATGGACGCCTATGTTGAAGAGCGATTGCGCGAAGTGACGCTGCAAGCTTTTAGAAATGTCCCTTATTACCGCGAAAGATGGGGAAAAGCGGGAATATCGTTCAGCGCTTTGACACGGATCACTCCTGGGAAGTTACCGTCATTACCCATCACCCCGAAAAAAGATTTGAGACTCCACCCTAAATTATTTTTAGCGGAAGATAGATCACGGAAATTTAAATTACATCAATATGATACGAGCGGAAGCACGGGAACTCCGATCGCTTGTTTTTATACTTCGCAGGATCACCGCAAGTTTATGGCCGCCCGGCAAGCGCGTTCTTTTGCCTGGGCCGGCACGAGTATCCGCAAACCCCGCTCAATGATCGGCGGCCGCAGCGTTGTTCCTTCGGCCGCGGCCAAACCGCCTTATTACCGTTACAACTTTATTGAGAAACAAGTGTATTTCTCGGCCTTTCATATTTCTCCGGCAACGGTTTCAGATTATCTGGAGGGTTTTCATCGTTACCGGCCTCGCGTTTTGACCGGCTACGCCTATTCCCATTATTTGCTCGGCAGAATGATGGCCGAACAGGGCAGGGCTTTAAATTATCAGCCGGACGCGGCGATCTTGAGCAGCGAAAAATTATCTCCTGAGATGAAACAGGTGATCCAGGCTTCATTCCGGGCGCGGGCTTATGAAGAATACAGCGCGGTCGAGAATTGTGCGCTTGCCACCGAATGTGAATATGGGAATTTGCACGTCAGCCCGGATTTCGGCATTGTTGAAATTGTCGATCCCTCGGGACAGCCCGTTCCTCCCGGCCAAGAAGGAAGAATCCTTTGCACGGGCCTGATCAATCATGCTCAACCGCTGATTCGCTACGAAATCGGGGACCTCGGCGTTTGGTGGGATAAACAATGTGAGTGCGGCCGTAATCATCTTCCGGTTTTAAAAGAAATCGCAGGGCGAATCGAAGATGTTGTTGTCGGCCCGGGCGGCAGGGAAATGGTGCGTTTTCACGGAATATTTATTAATTTGCCGCACGTTTTAGAGGGCCAGGTCATTCAGGAAAAAAGGGACGCCTTTACGGTCAAGGTTGTGGCCTTGGCCGGATTTGGAGAAGAAGAAGAAAATTTGATCCGGAAGCGGTTTTACGAAAGACTGGGAGAGGTTCACGTCCGAATCGAACGCGTGTCCAGGCTGGAGCGAACTCAAGGCGGCAAGTTTCAAGCGGTTAAAAGCTACGTGACGTCAGAAGGATCTCATGGCTGAATCCGGCGATTTTTTTCAAGAGATCGCTCGCATCAAAAGCGAATCCCGGCGCCGGAAGCGCGAAATTCCCGAGGACTTTTATTCCCTTGATAAACCCGGAAATCTTTACGTTTATACGCAGCGTCTCCGGGATGCGGTGAATCTCATGAAGCGGCGGTCTCTTTTCCCTTTGGCGGGAAAGGACATTCTCGAAGTGGGCTGCGGATCGGGAAACTGGCTTTTAGATTTTGAGAGATTAGGCGCGCGACGGGAACACTTGCACGGCATCGATTTGGACGAGGAGAGAATACAAAAAGCCAAGGAGCGAATCCCTCAAGCCGATCTTCAGATTGGCAATGCCGCTGAATTGCCCTGGCCGGATCAAAGCTTCGATATCGTGCTCCAATCCACTTTGTTTACCTCGATTCTTGATCCCCATCTCAAAAAAGCCGCCGCGGAAGAAATGCGCCGGGTCGTAAAAAGATCAGGAATGATCCTCTGGTATGATTTTTTTTGCGACAATCCCTGGAATCCCAATGTCCGGGGAATTTCAAAAAGAGAATTGAAAACGCTTTTTCCTGATTTCTTAATCACATTTCAAAGAATTACCCTTGCAGCCCCTCTCGCTCGCCGGCTTGCGCCTAAGTCTTGGCTGATTTGCTATCTTCTCGAACAAATGAAACTTTTTAATACGCATTATTTGGGGATTCTAGCCAAGGACTCTTCATAATGGAATCGCTGCCTTTTGTTTCCGTGGTCATGCCCATTCGAAATGAAAAGTCCTTTATCGAAAAAAGTTTAAAATCAGTTCTGGAACAAAATTATCCTGCCCAGCGGATGGAAATCCTGATTGCGGACGGAATGTCGGAAGACGGGACAAGAGAGATTGTCCGGAAATTTCAAAATCAATACCCGCAAATAAAACTTGTTGATAATCCGAAAAAAATTGTCTCCAGCGGCCTGAATCTGGCCATTCGCCAAGCTCAAGGGAAAATTATTATTCGTGTCGATGGGCATACGATTATCAATGCTGAGTTCATTTCCGAGTGTGTCAGTACCTTACAAAATTCGACAGCAGATAATGTTGGGGGGCCGACAAATGCTGTTGGAGTTGATCGGCTCAGCCAGTCGATCGCGCTGGCAACGCTCTCTTTATTCGGCGGTATCGGGGGGGTGCGTTTGCGCCATTCAAGCCCTCAGAATGTTGAAACTGTCTTTCTCGGAGCTTGGAAACGCGAGCTCTTCGACCGGATTGGTTTCTTCGACGAAGAAATGATCCGCAATCAGGACGATGAGTTTAACTATCGGATTCTCGATTCCGGCGGACGGATTCTTTTAACGCCGAAGATCCGGTCTCAATATTATGTCCGGAGCACTCTCGGCGCCTTGTGGAAGCAGTATTTTCAATACGGCTTCTGGAAAGTCCGCGTGATGCAAAAACATCCAGGGCAAATGCGATTCAGACAATTCGTCCCTGCCCTTTTCGTGCTTTCGCTTTGCTTATCTTTGCTAGGCGCATCTTTTACTCCAGCAGGAAAGGTTGTTCTCGCAGCTCTTGGAGGAGCTTATGTATTCTTGGATTTTCTTTTCTCTTTTTGGATTTCCCTCCGAAATGGTTTTAAACATTTTGTCTTTTTATTGATTGTTTATCCCGTCTTGCACTTTGCTTATGGTTTAGGATTCCTAACGGGGGTTGTTTATTTTTTATTTCTGAAAGACAATAAGCGATGCGCTCTTTAAATCCGCAACCCCGAAAATTTATTCCCTTCGCGCCGCCGTGGATTGGAAAAGAAGAAATCCGCGAGGTCGTGGAGATCCTCCGCTCGGACTGGATCACGACGGGGCCGAAGACGAAACGGTTTGAGGAGGATTTTGCGAAGTTTATCGGATCTCCCAAGGCCGCTGCCCTGAATTCCGGAACCTCAGCCCTGCACACGGCCCTTGTGGCGCTGGGCGTCGGAAAAGGCCACGGCGTTATCACGACCCCGATGACATTTTGTTCCGGCGTGAGCGTCATTGAGTGGGTGGAGGCCGAACCTATTTTGGCCGACATTGATCCCCGCACTTTGAATATGGATCCGGAAAAAATCGAAACCATTTTAAAAAAATCAAAACATAACCGCCGCAGGAAAATGAAGGTCATTCTTCCCGTTCACTTCGCCGGGCATCCCTGCGAGATGGATTCAATCTCGACGCTGGCCAAGCGGTATCGCTTGCAAATGATTGAAGACGCGGCGCACGCTCTGCCGGCAAAATATAAGGGCCGGCTCATCGGCAGCCTTGGGAATCTGACCGCGTTTAGCTTTTATGCCACTAAAAATATGACCACCGGCGAAGGCGGAATGCTCACCGGAAGTTCCCGGCTGCTTGAGCCCGCGCGAAAGCTCATTTTTCACGGGATCAACCGGGACGCGTGGAAACGTTATTCCAAAGAAGGCTCCTGGTATTACGAGGTCGTCGCGCCCGGTTTTAAATACAATATGATGGATCTCCAGGCCGCGATCGGGATTCATCAGCTCCGGCGGCTTCCCGGCTTTCATCAAAGGCGCGGGGAAATCGCGGCGCGTTACAATGAAGCGTTTTATCAATGCGAAGAACTGGAAATCCCTGCGGCGCTTCCCGAGGTCGAACATGCCTGGCACCTTTATGTCCTGCGCCTGAATCTCGACCGGATCAAGATTTCACGAAATCAATTCATCGAAGAGCTTAAAGCGCGCAGCATCGGCGCAAGCGTTCATTTTATACCGATCCATATTCATCCTTATTACCGCAAAAAATATGGTTATAAGCCGGAGGATTTTCCCGTGGCGTACCGGCAGTACCAGCGCGCGATTTCGCTGCCTTTGTATCCGCGAATGACAAATCAAGACGCCGGCCGGGTCATTGAAGCCGTGAAAGATATTCTCAAGAGGTTTAGGAGGTAGTACGGTGTCAATTTTATTTTTGTCATTCCCGCACGATGTTAAGCGGGAATCCACAAGCTTTGGATTCCCGATGAAACCATTCGGGAATGACAATTTTAAACTTGACAGGGTAGTAGTAGTAAATATAAGGGCGTATTGCAATACGCCCTTACGATAGCTGCAGGAATTCATAAAAATGCTCAAACGAACCCTGGATATCCTTCTTGCCCTCTTAGCGATCATTCTCGCGTCCCCAGCAATGATACTGACTGCGATTTTGGTGCGCATCGATTCGCCGGGCCCCATTATTTTTAGACAGCGGAGAATAGGCAGGAACGGAAAAGAATTCACGATTTATAAATTCAGGACAATGGTCGAAGGCGCGGACTCTCTCGGGCCGAGCATTACCGCCCAAAAGGATCCGCGTATTACTCAGATCGGGCAGATCCTGCGGAATTTGAAAATAGACGAACTCCCGCAGTTTTTTAACGTGTTAAAAGGCGATATGAGTTTTGTGGGGCCGAGGCCTGAAGTGCCGGAGATGGCAGCAAGGTATTCCCTGGAACAAAAGAAAGCGCTGGCCGTCAGGCCGGGAATTCTCGGCCCCAGCCAAATCAGCCGTCTGGACGAATCCTCCAAGATGCCGGCGTCTGAAGCGATCGAGCAATTTTACGCGGAAAAAATCCTGCCCGAAAAACTCAAGACCGATTTGGAATATATCGAAGATCCGGACCCGTGGAAGGATTTGAAGATTCTCTTCCGGGGCAGCAAGGCTCTGCTTTTCAATTTTATCAAGCTCCGTTATATCCTCGAAAGCCGCCGGCGGTTTTTCTTTCTTCTTTTTGATCTCGGCATTATCGTCTCTTGTTTTTGGATTGCCTACGGCCTTCGTTTCGAGGGCAAAATTCCTTCGGAAGAAATACCGCTTCTTTTAACCCTGCTCCCGTTTGTGGTGGTGATCAAGGCCTCCTGTTTTATCTATTTCGGGCTTTATCAATCCCTTTGGCAGTACCTGGGAATCCAGGAACTGATTGCGATTATTAAGGCCGTCACGGTCAGCGGGCTTTTGCTTCCCGTCGTGTCCTTTCTGCTCGAGGTTAAATTCCTTCCGCGCTCTATTTTGATTATTGATTGGATGCTTCTCATTACCGCGCTCGGGGGATCGCGGGTCATCTTCAAGCTTACCGCGGAACGGCTTAGAAAGCCCAGGCTCGGCCAAAGGAAAAACGTTTTGATTGTCGGAGCGGGAGACACCGGGGAGCTTTTAGTCCGGGAATTTATCAAACGCCCCAATCTGGGCTGCCGTCCGGTCGGTTTTCTGGATCGGGATCCGCAAAAACTCGGCCTCCGGATCCACGGGATCAAAGTGATGGGAAAAATCGCGCAGCTGCCGCACCTTGTTAAAATCAAAAAAATCGACGAGGTGATTATTGCACTGCCCGAATCGTCCGGCTCGGAGATCAAAAAAATTATGGGCTTTTGCCGCGTCCTGAATCTGCCTTGCCGGATTGTCCCGCACGCCTCGCCGCTTCTTTCGCCGCACGCGCTTCCGCTCAAGCTTCGCCCTATCGACGTTTCCGACCTTTTAGGCAGGGAACTCGTGCAGGCCGACCTTGCCGGCATTCAAAGTTTCTTTCGCGAGAAGAGGGTCCTGATTACCGGCGCCGGGGGTTCGATCGGTTCCGAGCTTGCGAGAATCATTTCTCAAACCCAGCCTAAGGAATTGATCCTCGTCGATTATTCGGAAAATAATCTTTACGATATTGAAACCGACCTGAACGGAAAGCCTTCCGGGACGGTGATTCATAGTTATTTGCGGGATATCACCGCCCGCGAAGAAATGGAAAAAATCTTTGAGAAGCATAAACCGCAGGTCATTTATCATGCCGCCGCTTACAAACACGTGCCTCTTGTCGAGCTGCATTTTGCCAACGGCATTACCAACAACGTGCTGGGCACGAAGATCCTCGCGGATCTGGCGCAAAGATTTCAGGCCGAGCGCTTTGTGCTCATCTCCACGGACAAGGCCATTCATCCGCAAAGCATTATGGGCGCTACCAAACGGATCGCGGAACTTTATTTGAAAAGTTTGCAGCGCAGCCGCACCCAATTTCTCGCGGTCCGGTTCGGCAATGTCTTCAACAGCAAGGGGAGTGTCGTTCCTCTTTTTAAAAAGCAGATTGAGCAGGGCGGGCCGATCACCCTCACTCATCCTGACGTGAGCCGTTACTTCATGGATGTCTCGGAGGCCGTGTTTCTCATTTTACAGGCCACCATTTTGGGATCGTCGTCTGAAATTTTTCTTCTGGATATGGGGGAGCCCGTGAAGATTGCCGGACTTGCCGAGGATTTGATCCAGCTTTCGGGTTTATCTAAAGAAGATATCCCGATTCAATACATCGGCCTCAGGCCGGGAGAAAAGCTGACGGAGGAGCTTCGCCTTGACAGTGAAGAGGCCGTGCCTACGGCGCATAAAAAAATTAAGGTTTGGAAGTCGGCCCACGCGCCTCCGGCCGAGGTGGGCAAAGAAATTGATGAGCTGATGAAGCTGGTTTCCGGCGGGGCTGCGCGTGGCGCGGTCATTGAAAAGCTGCGGCGTATTGTGCCGGAATACCGGCCGTGGAAAGAACCAAGGTAGTGTAAGGGCACGGCATGCCGTGCCCTTACAGTACAAAAGGAAGCGCGGCAGTCCTCGCAGAAATTTTCCCCGAAGCAGATTGTATCGTCACTTCCTCTCCTGGATCCGCGAAGCCCTTCTCAAGATATCCCAGCGCGATTCCTTTTTTCAGCCGGATCGAAAGACAACTTGTGGCGATCCGGCCGATTTCTTTTCCCGTTTCTGAATTCGTTTCTCCCGCGCAGATTCGATCTCCCGAGGCGGGGAGTTGATCCGTTCGAAATTTCTCCTCATTCAAAATCAAACCCGTTATCTTCCGTTTCAATCCTTTGTAAGTCCGGATCCGCGCCACGACCTCCTGGCCGGGATAGCAGCCTTTGGTCTCGCTGGCGGTAAGATCTTCCAGCCCCGTCTCCGGCAGCAGAATATCCTCGCTCATTTCCCAGCCGTAGCGTAATTCTCCGCGCTCAAGGCGCAAAATTTCAGCCGCGTCGCAGCCCGTAAGGCCGGGGCCATTTTTTTCTCCGCCGGCTAAAATTTTTTCGATGACGTAAACGGCCTTTTCTTTCGGGATCAGGAACTGATATTCCGTTTTTATTGGATCCGTGAGACAAAAAAAGATAAGCGGAATGGAATCGAATAAAAGGGAAGCGTTTTGAAATGGGCGGGCCAGGATTTGAGTTTGGAAAAAATTTCTCAACACAGAAGCGGTTTCCGGGCCTTGCAGGGAAAGATGAATGCAGGCTCCGCTTTGATCCGAAATCCGGACGTCTTCGGTAATAAGATACCGGTCCAAAAGATCGAGCAGTTTCTTCTGCAGGCCCATTTCCGTATCGAGAAGAACCGAATCTTCAAAGATATGAACATTCATATCCGCAAGGATTTTCCCGGCCGCGTTGAGCAGCATGGCCCGGCAGCCGCCGCCCGGAGCGAGATTTTGAATATCGTGGGTTAAAAGATTGTGCAGGAAAGAGACGCGGTCCTTGCCTCTTAACTCAATTTTCCCGCGGAAAGACAGATCCGAAATCCCGCAGCGTTCGGCGGCTTTCCGGTAATCGGCTTCGGGGCTTTCAAAAAAAGCGGGAAGCCGCCAGCCTCTTTCTTCTTTGAAAACACAGCCCCGTTTTTTCCAGAACGGATTGAGGGGAAGCTCGTTAATCACGATTCACCAGATCACGGACGATTTTTTGATGCGGGGAAGGGAAGGCCAGCTTTGAGAGCTGGTCCTGCTTGACCCATTTTTGTTCCGCGCGCGCAGGTTTTGGAAATAATTTATCCCATGATTTTATCGGATTCCGTCCGGCTCCGGTGGACGGATATTCATAAACGTCGAGCCGGATGCGATATTTCGTGAATCCGTGGTGAACGGTCATTCGGTGCTGCAGGGGCACGGCCTGCCCTGCCCCTGCCTTTAAATTCCGGATCATCTCGTTGCGGCTTTGCCAGAAAGGAAACATCCAGAGCCCTCCCCAGCGGCTTTCAAGGGGCTGGCGCTGGAGGAGGACGCTTCCGTTTTTCCGCACAATCAGCGCCGCGGTGCGCAGTCTTTCGAGGCTTTCTTTTTTTCTTCTGAAAGGATATTTTAAAACAGATCCGTTCCGGTAAGCGGCGCATAAATCGGAAATAGGGCATATTTTGCAATCCGGATTTTTGGGAAGGCAAATCACGGCGCCCAGTTCCATCATCGCCTGATTGAAATCTCCGGGATTTTTCTCAGGCAGAATGGATTCAGAAATACCCCAGAGTTCTTTTATCGTTTTTCCCGACCCGATATCTTCTTTGAATGCCGTAAGCCGCGTAAGGACGCGGATGACATTGCCGTCTAAAATCGGCGTCTTGCGGTTGAAGGCAATGCTGGCAATCGCTCCGGCCGTGTAGCGTCCGATCCCCGGAATTTTAAGCAGTTCTTCAATCGTCGAGGGGAGATTTCCTTTCGCGCCGTTTTGACATAAATGCCGCGCGGCTTGGTGAAGCATTCGGACCCGGCGGTAATAGCCCAGGCCGGCCCAATGCTTTAACACATCGGAAAGGGGCGCTTTCGCGAGGAGCTTGACGGAAGGGAAGCGCTTGATCCATTTCTGATAATAGGGGATCACGGTTTTAACCTGGGTCTGTTGGAGCATAATCTCTGAAACCCAGATTTTGTAAGGATCCCGAGTCCTGCGCCAGGGCAGGTCGCGGGCGGTTTTTCGATACCAGTCCAGCAAGCTGCGCCGGAGGCTCGATAGGGCAGATTTTTTCATCGGAAGCACATCATAAAAACTTCTTGCTCATCCCGCAAGGAAAAGGTTCTTGATTGCATTGAATAATCATTTTTATTCCGCATTCCGTGAGTCATTACGGCATGAACTGGCTTTCCGAGGCGATTCAAATTACCCATCTGACCCAAGAGCTGCAGATGCGGAGTTTGTCTCCCAGCCTTGCCTTAGGAAGAGACCGCCAAGTCTACATGGCGTGGTCAGAACAAACGGTGCAGGCTCCCCAGCCGATCCATGTTTATTTCAAGCGTTCGCTGGACAACGGAGCGACATGGCCGCAGGATGGGGTTCAAATCGACCATGCTCCGTCTCCCGGAGTCCAGAGCGGGGCTTCTCCGTTAATGGCGGCCGATGAGCTCGGAAATGTTTATATGGCTTGGGAAGTACGCCCGGAATTTCCTCCCGGGAATGCCATATTTTTGAACCGCTCCAGTGATGACGGCGCTACATGGCAGACTGCGGATCAAAGGATTGATGGTTCTTTCAGAGCCCTTTTATCCTTGTATAACTTTCAGCATCAGCCTGATTTGTTGTCTGCGGATAACCAAGGGCATGTGCACGTAATTTTTTATCAGCCTTCGGGAACATTTCCGGAATATTTCAAAATCGCTTTCAATTCCTCTGCGGATTTCGGGGCTACTTGGAATCCCCAAGCTAAAGTCGTAATGAATAGACCTGCCAATTACGTGTATCATAGTCTTGAAATGACAGCCAATCAAAACGGGAAGATTTTCATCCTTACGGGAGGAATAACGAGAGGCGGGACGCGCGAACATGTTTACCTGAATGCCTCAAGAGATTATGGAAGAAGCTGGACGTGTAAAGGGCGCGGGTGTCAAGTCGAGTCTATTGATCCTGTGCGCGACGGCATAAGAACATACGTCGGCCAAATTAGCTGCAATCAAAATGGCCGCTGCGCAATTATTTGGAGTGATGATAGAACAGATAAAACAATTGCTGAGCGGCATCTCTATTACAACACCGCTGATCTTACTTGATTTTATCGCTAACTAAGCGGGTAAGCGCGTTCACAATCCTTTAACCTTGAGACGAGCATCCGTGTCCCAAAAGTTTTCCTTCGCCTCAGTCCACCATTCTTTTAAGATTTGCCCTTGTCGGAGCAATCTGACGTTATCGAGTGTAGTTTCCATATTTATGATACGTCACCAAGTTTTTAAAAATTCGCATTTAAAAATAAATTGTTTTAGGAACGGAGGCAAAATATTATCCTATTACGGTGTCAATTTTATTTTTGTCATTCCCGCACGATGAATCTTAAAAGGAGAGGAAACACGCAATGGGGCAGATTATAAAGCAGTTATTCTTTAAGGCTCCGCTGGAGGCGGTCTGGAGGGTTTGGACGGACGTTGCGAAGACTTCCGAGTGGGTTGAGGGGGTCCAGGAAAGCAGGATCACGGGCCCGGTCAAGGAGGGAAAAGGGCTTTCCTGGCAGGAGAAGTGTTTGTTCGGCAAAAACGTCATTCAAATGGACCACGAGTTTGTGGAATGGGAACCCGGAAAACGCACCCTGACGCGGACCGGCCTTCCGATGGGCGGTTCAATGGAATGCAGGGCCGAATTCTGCCGGACCGACCAGGCCACCCAGGTCGATCTCGAATTGGAGTGGGACATGGGAATGGTCGGGGCTTTTATCGGGGAAGAAAAACTTCAGCACATGATGGAAAAAACGTTTAACCTTACCGCGGAAAAGTGGAAGGCGAGGGCGGAGAGAGCGAACTAATTCTTAAGATTCCTATGCCCAACGAACTTGAGTCTGCGAAAGCTGGAGGCGCCTCTCGTAGAGCGAGGAATCGCCGCGAAAAGTTCGCAATCCTAATTTCGGCGGGTATCGTTACTCCCCAAACCAGTGGATCTGGTCGGCCAGGTTTTTTTTCGTTTTTTTCTTTTCCGCGGGCCTTTCGTAGGTTTTATCCGAAGGCTTCACGCGGGTTTTGGGATTGATCTTCCAGGATCGTCTGGGTTTGGGCGCTTTTTTCTTTTCCATTTTATTTTCCTACCCGTTGAAAGGGTTTTAAGACCTCGAGCATTTCTTGATGAATTAAAGAATTGGAGGCCGCGTTTTGAATGTCGTTCAAGGTTAACGGCCTGCCGGAGAAATTGCTTAAAACGCCTCCCGCCTCTTCAATTATCAACATGGCCGCGGCCTTGTCCCACGGCTGCAGTTTGAGTTCCCAAAATCCGTCGAAGCGCCCGGCCGCAACGTAGCAAAGGTCGAGGGCCGCCGCGCCCGTTCTGCGGATGCCTTGTACTTTCATCATAAAGGCCTTGAAGATGGGCAGATATTCGTCCGCCTTTTCGCGCCGGTCGTAGGGAAATCCGGTGCAAAGGAGGGATTCCGATAACGTTCCCGTCTTTGAAACGCGCAGAGGACGATTGTTCAGAGCCGCGCCTTTGCCGCGGGCCGCGAAAAAGAGTTCATCCCGGAAAGGATCGAACACGCCGCCCATTTCAAGCCGTCCATTTTCTTCAAATCCAATGGAGACGCAAGCGACCGGGTAAGTGTGCGCAAAATTGGTCGTGCCGTCGAGCGGATCAATAATCCAGCGGCAATGGGAATTTCCGAAGGGCGGGGATTCTTCGGTCAAAAGGGAGTGATCAGGAAAGGCTTTTCGTATGATCTTAACGATACAGGCCTCGGCAGCCTTGTCCGCAGCGGTCACAAGACTTAGCTCGGATTTTTTTTCGATCACGCGGCGTTCCCCGAGCGAGGAACGGAGGATTTTCCCCGCCTTGCGGAGCGCCTCAAAGAGTGTGCTTTGAATTTTTTTACGGTTCATATAAAATAGGCACAACTATTTATCACAAATAACTCAAAAGTCAAAAGAAAGCGGCAAACCACGCACCGCTTAGCGTGGTTTGTCATCCCCGTCGAATGAATTTAATCGGGGATCCAGGATTGGCAAAAACTGGATTCCTGCTTTTCCGCCGATTATTGGCGGACGCGGGAATGACACCGGTATTAGGATAACTGAACTAAATAAGGAGCAAGTATGAAATCTTATGCGATAACCCTGATTCCCGGCGACGGCGTCGGGCCGGAGCTGGCGGAAACCGCCAAGAAATGTATTGAGGCCGCCGGCGTCCCCGTTCAGTGGGACATCCAGAACGCAGGCCTGGACGTCATGGAAAAAGAGGGGACGCCCTTGCCGGAGCGCGTGCTGGATTCGATCCGCAAAAATAAGGTCGCGATCAAATCTCCGATCACAACGCCGGTGGGCACGGGCTTTCGCTCGGTCAACGTCGCGCTTCGCAAGGAATTGGATTTATATGCCTGCCTCCGGCCGTGCAAATCTTACGCCGGCGTCCGGTCGCGTTACCAAAATATTGACCTGGTGATTGTCCGCGAAAACACCGAAGACCTTTACGCGGGGATTGAATTCCAAAAAGGAACCCCGGAAGTTTCCGAAATCATCCGCCTCATTGAAAAGCTCTCCAAGAAAAAGATCCGCCCGGATTCCGGCGTCAGCATCAAACCGATTTCAGTAACGGGCACCGAGCGGATTGTCAGATTCGCTTTTGATTACGCCCGCCAATACAAAAGAAAAAAAGTGACGGCCGTACACAAAGCGAACATTATGAAATTTTCCGACGGACTTTTTCTCGAGGTCGCGCGGGAAGTGGCTAAAAAATATCCCGATATCGAATTCGAAGACCGTATCGTCGACAATATGTGTATGCAGCTTGTGCAGGTGCCGGAGCATTACGACGTGCTGGTGCTTCCCAATCTTTACGGGGATATTATCTCGGATCTTTGCGCGGGCTTGATCGGCGGGCTTGGTGTAGCGCCCGGCGCGAATATCGGCGAGCATTACTCGCTTTTTGAGCCGACGCACGGTTCGGCTCCGAAATATAAGGGGCTCAATAAGGTGAATCCCACAGCGCTTCTTCTTTCAGGCGTGCTTATGCTGCGCCATTTGGGTGAGCGCCAGGCCGCCGACCGTCTGGAGTGGGCAATCTCGGAGGTTATCCGGGAAGGCAAAGAAGTCACTTATGATTTAAAAGAAAATCGTGGCGACAAGAGCGCCGTCGGCACGCGCGAAATGGGCGAGGCGATCATCCGCAAAATGAAATCCGCCGGCAATCGGACGGATCCGTCCTCCGGCGGAGAAGCGCCTGCCGCCCTCCTCAAGAGATAAAAATGGGAAAGCCCAAAGTTACCGTCGTCGGAGCGGGATTTGTGGGGGCCACCACCGCCCAACGACTTGTCGAAAAAGAAATTGCCGATGTCGTTTTAATGGATATTGTGGAGGGTCTTCCGCAGGGAAAGGCCCTTGATATGATGGAATCCGCGCCTATTGAAGGATTCCGCACGAAAATCTCCGGCACGAATCATTACGCGGACACCAAAGATTCGGATTTGGTGGTTATTACAGCCGGTCTTGCCCGCAAGCCGGGAATGAGCCGGGACGATCTCCTTTTCAAAAACGCCGAAATTATTTCCGGAGTTGTTTTAGAGTGCGCCAAAGTTTCGCCGAAAGCCATTTTGCTTATGGTCACCAACCCTCTGGACGTCATAACTTATCTGGCCTGGAAAAAATCAGGCTTTGACGCGAAGCGCGTATTCGGAATGGCCGGGACATTGGACTCTGCGCGCTACGCTTATTTTATTTCCGAGGCCTTGAACTGCGCGCCGTCGGACGTCGACGCTATTGTCCTGGGCGGGCACGGCGACGAAATGGTGCCCGTGCCGCAGCACACCAAAGTCAAAGGCCGGCCGGTTACGGAACTTTTGGATCCCGCGAAGATTGAGGCGATCAATCAGAGGACGCGCGACGGAGGAGCGGAGATTGTGAAGTATCTCAAAACAGGAAGCGCCTTCTACGCGCCTTCGTCTTCCGTGGTTCAGATGGTGAAAGCGATTTTTGAAAATTCCGGGAAGATGCTTCCTTGCTGCGTTTACCTTACCGGCCAGTACGGCATTCGCGACGTTTACTGCGGCGTGCCCGCGCGCCTTGGTCCTGGCGGCGTCCAAGAAGTCGTGGAAATTGCGCTGACGCCGGAACAAAAAGCGGCGCTAAGGACCTCCGCGGAGCACGTCCGCGAGAATTGTGGCAAATTGAGTTTGAGTTAGGTGTGCGTGTCGAATTAGCAAGGGTAAATATACCCTGTCAAATTTAAAATTGTCATTCCCGCACGATGTTAAGCGGGAATCCATGATCTGGATTCCTGCTTTCGCAGGAATGACAACCAGGGCAGGAATGACAAAAACTTCAACGAAGATTTTGAATAAAGGCATTAAATCATTATGAACAGCTTTAACAGTCGAGCTACTTTAAAAGCAGGCGCCCAGACTTACACGATTTACCGCCTGGACGCCCTCGCTAAGACGCTTGCCCCAAAAGGCGTTTCTCTGGACAGGCTTCCTTTTTCCATCCGTGTCTTGCTTGAAAATCTTTTGCGCAAAGAAGACGGAAAAAGCATCAAACGGGAAGATATTGAAGCGCTGGCCGATTGGGATCCGGCAAAGAAATCAAACCGGGAAATTGGGTTTACTCCGGCTCGAGTGATCCTGCAGGATTTCACCGGCGTCCCTTGCGTCGTGGACCTTGCCGCAATGCGGGATTACATTCAGGAAAAAGGCGGCGACCCGGGAAAGATCAATCCGCTCGAGCCTGTGGATCTCGTGATCGACCATTCCGTTCAAGTGGATTATTTCGGGGTCCCCGATGCCTTGAAACTTAACACCGCCAAAGAATACGAAAGAAACCTCGAGCGCTACCGGTTCCTGCGCTGGGGCCAGCAGGCCTTTGACAATTTCCGCGTGGTCCCGCCTGAGACCGGAATCGTTCACCAGGTGAATCTGGAATACCTCGCCCAAGTGGTCCTGACTAAAAAATTGGGAAATGAAATTTTTGCCTATCCGGACACGCTCGTCGGCACGGACTCCCACACCACGATGATCAACGGCCTCGGCGTTTTAGGCTGGGGCGTGGGCGGGATCGAAGCCGAGGCGGCAATGCTGGGCCAGCCGATTTCAATGCTGATTCCTGAGGTGATCGGTTTTAAACTCACAGGCCGTCTTCTTGAAGGTGCAACGGCTACGGATTTGGTCCTTACGGTAACTCAAATGCTGCGCAAAAAAGGAGTCGTCGGAAAATTCGTGGAGTTTTTCGGCCCCGCGCTCCAAACGCTTTCTCTGGCCGACCGCGCGACGATTGCCAATATGTCTCCTGAATACGGCGCCACAATGGGATTTTTTCCCGTAGATCAGGAAACGCTCGAATACCTCAAATTGACCGGCCGCCCGGAAAATCAAATCCGCCTTGTGGAGGCTTACACAAAGGAACAAGGCCTGTTCCGCACGCCGGAGACGCCGGATCCTGTTTTCACCGATACCCTTGAACTCGATCTTGCGAATGTGGAGCCGAGCCTGGCCGGGCCGCGCCGGCCTCAGGACCGAGTTCCGTTAAAAGAGGCAAAATATTTTTTCCGGAAATCTTTATTGGAAATGATTAAAGATCTCACTCAAACGCTTGATCCTCAGAGAGTTCAAAACTGGCTCGGAGAAGGGGGGAGCTCAAAGCCTCCTGCCGAAGAAATTATGCACGGCGCAGAGCTTGCAGAATTAACGCAGGCTGTGGCGGTCCAAACGGAAAACGAACGTTTTGAAATCAAACACGGTTCTGTGGTGATCGCCGCGATCACAAGCTGCACGAATACCTCCAATCCTGCGGTGATGATCGCCGCGGGGCTTGTGGCCAAGAAAGCGGTTGAGCGCGGGCTCAAGGTGAAGCCGTGGGTGAAGACGAGCCTTGCTCCGGGATCGCAGGTGGTGGTTTCCTATCTCGAGAAGGCCGGACTTTTAAGCTATCTTGAAAAAATAAATTTTCACGTGGTCGGATTCGGGTGCACGACCTGCATCGGAAATTCCGGGCCGCTTCCGGAGCCGGTCGGCGAGGCGATCAAGAAAAATGATTTGGTGGCGGTGGCGGTTTTGTCGGGAAACAGAAATTTCGAGGGGCGGATCAATGCGCTCGTGCGCGCGAATTACCTCGCCTCGCCTCCGCTGGTGGTGGCGTACGCGATTGCCGGAACAATGGACTTTAATCCGGACAGGGAGCCGCTCGGCCGGGATTCTCAAGCGCGGCCTGTTTACCTCAAGGATTTGTGGCCGGCTCCAAAGGAAATCGAAGAAGCGATGCGCGCGGTGGATTCGGACCTTTTCCGCGAGAAATATTCCGATGTTTTCGAAGGCAACGAAAATTGGAAATCCATGCAAATCCCTTCCGGAAATACATTCCGGTGGGACGCAAGTTCCACGTACGTCAGAAAGCCGCCTTATTTTATCGGGATGCCTGCAAAGCCGGTTCCTTCGCAGGATATTCGAAACGCGAAAGTCCTTGCTCTGCTCGGGGATTCCGTGACGACCGACCATATTTCTCCGGCAGGCTCGATCGCCCAGGACAGTCCGGCCGCGAAATATTTGATCGAGCACGGCGTCGCGACCAAGGATTTCAATTCCTACGGCGCGCGGCGCGGCAATCATGAAGTGATGGTGCGCGGAACTTTCGCCAATATCCGGCTGCGGAATCTCCTTGTGCCGGGCACTGAAGGCGGGGTCACGAAATATATTCCCGGCGGAGAGACGCTGGCCATTTATGATGCGGCCATGAAATACGCCGAAGAAAATATTCTTTTAATTGTCCTTGCCGGCAAGGAATATGGATCAGGCTCTTCCCGGGACTGGGCGGCCAAAGGGCCTGCGCTTCTTGGAGTGCGCGCGGTCATTGCGGAGAGTTTCGAGCGGATCCACAGGAGCAATCTGATTGGAATGGGTGTGCTGCCGCTTGAATTCGAGGCCGGAGAAAATTGCCAAACGCTCGGCCTCACCGGCGAGGAAACTTTTTTTATTGAAGGGATCGTCGAGGGCCTTAGTCCGGCGAAGCGGCTCGCGGTCCACGCCGTCAAAAATTCCGCCGAGAAAAAATTTTCAGTGCATGCCCGCATTGACACGCCCGTCGAACTTGCCTATTATCAGCACGGCGGCATACTTCAGTACGTTCTCCGCCAGCTATTAAAAGCGAAAAAATGAATTTTATTTATGTCATTCCGGACGGCCGAAGGCCGAGCCGGAATCCATAAACAAATCAATGGATTCCCGCTAAAATCATGCGGGAATGACAAGAGAAAGAATTAAATGTCCGATTCGAAAACTCCCGAGATTAAAATTTCCGCACACTTCTGGCTGCGGCGGCTGCATTCTTTGACCGGCATCTTTCCGATCGGCGCGTTTCTCCTCGAACACATGTTTTCCAACTCCTTTATTCTCCGCGGCCCCGAGGCTTATAACGGGCAAATCAAATTCCTAAGCGGGCTTCCGTACGTTCTCTGGCTGGAGGTCTTCTTTATTTATCTGCCGATTCTGTATCACGCCTTTTACGGTTTTTATGTGATGTTTACCGGTAAAAACAATCTGGCCTGGTACCCTTATCCGGCCAATTTTCTTTATTCGCTCCAGCGGTGGACCGGGATCATTTCCTTCGCCTACATTCTTTATCACGTTTACCACACGCGGATCGTCAATCTTCTCTACGGAACGGAAGTCAGCTACGAACGGATGGCGGCATTGATG
>JAHFHG010000004.1:36916-78361 GCA_023247035.1 Candidatus Omnitrophota bacterium
TGGCCTCTTCCAATTCGAAATCTAAAATCATTGTGATCGGCGGCGGGCTGGCTGGGTTGATGGCCACGATACGCCTGGCTGAAGCGGGCTGCAGCGTGGATCTTTTGTCCATTGTCCCGTGCCGGCGCTCGCATTCGGTGTGCGCGCAAGGCGGGATCAATGCCTCGGTGAACACGAAGGGCGAGGGTGATTCTCCGCAGATCCATTTTGAGGAGTCGATCCTGGGCGGGGATTTCTTGGCCAATCAGCCGATGGTTCTTGAAATGTGCAGGAACGCGCCCGATTTTGTTTATATGCTGGATCGGATGGGCGTGCAGTTCAACAGAACTGCGGAAGGGCTGATCGATTTCCGCAGGTTCGGCGGCACGCGTTTTCACCGCACGGCCTTCGCCGGATCGACCACGGGCCAGCAGATGCTTTACGCGTTGGATGAGCAGGTCAGGAGGTGGGAAGTCCAGGGCCTGGTCACACGCTACGAGGGGTGGGAATTTCTCTCCGCAGTTCTGGACGATCAGCAAATCTGCCGCGGCGTGGTCGCGATCAACCTTGTCAATTCTGAAGTCCGAAGCTTTCGCGGGGAGGCGGCAATCTTCGCCACGGGCGGAACCGGAATGATTTTCGGCCGCTCCACCATGTCGGTCATTTGCACGGGCGCGGCGGCGGGCGCGCTTTACCGCCAGGGCGTTTGGTTCGCGAACGGAGAATTTGTCCAGGTCCATCCCACGGCCATTGCCGGAGAGGACAAGAACCGTTTGATCTCCGAGGCCGTGCGAGGAGAAGGGGGCCGGCTTTGGACGTTGAAAGACGGCAAGCGGTGGTATTTTCTCGAAGAGTGGTATCCGAAATACGGCAATCTCGTGCCGCGCGATATCGCTTCGCGCGCGATCTTCAAAGTCTGCCGCGAGATGAAACTCGGCGTGGACGGCAAGGACGTGGTGTACCTCGATATCTCGCATCTTGATCCTAAAATCCTTCATCAAAAGCTCGGAGGCATCCTGGAAATTTACGAAAAATTTATGAACGAGGACCCTGGCAAAGTCCCGATGCGCGTGTTTCCGTCTGTCCATTATTCGATGGGCGGCATTTATATTGACGCGCGGCACATGACGAATATTCCGGGGATTCTGGCGGCCGGTGAAGCGGATTACCAGTATCACGGCGCCAACCGGCTTGGGGCCAACTCTCTTCTTTCCTGTCTTCAGGGCGGCATTGCCGCCGCGGCGCGGGCGATCGAACACGTCCAGGGGCTGGAGAAAAATTCCGAGGACGCGAGTTCGAAAGGGTTTGATGATCAAGTTAAAAAGGAAGAAGGCGCCAACGATGAAGTCCTCCGCCGCCACGGAAAAGAAAATCCTTATCAGATTTGGGAAGAGATGGGCCGTGTCATGACCGACCATGTGACGGTGGTGAGGCACAATAAAAATCTTGCGGAAACGGATCACAAACTTCAGGAATTAATGAAGCGCGTCAAAGACGTGAATCTCAATGACGTGTCCCGGTGGGCGAACCAGGCGCTCATGTTTACGCGCGAACTTGAAAATATGCTGGAGCTTGCCCGCGTCATTACGTTAGGCGCTCTCGCCCGAAATGAAAGCCGGGGCGCTCATTACAAGCCCGAATTTCCGGATCGCGATGACGCCAACTGGCTGAAGACCACCATCGCGAAATATACCTCCGCCGGCCCTGAGCTTTCTTACGAAACGGTCGATACGTCTTTATTGAAACCGAGGGAGAGAAAGTATTAAGCACGAAACTCGAATATCGAAATCCGAAACAAATACTAAAAAAGTTGTCATCCCCGCGAAGGCGGGGATACAGTCATTTGACCTAAACCCTGGATTTCCGCTTTTCCGCCGAAGGACGGATCCGTCCGATTGTTGGCGGACGCGGGAATGACAAGGCATTTTGAGTTTAGAATTACAAATGTCTGTAGTCTAAAAATGTCTGAAAAAAAAACCGTCACACTAAAAATCAAACGCCAGGAAGGGCCTCAAGCCAAGCCCCATTGGGAAGAATTTCACGTTCCTTACCGGCCTTACCTTAACGTCATCACCTGCCTGCGTGAGATCCAAAAAAATCCGCGCACGTTTGACGGAAGAAAAACGACGCCCGTGGCGTGGGAATCAAGCTGTCTTGAAGAAGTCTGCGGCATCTGCACTGTCGTGATTAATGGAAAAGTGAGGCAGGCCTGCTCGGCCCTTGTAGACGATTACCATTGCAACCTCACGCTTGAGCCGATGACGAAATTTCCGCTCGTGCGTGATCTGATCGTCAACCGTTCCTCGCTTTTTGAAAGCCTGAAACGGGCGCGGGCCTGGGTTCCGATTGACGGGACGCACGCCCTCGGGCCGGGCCCGCGAATCGCGCCGGACGAGCAGCAGGAGGCTTATCATCTTTCCCGCTGTTTCACTTGCGGCTGCTGCCTTGAAGTCTGCCCTCAAGTCAATGACCGCTCCGATTTTATCGGCGCAATGGCCATCAACCAGGCGCGCCTTTTTAATTCTCATCCCTTGGGCAAGGGAATCGCCAAAGAGCGGCTCACGGCTTTAATGGCGGCCGGAGGGATTGAAGACTGCGGAAACGCCCAGAACTGCGTCAAGGCCTGTCCCAAAGAAATTCCCCTCGTCACGTCGATCGCCGAGATGAATCTTCAAATCACGCAGAATGTGTTCAGCCTCCTGAAAAAGTAAAAAATTAAATAAAAAAACCGGATGTTTTGAAATAAATGGTAAAAAAAAATTTTCTGTTTGCTCCCCGGCTCGGCAAGCAAGTTTACATTGATCCTTCCTCGCAAATCATCGGCCGGATAAAAATAGGGGATTATTCCAGCGTGTGGCCGGGCTGTGTCCTGCGCGCGGACATCAACCGGATCGAGATCGGCCGCTATACCAATATCCAGGACTTGTGCCTTCTTCACGTGGAGACTCACCGCGCTTGCCTGATCGGTGATTACGTGACGGTCGGCCACCAGGTCTGTCTTCACGCGTGCACGGTGAAGGATCAGGCCCTTGTGGGAATCGGCTCGATTGTCCTGGACGGCGCCGTGATCGGCGAAGGGACTTTATTGGGCGCGGGCAGCTTGGTCACGCACGGCCAGAAATTGAAATCCGGCTCCCTTTATTTTGGAAGGCCGGCGAAATGGGTCCGCAATCTCACCAAGAAGGAAATCGCGGGCCTCAAAAAGTGGGCGCTGCGTTACGTCTCCTACGCCAAAGCACACCTGCACCAACAATACGACCGGCTAAGGTATGAGACTTAAAGTGGATTTAAAAAGCGATGCCCTTTATTTTCGGATTCGCGAGGACAGGATTGAAGGCCGTGAGAAAATAAAGCAGAGAATGGGGTTGACTATGCGAAGTCAGGCAAGGTCATCGGAATCAAAATCTTTGGTTGGAAACGCAAATTTTCAATTGCGGAATTTTCGAATATTCAAATATTCAAGTTGCTCTTCTTAGATCTTCCTGCCAAAAGCCTAAGCCTATTACCCTGTCAAGTTTAAAATTGTCATTCCCGAATGGTTTCATCGGGAATCCAAAGCTTGTGGATTCCCGCTTAACATCGTGCGGGAATGACAAAAATAAAATTGACACCGTAATATTCTGAAATTTCCTGCGCCGGCATGGCTCCGCGAGCGTGTGTTTGAAGCGATTCGAGCCCAACAGTCTTGATGATTTAAAAAATGCGGCGTTCCTTGAGAAAGTTTACTTTCGCCTGCTTCCCAAGAACTTTTCTCATTCGTGTATTTCTTATCTCATCCCTTCGACGCTTACGCTGCCGGCGGCGACTCGCTTGACGCGGCGGTTGTCTCCGGCGCAATTGCGCATTCGGCTCTGCGCGCGAGATCCGGAACATCCATATAAGGTTCTACCGCTAACTTCGGCCAAAGGTAGTTGTAAGCTTCTTGAGCGCCGGCCATTGCGTTTTCAATACCAATCATAAGCAGCCATCGGGCATAAGCGCCGTAGTAACCGGGATATTGACCCGGGCCAGGATACGTCTGTCTGATATTGGAATACCAGCGGATATTCCCTGATCCTGACGGCACTTGATCACCGACAGGAAGAATGTAAGGCGCGGCGCCGTCGTTATCGCGGAACACTTGCTCGGAAAAAAGATTTATCTGCAAACGTACAATCTTGTCGCGGTGGAGCAACCCGCCGCTGAAACCTTGTTTGTTTGCGTGGTCAATCGCCCAGGCAAGAAAATCTTGCTCCCACAGCGCGATCCAGGCTTTCCGGTCCGTGCCGGGATCGATGTTTTCCGGCCGCTTGTACGCCCAAAGGACGCTCAGCGGATTATTTTGGCCGGCAGCATAGTTGTCGAGCCACACCAGATTGTTCCGCACTTTTTCCGCGAAATATTCTTTCAGGGGTTCGGAGTCCGGCAAATAAGCTGCGGCATCCACAATATTTCGCAGGCCCCAGGCAATCCCGCGCACTTCATTGGAATGAAGCAAGCCCTGGCTGCCTCCGCGGGCATTGTATTCATCGTCCTGCCACGTGACTAAGAGGACATAGTTCGCCCAAAACGCCATTTCGTCCGCGTAATACCGATCACCGGTGATGAGGTAGGGAATATAGGCCAGCGAAGGCTGATGGGCATTGTCGGGTATATGAGGTCCGGTTCCGCCCGGAAAATTTCCTGCAGGTCTATTACTATTATTTGCACGCGGCTCCAGCCAGAAACTTGGCCGTTGATCAATAGAGACCAATGGTCCGTCTGTTTCACGAACATGAACCGGCCAGGAGCCTGCAAGGTCGCCGTGGGCGAGGACAAAAGCACGCTGAGAGGGATTCTTATGCACGAGATAACGCACGGAGAAACCCGGATAAGAGCCAAGCTCTCCACAGGGGCGGTCGCCGTGCTCAGGCATAAAAGAAGTTAAACAGCCGATTCCCAGTATTTCAAAATCGGGGCCGACCGGGGCGCTAACCCAATTGGTTACGAGACTCAGGTATCGAGGTAAGGCCTTTGCCCGGTAGGCGGGTTCAAAATCCGGAGTGACTTCTGATTCAACCAGGCCATTTAGGGCAAAGACTTCGCGCCAGCGGGTTAAATAAGGTTGAAATACTGAATTTTTTGAAAATAATGTGCCGCTTCCATTTTTGATCCGTACGTTATAGACCACACTCGTTGCGCCGGCAAGATCAAGTACGTTTTCGACAGTGACATCCGCGCGCGCCTTTCCGTCGTTGTATGCCCGCACATCAAAAATGACCCTTAAAAACGGATGAGGATTGCCGTTTGAATCGACGGGCGTTACGACTTGGCGCGCTTCAGTCACAAGAGACCCGCGAAGCCAGTAATCTTCAGCTTGAGAAAATCTCGCGGTATAGTTCGCGCCGGTCGAAGTTCCCGAGTTCATCGTGTTGAGCAATTCCACAGATACGGGAGGAAACGCAGGTGTGAAAGCGCCGGTGCCGGCCGGCCCTGCGGTAAGATCATAAGTTGCGGCTGACGGAACGTTGGCGGTCACGACGGCAGATCGAATCGATCCGTCCGGCCAGCGCGTTTTGATATCCGTTTGAGTCGGCAAATTTCCGAGTTTAACTCCGTCGCGCGCTAATCCTTGCGGAACCACTTGTCCGAATGTCGCCAAGCCTGCGGTCAAGCTGGGCTGAGCGATCACTCCACTCGGCGGAGGCGGCGGAGGAATAATACTTCCGGGCAAATGATCCGCTCCCATAGTAAAATTCCCGCTAACAAGATTGCCGCGGACATCCCTGGAGGGCCGCGCGCTAAGCGTTTCAAATTCTTCGGCAAACTGCCGGAAATCAATGCCGGACTGCGCGAGAAAATCCGGCCCGGGCCTGTAGTCCGCATCAAAACCCGGATACCTCTCCAGCCCGTCCCCTTCAGCGCCTGTGGCGCTCCAGTCCGCGAGTGAGCTGAAAGTTTGATTCTGATCCAGAAATTTTCCGTCGCCGGAATAATTGTTCCGGAGAAACACGACGTCTCCGTTATTGGCCTGGCGGTGGATCTTGATAAACGGCGCATCGCCTTCCTCGACAACCAAGTTGTTGTTGTGGAGCCGCGCAGTCAGAGGATTCGTGGGATTAATTTCAACCGCCGCTCCGGCGTCCGCGCCCTCGCCGGAAACGACAAGAGTGTTTTGGACAATGCCGGCCTTTGTATTTCCGCGGGCGAGAAGGAGCGAGCTTTTTTCTTGGTATAAAAATAAATTATATGCGATTAGAATTTTGTCCGTTTGATCGAGCTTACTTCCGATCGTGTTGCCGTAGATCATATTCTGATCGATTTTACCGGACTGGCTGCGCGTCACTTTGATCCCGATTCCACCTTCGCCGCTTGAATCCGAATTGTAGGCCACCTCGGAATTTTCCGTAATTTCGAAGTCTTTGACGCAGTCCGCCGCAATCCCGTAGGATCCCTCGCCGCTATTTTCAGCCGCCTTGCTTCCCGTAATAATAACCCTCCCGGCCCCGGAAACTCCGATGCCGTACCTGTTGCCATTGGCCGTGACGTTTTTAATTGTGATCCCTTCGATCCCGCTTACCGCAGGACAATCCGTCCCGTTCGTTCCGGAGAAGAGCATGCCGCCTCCGCCGTTGTTATTTACCTTTACATCTTTGATATGGATCTTGTAGTTGGCGCCTTGATCCGCGGCTTGAAATTCAATGCCGTTCTGAAAATTTTCGGCGGTGACGCTTTCAATTAAGAAATGGTCGACATTGTACATTGAAATACCGGCGCCTCGTTGAGGATCGGTTCCGCGAAATTTTAAATTTTTAATTGCAACGAGCTTCGCGTCCTGGATCACGATTCCATATTCTCCCTCGATTGTCGCTTCGCCGCCAAAAGAAGTGATCGACAAGCGCGCGTTTCCATCGTCGGAAGAGGCGCTGTCGTAGTTGGATGAATTCAATACAAGGGGTCCTTCAAATGTTTCTCCTGCTTCAAGGTTGATAGAATCGCCGCGTTGATAATGTTGCAGGTTGGCCCGCTCAAGGGTTTGCCAGGCTTCTTCGGGAGATGTGCCCGAGTTTCCGTTGTCTCCTTCGGGAGAAATATAATAATCCGTCGCGAATGCAGATGAAGCCGGGCCCAGCATAAAACAAAAACTCATAACTGCGAATCCGCCGAATTTTTTGAGGATGTTTATCATGGTGCATCTCCTTAGGGATCGAATTTTGGCTGAACACTAAAAGCTTTTAAAAATTACTTACAATAAAACTAATACTTTTTAATAATGATTTCAATAGTAAGTTTAAACAAAATATACGAAAAGCGTTATTGACATCTATTTTTATTAATTGATATGAATTGCTATATTTTTTGTTTGAGTTGTATTTTTTTAAAAACAGAACAATTGCGAGGAATTTATATTGGGGAAATTCAAAATTTTTAACCCAACGCATTACCCAATTTTTTTCTTATCAGCCTCCACCCGGGGGAGGATCGCTTGCGCCAGGTTCGTGGGCGCCAATGGTGAAATGGCCATTGCGCGGATTGCCGAAGAAGTCCGTTTCCGGAGGCGCAACATCGAACCTATTGAGATCAACGCCGGCTCCAATGACAGGGGAGTAAGCAGGAATTCTTCCGGTATTTTCACCCCAAAGCGCTACATACGCGTCCTCACTACGCCCAACCGGCAGCCCGTCGAGCATTTCGTGGCCGGTACCTTCCCTAAATTCTTGAAGTGTATTGAAGATTTCCGTGCAATAAGGACGGCAGTTTTCGAATTTCGAAGCTCCCTCAGGATTGAAATAATTATTTCCGGTGATTTGAATCCTTTCATTGTCTTCAGGAAAGCGGATTTGCACAAACGGCACATTACCACGGGCCACCACAACCAAGTTGTTAAGGAATTTGATGTCCGAGATCGCGCCGTCCGGCCGCCAACGGTTGATTTCAAAGACCCCTCCCACTCCCTCCTCAACAGATCCCGCGACAACAAAAAGGTTGTTGTAAGCTTTCACTTTTTTCGCGCTATAAAATACCCTGAAACTAGCTTGCACGTCTCTTCCCTCGAAATACGTCTCCGGGTCTCCGGCGCCGTTGTATAAGCACAGATTATTAAAAAACTCCAGATCTTCAGTGGTGCCGCCTTCATCAAGCGACGGATGGCCGCCCCCGTCGACTAAAATACAGGAGCCTTGATTGCCGACAATTTCATTTTCATAAATACTAAGCCCGGACCCGCGAAGATTGATGCCGTTTCCATCTGAATTAGCGCCTGTCGCAGGATCGCCGCTAAAAGAGGTGTAGTAGATGCGGTTTTTTCTAATTGTGACCTTGAGATTGTGGAAACCAAATAGTGCGGCAGAATTTGCTCCGGGGCCTTCTCCGCCGTTTCCGATAAGCTCATTGTTTTCAATTAGAAGATTTGCGATGCCGAAAAGGCTGGCCCCGTAACCGCCGTTTAGTATTCCGGCTCCTTTATTGTAGTTGACCTTTGCATTTCTAATGACGACGTCTTCCACGCTTCTTGGCCCGGTTTGAGTGCCGGACAAAATATTGGGCGCTCCATAAATTCCCATCCCGCCCTCGCCGTTGTAACTTACCTCTAAGCCGTCAATGCGGACCGTGCGGATTGTGCTTTCCAAATCATTTGCAAAAATTTGCAGGCCTAGTCCAAAACCACTGGCCGATACATTCGGGCCGATGGAGATGTGTTCAACCGCCCTTCCGGATCCATTGAAAAATGCAATGCCGATCCCGCCGTTGGTCAGGCTGGTTCCGGCAAGATCGATATCATGAATGCGCACTTGGCCGATGTCCGTAACGCCGATGCCGCTAGAACCTTGAATTTTCGCATTTTCACGCAGTCCGCCCACTGAATAGGAAGTTATTTCAAGGAGCGCAGGGCCGCCGTCGAAAGGCGTTCCGGGATCATCCAAGACCTTCTCCGGATTCAATTCAAGTGAGCCTTGGAAGGTTTGCCCTCCACGGAATAAAATTTTATCCCCGAAGTTGTACTGTTGTTGATTCGCCTTTTCAATTGTTTTACAGGCTCGCTCTGGAGCTGTGCAGTCATTTGCGTCGTTTCCGTCCACAGCATCGAAATGATAGGAGAGCGCGAATGCAGGTGAGGCGGAACTTAATATCAAACAGCAATCCAGGATTGCCAGTTCGCTCAATTTTTTTAAGATCATTTTTATCATGGATGAATCCTCCTTCAAAAGCCTCATGTTCACGTTCTAAGTATATTTATAAATACTTTTTAAACTTATTTCAATAGTAAGTTTTTAATAGTATTAAAAAAATACTTATTAAGTAATTTATTTATTAATTGATTATTATTGCTATAAATTTTTGTTAGTTTTGTATCTTTATTACTACAAATGAAAAGTTAAAATTGGAGTAATTTAAATACGTATTTTTTGTATCTTGGGAAGTAGTCGATAAGCTTAGGGTGTAATCGTAAGAATGAGGAACAAGGCTGCAGAAAGAATTAAAAATATTTTTCTACAAAATACGCGCCCCTTTTTTTTGCCGATTGAAAAGAGAAATTTTTTCTGCTGCGTAAACGTGGAGCCAATTTTTTTAAATCGTGAAGATTGATGATTTCAGAGAAATTTGCGGGACGAACAATGGGATGCCCAGAATTTGCGTGCGGAATTCCGTGTTTTGCGTATAATAGCGTGCCTATGCCGCCACAAGCCAAGACCTCATCTTCAGATCCGGCAGGTTCCGAGTCCCATTTTGTCAAGGGACTCCAAGGCGTTGTCGCTTCGCAGACTTCGCTCAGCCTTGTGGACGGCGAGGCGAGCAAACTTTACTACCGCGGCATTCCGATCGAGGAGCTTGCCCAGCAATCTTCTTTTGAAGAGGTTATCTTTCTCCTTTGGAACGGCCGCCTGCCGCTCAAACCCGAGCTTTCCAGTTTCAAATCCAAACTGGCTTCTTATGAAAATATTCCTGAGGAAGCGTCGCCAATCTTGAAGGCCTTCCCGAAAAATGTCCATCCGATGGCGGCGCTTCGGACGCTGGTTTCGGCTTTGGGGCTGTTTGATCCGACCTCGGAAAAAATTGATCTTGCAAGCACGCAGCTTCACGCCTTTCGCCTCACCGCGTCGCTTCCCACAATCATTTCAGCGTTTTATCGCCTGCGCCAGGGAAAGATCCCGATTTCTCCCGATCCCAAATTATCTTTTGCCGCGAACTTCCTTTCTATGATGCACGGCAAGGCGCCGCTTCCTGAAATGGAGCGCGCGCTGGACGCTTATCTGATTCTCTTGGCGGATCACGGCCTGAATGCTTCGACCTTTGCCGCGCGCGTGACGGCTTCCACGCAATCCGATACTTATTCGGCCGTGACTTCAGCGATTGGAACACTCAAAGGCGATCTGCACGGCTCGGCCAATCAGCGGGCGATGGAAATGATCCTGGAAATCGGGCAGCCTGAAAAAGCGGAAGGCTACGTCCGCAATCTTCTCGCTCAAAAGAAAAAGGTGATGGGCTTCGGGCACCGGATTTATAAGAAAGAGGATCCGCGCGCGACGGTCTTCCGCGGGATTGCGCGAAAACTCTGCGAGCGGACGGGCGAGACAAAATGGCTGGCCATTTCGGAACGCGTTGAAAAAGTGATGCTCGAGGAGAAGGGAATCCCTTGCAACGTGGATTTTTTCTCGGCCTCGGTTTTATATATTTTGGGTTTTCCGGTGGATTTCTTCACGACTGTTTTTGCGGCAAGCCGCGTTGCGGGCTGGACTGCTCACGTCTTGGAACAGCGCGCCGATAACCGTTTGATCCGTCCCGAGGCGGATTATACGGGGCCGCGGGGCCGGCGCTTTATACCGATCGAACAACGGAAGTGAAATCTAATTCCAGAACTTTTCGTGTCATTCCCGGTTAAAACATTCGGGACAGACAAGGAAGAAACTAAAATTGTAATTGTAAACAACCCTCTTGAATATTCACGAATATCAAGCCAAAGAAATTTTCAAACGCTACGCAATCCCCGTCAATGAAGGTTCGGTCGCTCAAACCGCCGAGGAGGCCTTTGAGATCGCCAAAAAGCTGCGCGGGGCCGGGCATTTTTTTGCCGTCAAAGCCCAGATTCACGCCGGTGGAAGGGGAAAGGGCGGCGGGATTAAAATTGTCAAAACTCCTGAGGAAGTCAAAGCGGCCGCCCGGAATCTGCTCGGAAAAAAATTAACGACGCCGCAGACCGGGGGCGAAGGCAAGCTTGTATCGCAGGTGTTTGTGGAAGCGACGGCAGAAATCGAGAAGGAATATTATGCGAGTATTGCCCTTGACCGGAGCGCGGCCCGGCCTTGCCTGATCGTCTCGGAGGCCGGCGGAATGGACATTGAAGAAGTGGCGGCGCGCGAGCCGGAAAAAATTTTCAAGCGGCTTTTTTCTCCCCAAGACGGGCTGGGTCCGGATGAAGCCGCCTCCGCCGCGAATCAATTGACCCGGGATTCCCGGACCGCACAGATTTTCGCCTCTCTTTTTCAGCCGCTTGCGAAACTTTTTTTGGATTTGGACGCGTCTTTAGTAGAAATCAACCCCTTGGCGGTGATGAGTTCAGGAGAGGTCATCGCGATCGACGCCAAGATTAATTTTGACGATAACGGCCTTTACCGCCATCCCGAGATTGCTGCGCTGCGCGATCCCAGCCAGGAAGATCCGCGCGAAGTGGAAGCCAAAAAATATGAGCTCAGTTACGTCGGCCTGGACGGAAATATCGGCTGCATCGTCAACGGGGCGGGCCTTGCAATGGCGACGATGGACATTATCAAATTTGCCGGCGGGGAGCCTGCGAATTTTTTGGACGTGGGCGGCGGGGCAAGCAAAGAAAAAGTAGCGGCGGCATTCAAGATCATTTTGCAGGATCCCAAGGTCCGGGCGATTTTGGTCAACATTTTCGGCGGGATTATGCGCTGCGACGTGGTGGCCGAAGGGATTCTCGCGGCCGTCAAGGAAGTCGGAGTGAAGGTGCCGCTTGTGGCGCGTCTGGAAGGGACTAACGTCAATGAAGGGAAAGAAATTTTAAAAAAATCGGGACTGAATATTATTTCCGCTTCGACTTTTGCCGAAGCTGCGGAGAAAGTGGTAGCGGCACTATAAATCCAAATTCATTTGAATTTTTATATGAGCATTCTCGTCAATAAAAACACCAAAGTTATCGTCCAAGGCATTACCGGCAAGCACGGTTCTTTCCACGCTGAAAGAATGATCGAGTACGGAACCAAGATCGTGGGCGGCGTAACTCCCGGAAAAGGGGGACAGCAAATCCACGGTGTCCCTGTTTTTAATAAAGTTCGCGAAGCGGCGGAGCAAACCGGCGCCGCGGCCACGGTGATTTATGTGCCCGCGCCTTTTGCGATCCAAGCGATTCGTGAAGCCGGGGAGGCGGGCATCTCTCTGATTGTCTGCATCACCGAAGGCGTTCCCGCGCTGGATATGGCGAGAATTAAGGGCTGGCTTCTTGAAAAAGAGATCACGCTGATCGGCCCCAATTGTCCGGGCGTGATTACTCCGGAAGAATGCAAAATCGGCATCATGCCGGGCTACATTCATAAGAAAGGCCCGATCGGGGTCGTCTCGCGGAGCGGGACACTGACCTACGAAGCGGTCTGGCAGCTTTCAGGACGCGGGCTCGGGCAGTCCACGTGCGTGGGGATCGGCGGCGATGCCGTTGTGGGGACGAGCTTTGTGGACGTGCTTCGCCTTTTTGAATCGGACCCGCAGACCCGGGCCATCGTTATGATCGGCGAGATCGGCGGAAATGCGGAGGAGGAGGCCGCGGCTTTTATCGAGGAAAATGTCCGCAAGCCCGTGGTCGCTTTTATCGCCGGCAGCAATGCGCCGGAAGGAAAACGAATGGGACATGCGGGCGCCATTATTTCAGGAGGATCGGGAAAAGCCGAAAACAAAATCCGCCGCCTTCAGGCCGCGGGCGTGGTGATCGCGCCCAGCCCGGCCTTGATCGGCGAAACCATGGAACAGGTCTATAAGAAACATGATGAGCAAAAATCTCGACCACGAGTACGATGAATATCTTAAGGCCCGCG
Organism: Candidatus Omnitrophota bacterium; assembly: GCA_023247035.1. Classification (GTDB taxonomy): domain Bacteria; phylum Omnitrophota; class Omnitrophia; order Omnitrophales; family Aquincolibacteriaceae; genus JAHFHG01. The sequence continues at coordinate 49,900 of JAHFHG010000004.1, forward strand.
AAAGCGAAGCGGTCCCGGCCATTGAACGCTTCAATAAGCAGCTCCAGCAAAGTTTTTTCCGTTACGGCCGTTTCACCATTCCCACGTTTTATAAAGCGCATTTTCTCACGCCCCAGCAGGAACATCTCTTAAAGCGCGCCGCATCGACGCTCGCGCAAATTATCAATAACGCGATCCGGCTCTATTTCGAAGAGGGGCACCTTTCGTATGTTTTTCGCCTGCCTCCCGAGGCCGCGGAGCTGATCAAAATCGATCCCGGCTATTCCCAGACCATGGTTTTTGCCCGTTTCGATGCGCTGCTGGAGGGCGAGTCCTTGAAGATCATCGAATTCAACTGTGATTCCCCGGCCGGCGGTTCTTATACGGACCAGCTTGAGGAGATTTTGCTGGCTGAGGCTCCCTTGCAGGATTTTTTCAGTAAATACCATTTCAAGCTTTCCTCTAGGACACAGCATATTTTAAACGGCCTGCTTTCGGCCTACGAGGAATTCGGCGGGCTTGAGTCGCCCCAAATTGCGGTGGTCGACTGGAAGCACGTCCGCACCATGCCCGAGCTGGAATACCTGAAGAGTTTTTTTGAAGCACGCGGCTACAAGACGACGATCGCGGACCCGCGCGAATTAAAATATAAAGGCGGAAAGCTCTACCACAAAAATTTTCGCGTTCACATTATCCACCGCCGCGTGGTTTTTGACGAGCTCCTCGAACGGCTGGACGAAGTCGAGGATATGATCAAGGCCTACCGCGACCGCGCGGTGTGTATGGTCAATTCGCTGCGTTCCAAGCTGGCGTCGACCAAGGCCTTTCTTTCCGTTTTGACCAATCCCGAGTACGACCATTTTTTTACGGAAAGTGAAAACAAAATCAAACGCGAGCACATTCCCTGGACGAGGCGGCTTGAGGACGCGGAGGATTTCTACGGCCGCAAAAAAGTTTACCTGATCGATTTTTTAAAGGACGAGAAGGACACGCTGGTTCTCAAACCGTCCTCCGGGTTCGGGGGGAAAAACGTTACGATCGGCAGGGAGACCCGGGACGACGACTGGAATGCGGCCATTGACAAGGCGCTTAAGGAAGACTGGGTCGTTCAGGAGTTTGTGAACGTCCCTATCCTTACGGTTCCGGTTGTCATCAATCAGAGGCTTGATTTCGCGTATAAAAAATATAATTTCAACCTGCTTTCCTGCGCCGGAAAATACGCGGGCGGTTTTGTGCGCCTCAGTGATGAGTCGATGATCAATGTCGCGCACGGCGGGGGATTGATTCCCTCGCTTGCAAGTGAACATATCCCGGAGCGCTAACCCAAACGGATCGTTGCCGAGGAGGCAACCCTTATGAAGACACCGCCTCGCATCTTCTCACTGGAAGAAGCCAACGCCCTTTTGCCTGAAATTGAGGCCATCCTATGCCGGATCGCGGGAAAAAAGGAATCCTACGACCGCCTGCACGACCAGATCCTGATGCAGGAGCTCATTTGCCAGTCCTCGAAATTTTCGGCCATGCAAACGCATACGGCTGAGCAGAAAATCGACGACGACGCCAAAACGCTCGAAGAGGCCTGGGCCTCGCTCCAAAAAGAAGTGGATGAAATTTTAAGTTTGGGTTGTATCGTGCGCAGCATGGAGCGGGGCTGGATTGATTTTTGGGGACGGCACGAAGGAGCCCAGGTTTATTTTTGCTGGAAAAAGGGAGAAAAAACGATTCAATATTATCACTGCGTCCGCGGCACGCAGACCGGCCGCCATCTTTTGAGTTGAATCGCCGCCAGTTGTCTTGACAAAAAAATCCTCGGACGTTATATTCACCCGCGATGCCTGAACTCCCTGAAATTGAAACCTTGGCGCGGCAAATTCGTCCGCGGGTTTGCGGCCTGGTTTTTTCCCAAGTGACGATGACCGAGCCTACTATTCTCAAAACGTCCGCTCCCATTTTGAAAAAGGAACTTCCCGGGAGAAAAGTCCAAACCATTTTCCGTCAGGCAAAATTTTTGGTTTTTGAACTCAGCGGGAAGCTCAACCTGTGGTTTCATCTGGGAATGACGGGGCAGCTTTTTTGGGCCGGTCCGGAGTTCCCCCGGGACAAGCACGTCCACGCCGTCCTGGAATTCGAAAATTCTCCGCAAGGCCTGATATTCCGGGACATCAGGAAATTCGGAAAAATTTTCATGTCCAACGGCCGGGCGGATTCATGGCCTGAAGGAGTAAAGCCGTTTGCGAAGGATCCCTTGGAACTGAGCCGGGAAAATTTTATAGAAATTTTGAGGCGGCGGGCCGGAAAAATTAAAAGTTTATTGCTCAACCAAAGGGTAATGTCGGGTTTGGGAAATATTTACGCGGACGAAAGCCTTTTTGAGGCGCGTGTTCATCCCCGCTCCAAACCCGCGCGTTTAAGTGCGAAAAGGCTGGAAAATCTTTATTTCTCGATCCGGAAGGTTCTGGAACTGGCCATCCAGCACGGCGGATCGAGCATTGATGATTATATTCACGCCGACGGCCGGCGCGGTGATTTTCAAAATCACCACAAAGTTTATGGACGGGAAGAAGATCCCTGCATTGATTGCGGCGCCCGGATCCGGCGGATACGCCTTTCCGGCCGCAGTTCATTTTTCTGTCCACATTGTCAAAAGTTCTAAAAATAGAAAGTTAAAAAGGAGAACAGAGTGATATTACCCAAAAAGATTTTTTTGACCAAAGGCGCCGGAACCCACAAAGAAAAACTTTCCAGTTTTGAGCTGGCCCTGCGCGACGCGGGCATTGCTCCGTTTAATATTGTCCGCGTTTCGAGTATTTATCCTCCGTATTGCAAACTTATTTCCAAAGAAGCGGGCCTCAAATATTTGACGCCGGGACAGGTCCTTTTCACCGTGGTTGCCGAGTGCGCCACGAATGAACCCAACCGGCTGATCGCCTCTTCCGTGGGAATGGCGCTTCCCAAAAAACCGGATCAGTACGGGTATCTTTCCGAAGCCCACACCTACGGCTGGACGGAAAAAAGGACGGGAGAATACGCCGAAGACCTTGCCGCGAGTATGCTGGCTACGATTTTGGGAGTGAAGTTTGATCCAGATGAAAGTTACGACAAAAAAAAGGAAATTTGGAAAATCTCCAACGAAATCGTAAAAACTACGGCCATCACGCAAAGCGCGATCGGGGATAAAAACGGAAGCTGGACCACGGTGATCGCCGCCGCGGTTCTCATTCATTAAATCACCCAAAGGTTGTCATTCCCGCGGAAGCGGGAATCCACGGTTTCAATTAAGCAGACACCCAATTCTGGATTCCCGATAAAATCATTCGGGAATGACAAAAAATATGAAAAATCCCTCGACCGTCTCTATCGGCCTGATCCAAATGTCCTCGGCCGCCGGCCCGGAGGCGAACCTTAAAAAGGCCGTTCAGAAAATTACGGAAGCCTCGCAAAAAGGCGCCGAGATCGTTTGCCTTCAAGAGCTTTTCCGCACTCGTTATTTCTGCCAGGAATACGATTCCGAAAATTTCAGCCTTGCAGAAACAATCCCGGGCCCCACCACGGATAAACTTTCCCAGCTTGCGAAACAGAAATCCATCGTGATCCTCGCCGCGCTGTTTGAAAAAAGGGCCGAGGGGATTTATCACAATACGGCGGTTGTGATCGATGCGGACGGATCGATCCGCGGGAAATACCGGAAAATGCACATCCCCGACGATCCGCATTTTTACGAAAAATTTTATTTCACGCCCGGCGATTTGGGATTCCAGACTTATCAAACGAAATACGCCAAAATCGGCGTGCTGATTTGCTGGGATCAGTGGTTTCCCGAGGCCGCGCGGCTGACGGCGCTCGGCGGGGCGCAGATTCTTTTTTATCCGACGGCGATCGGCTGGCACGAGTCCGAACCGCCCAAGATGGCCAAAGCGCAGCTTGCGGGCTGGGAGGTTGTCCAGCGCGGGCACGCGGTCGCAAATGAAATTTTTGTGGCTGCGGCTAACCGGGTGGGAAAAGAAGGCCCCCTCGCCTTCTGGGGAAATTCGTTTGTCTCGGATCCTTTTGGGACCGTGATCGGCCGGGCCTCTGAAACCCGAGAAGAAAACCTGATTGTGAAGTGCGACCTTTCCAAAATCGAACAGATCCGCCAAAGCTGGCCTTTCTTGAGAGACCGCCGGATCGACGCCTACAGCCCGATCGCGGCCCGTTTTTTAGATGAATCCCTCCCCGACTAATCTTACGCCTCCCACAAAACAAATTCCTTCTGCTTTGGGCTACAGGATGCCCGCCGAGTGGGCGGCCCACGAGGCCACCTGGCTTTCCTGGCCGCACAATCAAGAAACCTGGCCCGGGAAACGCCTGAATGAAGTATGCGAAATCTATTTTCAAATGCTGGAGGCTTTGCTGCCGCACGAAAAAGTGCATTTGCTTGTCTGCAATGAGAGGCAGCGGGACGAGATCGAACATAAGCTTCAAAGCCGCCGGATCCGCGCTCAGAATTTGATCTATCATCGATCACCGACAGTCGACGCGTGGATCCGCGATTACGGCCCGACTTTTTTGATCCTCGGGAAAAAAGAAGGGGGCGAGGAGCACGATTTATCTAGAAAAAAGAAGGCGTGGTGCAAGTGGATTTTTAATGCCTGGGGCGGAAAGTATCCCTCGCTTATGAAAGATACGGAAATTTTCCAGGACCGCAGTTTGATTCCTTACCCTTGTTTTGATGCCGGCTGGGTCCTCGAAGGCGGTTCGATTGAAGTCAACGGAGAAGGGACTTGTTTGACTACCGAGCAGTGCCTTTTGAATCCGAACCGGAATCCGCGCCTTTCCCGGCGGGAGATTGAGCAACATTTGAAAAATGATCTCGGCGTTTCTCATATCGTGTGGCTTTCCGAAGGGATTGTCGGCGACGACACGGACGGCCATATTGACGATATTGCGCGGTTTGTCAACGCTACGACGATTCTGGCGGCCTACGAAAGAGATGAGGCGGACGAGAATTATCCGATCCTAAAGAAAAATTGGGAGCTTTTAGAAAACGCCCGGGACCCGCAGGGCCGGAAATGGGACTTGATCAAATTTCCATTGCCGGGCAAGGTTGTGGACCAGGGCGCAAGGCTCCCGGCAAGTTACGCGAATTTTTATATTGCCGATCAGGCCGTGCTGCTTCCAGTTTATGATCATCGGAATGATCGAAATGCGGCAAGCATTCTGAAGGAATTATTTCCGGGCCGCCACATTGTTCCGATTTCCTGCACGGCGCTGGTTTATGGGTTGGGAGCGATTCACTGCGTGACCCAGCAGGAACCCGCCTAAGTTTGTAACGGAGTCTTGAATTTTTAGAAAAAAAGGCGGGCTTGAATATGCCCGCCTTTTTTGTGATGACCCAGTCTTTTTTACGATCGATTAATATTCGTCGCTCAACTTATTGAAACCATAACGGCGGGTTTCATGATTGTACTGATCGACATCGTCAATCGTATCGTAATAGTGGACGTCATGAAGTCCCAAAGCCGGTTTGGACATCGGGATTCCGTGCCAAAAAGGAACCCAGCAAGTCGCCAGATCAAGGGCGCCGCTTGAAGTTCTTAAAGTTCCCATCACGGGCCCCATCACGAAGCCGTACAAGGTTCCGAGCCCGAGAGGAGCATTCTTCGACCAGCGCACAGGGTGGGTAAGAATTTCTACCCAGCCAAATGCCGTATTGCTGAATCCCCGAAGGAACATTCCGGGTACTTTTTTCAAGTAATTATCAGCCACCGCCCACTTAAGAGCGCCGTCTTTCCGGCCTTTACCTGTGGACCAATCTACGCCCGCAGGTTCCTTCAAGGTTTCATTAACGATACCTTTGTCGAGAACCTGTACCGGCTTTTCGATATTCACGCTAACCGCTTTTGTCGCTATCTCTTGAGCATAAGCTGGAGTTGTCCCTGCAACTAAGCTTAATACACAGAGAAGCATAATCGCATTTTTCATGTTGCGCCTCCCTTTCATCGTTAAGTGAAGTTGTTTTTTAAGCCCTATTAGGCCGAAAATGAAGCTTCCTAAAATCGCCACGTTTTGAGCTTATAAATCGGTATAAAATACAAACCCTTTACATAGTAATTTTTAGCATACAGGATCAATTTTTCAATAGGCGATCAAAATTTTCTGATTCCATAAGTAAAAAAGGGGTCAAAAGCCTTGGAAAAATCGATGGAATTGGAATGAAATCAACAGGTTATGGCAAGCCGTGCCCTGCTGCCGGTACAAAAATCTCCGGTTTTCCGTGTGGGGAAAATTCCTTATACCGTAAGGGTCCTTGTACCCTCGGGGATTGAGAAATCGAATTCTTCTTCCGGGATATCAGAGAGGAACTCGAGCCTTTGAAAAATGAGAATCGTCCGCATTATTCCTTGCCCGCCCGAGGTTTCTTTATTGGATTCGATCCGGATTTTGTGAGGGAAGAAAAATTCTTCCGCGGCCGAATCCGAATGTCCTTTTCGAGCCCATTGCGAACGCTCGATCCGCACGCCGGGACCGCCGAGGCCCGGTTGGTAATACGTTTCATTCACAACATCGCCCTCTTCGGTGACGGCCAGCTCTCGGGCGAGAAAGGGATCACCTTTATTTGAATGGTAAATTCGCAGGAGCCATTTCTCCGGCCCGGCGGGATCGGGATACGGCTGGATTTGGGCATCCAGAGGAATGGCGGACGGTTTAAGGGCCCGGTAAAGATCAAGCGCCCGGAGGCGGCTTTCGATCGAAGGTGAATCTTCAAGGGAAAAAATGCTGCCTCGAAAAAGAGCCCGTTGAGAAGGCAAGTACAAGTCGAAATTTTTGTCGAGAGTTTTAAAGATAAAAAGAAGTTCATGGTGTTCGCTGAAACACTCAAGAAGAATTTTTTCATCCAAACGGTGATAGGCCATTTTTCCCCTGCACGAGGCGCTCTCCCCGTCTGCAGTTGAAAAACGGATTTCAAGATCCGCTCGAAAGGAAATCCAGGGACCGCGGCGTTTTTCAATCTTCAGCAGGAGTTCCTTTGCGGAAGGCGCAGGCGCCGCAAACCCGAGGAGTGAAAACAGGAAAAGGACGGCGAGTGAGGAAAAAAATTTGTCAAAGGAAGATGGCTTCACAACGGCGTGAAGTTAAATTTAATTTGAGGTTTAATTTTCAGAAATCGCTTGCTTCGTATAGAGGATGCGCTGGATCGCGGTGCCGTTGGCCCCCAAAAAAAGAATCCACAACACCCAAGGCATCAAGGGGGGGATAAGAGATCCTAGGGCAAGTCCTGCGATCCGTTCGGCGCGCTCGAAAAATCCCGCCTTACATTCCCCAATGAAATTTTCCGCCCGGGCTTTGGCGTAGCTTGTGACAAAGGCCCCTGCGAGGGCGCCCATCACGAGAAGGAAAGCGCCGGTCTGCCCTTGATGAGCGTAATGAAGGGCAAGCCCGCCGAAAAGGAAAAAGTCGGAATAGCGGTCCAGGCTGGAATCCAGAAAAGCGCCGAATTTAGTGACGCGGTTGCTGATTCGCGCAAGAGGGCCGTCCAAGAGGTCCCCGCAGGCGGCGGCAAGCAAAACCAAACCGCCTAAAAAGAGGCTGCCTGAGGCATAAATCCAGCCCGCCAGAAAATTGAGCGCAAGCCCGGCAAGGGTCAATTGGTTCGGGCTGAAACCTTTTTGGTTCAAGATTTGCGCAACTTGATTCAGATGAGGCTCGATTTTTGGATAAATCGTCTTACGCAGCACGGTCTGCAATCCTCTTAAAGAATGTTTAGCGCGGGCAAGTGCCCTGGATGAATTTTTTTACAAGCTCCCGTGCTTCGGTATCCGGGATTTGCTTGGGCGGATGTTTCATCGTGTAAGCAGAAATGGAGATCAGCGACCCGCCGATTTTCCGATCCCGCGCCAATTTGCAGCAGCGGATGGCGTCGATGGCGCAGCCGGCGCTGTTGGGCGAGTCCTCGACCGAAAGACGCAGCTCAAGATTGAACGGGAAGCCTGCAAACCCGCGTCCTTCCATCCGCAGGTAGCAAACTTTATTGTCATTTTGCCAAGGAACATAATCCGAAGGGCCGATATGAATGTTGTCTTCTTCAAGAGGTGTTGCGAACTGGCTTTGGACGGCGGCAGTTTTGGAGATCTTTTTGGAAATCAAACGGGAGCGGTTCAGCATATTCAGAAAATCGGTATTGCCCCCCGTATTCAATTGATAAGTGCGGTCGATCGTGACGCCGCGGTCGGTAAAAAGTTTCGCCAGCGTCCGGTGCACGATCGTCGCGCCGACTTGGGCTTTGATATCGTCTCCGATCACCGGGATACGCTTTTCCTCAAAGCGTTTTGCCCAATTCGGGTTGGAGACGATAAACACGGGCATACAATTAATGAAGCTTACGCCCGTCTTGAGGCAGGCCTCGGCATAAAACTCCGTTGCGTTTTGCGATCCTACGGGAAGGTAATTGAGAACAATTTCAGCCCCCGAATCTTTGAGAATTTTTTCCACATTCGCGGGTTTTTTGTTGGCGATAATAAAAGTTCGATCGGAAGGATATTCCTTCATATGCTCGGAAAATCCGTCGAGCACGGGCCCCATTTCAACGTTGAATTTGCTTTTGGGGATATGGGTGTAAAGCGGAAGGACGCAATTGGGTTTTGCGTTGATTGCCGCGTCAAAACGTTCGCCCACTTTTCGTTTATCAATGTCAAAGGCGGCGACGATTTCAATGTCTTCCGGCAGATAGCCGCCCAAATCATAATTCATTAAGCCGAGGTGTTCTTTTTGGTTTTTCTGGCCGTTGTTTCCGGAACGGTAATATTCAATTCCCTGGACAAGCGAAGCCGCGCAATTTCCGACTCCGACAACGGCAATTTTAATTTTGGCCATTTTATTCCCCCACGTTCAATTCCGGTTCGCATTATATCATCCAATGAAGTGAAATCAAGCAAAAATAAAACATCCTAACTTATTATATTTATTAAAGTTAAAATCTAAAAGTCCGATAAAATTTATTCTTTGGTTATTCAAATCCGTGTGTTAAAATCCAGCGCAATTAAAATTTATTTTCTCACAAAGCGGTTTCAAGGAGGCTCATTTATGCAGGTATCGTTGGAGGAATTCAAAAATTTTCAATTCCGAGTGGCGGAAATCCAGAAGGTCACGCCGCACCCGAATGCAGACCGTTTGTATGTGCTGACCGTGCGGGTGGGGGAAGCGGAGAAGACGATTGTGGCCGGGATCAGGAAACATTACGGTGAGGAGGAGCTCCGCGGAAAGAAGGTGATCATTGTGGATAATCTCGCGCCCGCAACTATCCGGGGCATCGAATCCCAGGGAATGGTTCTGGCGGCTTCGGAAGGGGAGACGTTGACTTTGATCGTGCCGGAACGGCCGACTTCCTCAGGGACGCCGGTGCGGTAGGGAATATCCTTCCCGGAGTTTGGCGTCAAATTCGAATCCACCGATTCCATAACGAAGCCCGGCAGAGTTAGAAAACAGAGTATTAAATGACGGGAGCGGCGAAATAGCCGGCCAGTGTTTTCCAGGCCGTGTAGTGGATATAAGCGAGGAAAAGCAAAAAGGCGAACAGACTCACGAAACGCGTCACGCCTCTTTCATTGCACAATTTTTTGATCAGAAAACCGACAAATCCGAAATAGACGAAGGTCAGCGGCAAAAGGAAAAAATAAAAATTGATCATCTCGGTGGAAGGAAAATTTTCCACCAAGGAGCTTGCGAATTTTCTAAGGCCGTAAGCCAGGTACAGAATGGGGCCTACAAAAAGAAGGAAGGCGTTATTCTGCCACTGATGAATATATCCCACGAATACAACAATCGCGCCGATCAGAAAATAACGCGTGAGGTGGTCAATTTTTTTTAGACGAAACTTCAGCATTTTGAATTTTTGGAATACTAGTATGTCTCCAGTTTCTTGTCAAAGAAAAACTCTTATGTTAATATCAACTTTTTTCAGAGGAATTCTAATTTAGCGGGAGTTCCCTGCCTGTAAAGGCGGGGGTATCTATAGAGGGGATTAGGAACCAGGAAAAAATGGCTGATTTTAGACCCTTCCAAGCGTGGCGTTACAATCCTCAGAAGATAGAGTTCGGGGAAGTCATCGCCCCTCCTTACGACATTATTTCCGCCGAGGAGCAGGACCGCCTGTATGAGCGTTCGCCCTACAATTGCGTGCGGCTTATCCTCAACCGCGCGGAAGAACCCGAAACCGCCGAAAGCAACCGTTACCTTCGCGCGCAAAATTTTTTTTCGTCCTGGAAAAATAAAAAAATTCTCATCCAGGAACCCGCGCCTTGTTTCTATCTTTACCGCGAGACCTTCCCTGACCTGCGGGATGGATCGGTCAAATCCCGCTTCGCCCTGATCGGCCGGATGCGCCTTGAGCCTTTTGAAAAGGGCGTGATCATTCCTCACGAAAGGACGCTTTCCCGGCCGCGCGCGGACCGGCGGAAACTTTTGGAAACGACGCAGACCAATTTTTCTCCCGTCTTCGGCCTTTACGAAGAGGCCGGGAAGGAAATGGATCTGTTGTTTTCCAAAATCATCAAGGCCCCGTTTATTTTTGAAGCGGCGGACGATCAAAAAGTCCGCCACACCGTTTGGACAGTCGAGGATCCCGGCGCAGTCAAACAAATCCAAAACAGCCTCAAGGACCGGAAGATTTATATTGCCGACGGCCACCACCGCTACCAGACGGCCTTGGAGTACGGCCGGCAGATCCGGCGTCAAAATCCTGTTGCGGAAGAGACCGAACTTTCTTCTGATTTTGTGCTGATGGCGCTTGCCGGATTTCACGATGAGGGCCTTGTGCTTTTGCCCACGCACCGGATGATCCTGCCTTATCCCGGTTTTGACAAGCGCCAAGGTTTGTCGGCTTTAAAAGAGTATTTCCAAATCAAGGCCGTCGGCTGCGAGGCCTTGAAAAGTTGGTCCAAAGAAACCGCCTCCTTTAATCAATGGACGCAGACGCCGCCGTCTTTAGGGCTGATTTTAGAGAATCAGGAATGTTATCTGCTCACGCTGACCGATCGAGAAGCGGCGCAGAAAATAATGCCGTCCGGAAAACTTCCGGCTTGGTACCGCTTGGAAGTCGCGATTTTGAGTCATCTTATCTTGGAGCAGCTTTGGAACTTGCCGGAGAATCAATGGGAAACAACGCTGCGCTATACTCACAATGAAGCGGAAGCCGCGGAGGCTGTCGGCAAAGGCGCGGCCAAAGCCGCCTTCCTTTTGCAGGCCCTTCCGGTTGAAATTCTGCGCGAAGTGGGCAAGGCCCAAGAGCTGATGCCTCAAAAATCCACTTACTTTTATCCTAAACTTGCAAGTGGTCTTGTCTTTTATTCCCACCTGCGCAATGGGGAGGTCCCGCATGGACATACGTTATCCTAACGAAGGAATGCCTAAACTGCCGCCTTTCAAGCTGGGCCCGTGGTTTCTTCCGCTTCTTTTGACGATCTTCGCGTTTTCGGCGGCGGGGAGTTTTTTTTATCAAATAGGGCCGGATGAAGTGGGAGTCGTCCAGCGTTTCGGAAAATATAGGAGCACCACTCAGCCCGGACTCCACATGAAACTGCCCTTCGGCGTTGAAACCGTGAAAAATATCCGGGTGACTCACGTGTTTAAGGAGGAATTTGGATTCCGGACCGTCAGTCCCGGCATCCGCACGATTTATGAGGGCAGGGAATATGCGGAAGAAAATACTCCTCTCGGTCCGCTCGGCCGTCAGATACGGTCGGCAACGGGGGACGCTTTTTTGGAGGAATCGCTGATGCTTACCGGAGATTTAAACGTCGCGGTGGTGGAATGGATCGTCCAATACAAGATTAAGGACCCCGTTCAATTTGCGTTCCGGATCCGCGATCCGCGGGAGACCATCCGGAATATGTCCGAGGCGGTCATGCGCCTTATCATTGGGGATCATACGATTAATCAGATTCTCACCGCGGGCCGTGAGGAAATCCAAACCGAGGTGGAAAAAAAATTGCAGCAGGTGCTGGATGATTATCAAGCCGGCATTGAGATCCGGAATGTGATCTTGCAGGACGTCACGCCCCCTGATCCGGTAAAGCCTTCTTTTAACGAAGTCAACGAAGCCCGGCAAGAAAAGGAAAAGGTGATCAACCAGGCGTGGGAAGAATACAACCGTATCATCCCGAAGGCCAAGGGCCAGGCGGAGCAGAAAATCCGCGAGGCGGAAGGCTACGCGCTGGAACGGATCAACCGCGCCAAAGGGGACGCCGAGCGTTTTGAATTGACGCTGGCGGCCTATCAAAAAAATCCTGAGGTGACGCGGCGCCGGCTTTATCTTGAGACGGCCAGCGAGGTGATGCCCCTTCTTAAAGAAAAAATCATCCTCGATGATGCCCAAAAGGGCATTGTCCCTCTCTTGAACCTGAGTGCGGAAAAAAAAGGAGTTCGGGAGCCATGAGACAAAACGTCATTGCGGTCAGTTTGATTATTTTTTCGATTTTTGGGATCTTGATTCTGAATAGTATTTATACCATCGATGAAACCCAGCAGGTGGTCGTCACGCAATTCGGCGAACCGGTCAGGGATCCGGTCAAGAGCCCCGGCCTGAAATGGAAAACGCCGTTTATTCAGGATGTCCGCAAGTTCGACAAACGCATTTTGGAGTGGGACGGTTACCCTTCCGAGGTGCCGACGCGGGACAAGAAATTTATCTGGGTCGACGTGACGGGCCGGTGGAGGATCCAGGATCCTCTCAAGTTCCTTCAAACCATGCACAATGAAAAGAATGCGCAGTCGCGCCTGGATGATATTATGGACGGGATCACGAGGAATTTTATCACAAGGCACAACCTGGTCGATGTGGTCCGCAACTCCAACAACATTTTGGAGGTCAAGACCGGCGAGCAAGACATTGCCGCGGAATCCGATATTGAAAAAATCGACCTGGGAAGGAATGCGATTACGCGCCAAATCCTCGAAACCGCCCGCCAGGTGGTCAAAGAATATGGAATTGAGTTGATCGATCTTCAGATCAAACGGATTAACTATATCCAATCGGTCCAGCAGAAGGTTTTTGAGCGGATGATTTCGGAAAGGAAGCGCTCGGCCGAGCAGCTGCGTTCTGAAGGGCAGGGCGTCCGGGCGGAGATTACGGGGCAAATGGACAAGGAATTGAAGCGGATCACTTCAGAGGCCTACCGCGCCGCGCAAAAAATAAAAGGCGAAGCCGACTCTGAATCCACGGCCGTTTACGGCGCCGCGTATTCCAAGGACCCCCTCTTTTATGCTTTCCTGGCCACCCTTCAGCGGTATCCCGAAGCGCTCAAAGACAGCCGCCTGATCATGACGACGGAAAGCGAATTTTTAAAATACCTCAAGAAGGTTGAGTAAGGGCGTATTGCAATACGCCCTTACTACATACAGGCGCTAAATTCTTCCTGGGCATTCCAAAGTCATCCTATGTTGGCTCCTTATATTGAAGAATACCGCTCTCCCCAAACCCCGTGGGAAATCTATCAGATTCTCCAACCGTCTTTCCGCGATTCCTTTTTTCTCGACAGCGTTCAGTATCAACACCCCAACCAGCGCTATTCCTACATCGGCTTTGACCCCTTTCTGACGCTCGTCCTTCAAAAGGAGCGGCTTTATCTCGATGGAAAAGAGAAGAAAACTTATCCGGCCCGCGAACTTTTCGGAGTTTTGCGGAAGCTTTTTTCAAGCCGCAGGTTTTTTTCTAAGCCGCGCGCCGATTTTTTCACCGGCGGAGCGGTGGGATTTTGGAGTTACGAGCTTGCCCGTTTTTTTGAAAAGAAAATACGGTTCCGCAAAAAAAAAAATTCCGGAACGCCGGATCTGGTTTTGGGTTTTTATAAGGACCTCATTGTTTATGATCAGAAGGAGAAAAAATATTATCTTGTGACTCACGAAGAAAAGGGAAAGGGTTTTCTGAAAAGGGCAAGGGCGAACATTCAAAAGTTAAGGGCCTGTTTCAAAGCGTCCTCTTTCCCTTTAAAAGAAGAGGCCCGGCCTTTTCGCCTCGGGAAATTCCATCCCGAAATCTCAAAAAGTGAATTTAAAAAAATAGTGCTCAAGGCGAAGCGTTATATTGAGGCCGGAGACATTTATCAGGCCAACCTTTCCCAGCGGTTCTTATTTGAATTTGAAGGCTCCTCCTTGAAGCTCTACGATGCCTTGCGCAAAATCAACCCTTCTCCGTTTTCGGCCTTTCTGCGCGCCGGCGATCTCGAGATTATTTCCAGCTCGCCCGAGCGGCTGATCCGGAAAAAGGGCCCGTGGTGCGAGACCCGTCCGATCGCCGGCACGCGCGGCAAGCCGGAAGCGGCCGCGGATCTTCGCCGGTTAAAGCAGGAACTTTTGCGCAATGAAAAGGAGCGGGCGGAGCATATGATGCTTGTCGACCTTGAAAGAAATGATTTGGGAAAGGTTTGCGATTATCAAACCGTCAAGGTTGAGGAAATGCTCAAAGTGGAACAATACTCGCACGTGATTCATCTGGTTTCAAAAGTGGTCGGGCGGCTTTCGAAGGGCAAGGATGCCTTTGACCTTATCCGCGCAATGTTTCCCGGAGGCACGATCACAGGCTGCCCGAAAATCCGCTGTATGGAAATCATCGACGAGCTCGAACCTGTGCGGCGCGGCATTTATACGGGCTCTGTCGGTTATCTTGATTTTTCCGGCGATTTGGATCTCAATATTGTGATCCGCACGATGGTGCTGAATAAAAATCAGGGCTGTTTTCAAACCGGCGCCGGCATTGTGTATGATTCCGATCCCGAGCGCGAGTACGAAGAAACCCTCCACAAAGGGGAAGCGCTTGCCGGGGCTTTGGTTCGCGCGGCGTTTTAATTGATTTCGTAAAGAGGGATAGTCCTATGAACTTCTTTCTTTTCTCAAAGGGAAAAAGGATCAAGGATTCCTTCCTTCTCAAGGATTTCGAAACCGAGGGCCTTGGAATCTTCGAATCCTTGAGGACTTATCAAGGGGAAATCTTCCGCCTTCAAGATCACCTGAAGCGTTTTGTGGAATCCGCAAAAACAGCAGGTCTTCCGATGCCCTGTTCCCTCGAAACGCTCGGCCGCGAGCTCCGGCTTGCGCTTGAGGCTTTTCAAAAAGAAAATCCGGGGCGCGAAAAAAAGGACGTTTTTATCCGGCTGATGTTGTGGCGGGACAATCCCGTTGTGCTTATCGGCGAAAAAAAACATCCCGCCTTCCTTTATAAGGAAGGAGTCTGCCTCAGGACTTCGCCGGTCAAGCGCAGCCATTCCAACGCCTCGCCGCCTGAGGTCAAAACCACGGCCTATCAAAACGCGGTGCTCGCGAGCCTGGAGCCGTTACAAGAGAAAACGTACGAATGGATTTTTCTCGATCGCGAAGGGCTGGTGACCGAGGTCCGGATCGGGAATCTTTTTATCGTCACGCGCGAAGGGCTTTTCACCCCGCCGACGGCTGGAATCTTGAATGGTGTCACGCGGCGGTTTGTGATAGACTGCGCGCACGAACTTAAAATTCCGGTCCAAGAAACGCCCCTGACGCGCCACGCTATTTTTAATGCCGACGAGGCCTTTCTTACCAACACTTCGTGGGAGATCCTGCCAGTCCGCGAGCTTGACGGCCGCCGGATAGGAACAAAGATACCGGGCCCCGTCAGTTTGAAACTTCAAAAATTTTTTAAACAAAAGGTATCCCGAGAATGTCTGAGAAAATAAAAAATCCCATCCGTCGCGCGCTCATCAGCGTTTCGGATAAAACCGGCCTGATCCCTTTTGCGCAGTATTTGGCAGCGCAAAAGGCCGAAATCCTTTCTACCGGCGGCACTTTGAAGGCCCTTCAAGAAGCCGGTATTCCAGCCATTCCCGTGGAATCCTTTACGGGATTTCCCGAAATTCTCGAAGGCCGTGTCAAGACCCTGCATCCTAAAATCCACGGCGGGCTGCTTTACCGGCGAGACAAAAAAAGCCACGAGGAAGAGGCCCGTAAGCACGGAATCCTGCCGATTGATCTTGTGGTGGTGAATCTTTATCCTTTTGAAGAAGTCGTAAGGGCACGGCATGCCGTGTCCTTACAGACGGCGGTTGAGAATATCGATATCGGCGGCCCTTCAATGCTGCGTTCCGCGGCGAAAAATTTTGAGGCCGTGGCTGTGATTTGCGATCCTGCGGATTATCCGGCCGTCATTGAAGAAATGAAAGCCCGCGATGGGGACATTTCGGAAGATTTGCGAAGGCATCTTGCGCTTAAGGTCTTTGAGCGCACCTCAAAGTATGACCGGGCCATTTCAGAATTTTTAAAAAATCAGAATGGGAAGCAAGAGAAGACGGAATCTCCGCTGCCCAATGAGCTTCCCGAAAAATTAAAACTTCATTACTCCAAAGAGCGGGATTTGAGATACGGTGAAAATCCTCACCAGAAGGCTTCTTTTTATCTTCCGGAGTCGTCTTCAATGGGAAAGCCGGGCCTCGCGTACACACAGCTTCACGGCAAGGAGCTTTCCTTTAATAATCTTTTGGATATCGAGGCCGCGGTTGACGTAACCGACGAGTTTGAAGAACCTGCAGCCTGCGTGGTCAAGCATTCCAATCCGTGCGGGATTGCGCAGGCCGAAACCCCGGCCAAGGCCCTTCAAGCCGCGATCGAGTGTGACGAACTCTCCGCTTTTGGAGGAATCCTCGGAATCAACCGCGCCTGCGATTTAGAAACCGCCCGCCTTGCTTTTGACAAGCTCAAATTTTTTGAGGTCTTTGTCGCGCCTGGTTTTGAACCCGACGCTTTGGAATTTTTAAAGAAACGTCCCAATCTGCGCTTGATCGAGATTGCCGCGTCCCGCGGGGAGGGACTTTACGATTTGAGATTTCTTCAAAGCAGCCTTCTGGTCCAGACCCGGGATCTTCCGCTCCGTCTCCGCCAGGAGGAATTGACAAAGACTCTCCGTTTTGTGACTCAGGCAAAAATGGAAGGAAGCGGGGTTGATGAACTCTTTTTTGCGTTTAAGTGCGTGAAGGTCGTCAAGTCCAACGCGATTGTGCTGGCGCAGGATTATCGAACGGTCGGGATCGGCGCGGGGCAGATGTCGCGCGTGGATTCGGTTGAAATCGCGTGCCGCAAAGCGGGGGAGCGCGCACGAGGAGCCTTTCTGGCCAGCGACGCTTTTTTTCCGATCCCGGATTCTATTGAAGTGGCGCACAAGCACGGGATTCGGGCCATCATTCAGCCCGGCGGGTCTGTCCGCGACAAGGACGTGATCGAGGCCTGCGACCGTTTCGGGATCGCAATGGTCTTTACCGCCGAGCGCCATTTCCGGCATTAAGAAATGCACTTATCATTTTTCTTTAGGAGTTCCTACCAATGTCGTTTTTGTCATTCCCGCGACACGTTCGGCTTTGCTCAGTGCCCCGAGCGAAAGTCGAGGGGAAGCGGGAATCCAGGGGTTAATAGCTGGATCCCCGATTAAAAGCATTCGGGGATGACAACTTGAAAAATGCGCTACTCCGAATCTCTTCGCTACTTAAATTCCTTTTTGAATCTCGAGCGAATCACGCTCCGCCCCAACAACCGCCTATGGAATCTTAAGCGGATAAAATATCTTCTGGATTTGTTCGGCCATCCGCAAAAGGATTTCTTTCCTCTTTTAATTGCTGGCACGAAAGGGAAAGGTTCGACGGGATTTTTTTTGGAATCGATTCTGGAACAAAGCGGCCTGCGAACGGGATTTTATTCTTCACCGCATTTGGAGGATCCCCGAGAACGCATTCGGCTAAGAGGGAAAGCGATCTCGAAGAGAGAATGGACGGCTCTTGTCCGGCGGATTCAAAAGACACTTGGGAAAAAGGAAATCCCTCATGTTAATTATTGTCATTCCTGCGAAAGCAGGAATGACAATGTTAGACTTGACAGGACGTTGGCAGGACTCACCTATTTTGAAATTCTGACCTTAATGGCCATTCTTTGTTTTCAAAAACGGGGAGTCGAAATCGGTATTTTTGAGGTTGGAATGGGAGGGCGTTTGGATGCCACGAATATTCTCGCGCCGAAGCTCGTGCTGCTGACGCCGGTTCACCTGGATCACGAAGCCATTTTGGGAAATACGGTCGGAAAAATTGCCCGCGAGAAGGCTGCGATTATCGGCCGCAAGGCTTATGCGGTCACAAGCCCGCAATCTCAAGAGGCCCTCATCCGGATCAAGGACCGCGTTAAAAAAATGAAGGCCTGTCTTTTCGAGGCAAGGCCCGTAGGATTTCCCGTCGGGCTTCAGGGGGATTTTCAAAGGACCAATGCCGGAGTGGCGGCGCGCGCGGCTGAGGTCCTGCGGGAAAATTTTGGATTTAAGATTTCTGAAAATGCCGTCCACGAGGGATTGAAATCTCCGCGCGCGGCGTGGCCCGGCCGTTTTGAATTTTTTTGCGGGAAGCCTTCTTTTCTTCTGGACGCCGCTCATAATCCGGCTTCGGTCGAAGCGCTGGCGCGAAACCTCAGGCGTCTTTATGCGGGGCGCAAACGGATTTTGATTTTTTCGGCTTCCAAAGATAAAAATTCCGCACTCATGCTGAAAATTTTAAGCCGTTTTTTTTCGCGCGTCATCCTTGTCCCGAATCCGACTCCTAAAACTCAGGAGATCCATGTTCTGCTTTTGCAGGCCAGGGGATTTTTTAAGGAAATTTTTCCCGCGGGGAGTGTGTCCGAAGCTTTGGAGCTCGCGAAGCGACTCGTCGATTACAAATCCCTTGTCGTGGTCACCGGCTCCTTTTATCTTATTGGAGACGCCCGAAAGAAGATCCGGTCATAATGTCTAACATTTCCCTTGAAGACACGATCGCAGCGATTGCAACGCCTCTTGGAGAAGGCGGGATTTCCGTCATTCGGATAAGCGGGCCGGAAACGTTTTCGATCGCGGCCAAGATGTTCCACCCTGCCAAAGGAAATCTGGAGCAGTTTTCTTCTCACACGATTCATTACGGAGAAATTCGAGACAGAGACGGACAAGTTGTGGATCAGGTTCTCGTAAGTTTATTCCGGGCGCCTCATTCTTATACGGGTGAGGACGTGATCGAAATCAGTTCGCACGGCGGCCTTGTCATCACAAAAAAAATTCTGGACGTGCTTATTCAGGAAGGAGCGCGGCACGCCGAGCCGGGGGAATTCACCAAAAGAGCTTTTCTAAATGGAAAAATAGACCTCGCCCAGGCCGAGGCGGTCCTGGATTTAATCAAAGCTAAAAGCGATAAAGCGCGCCAGGCCGCCTTGGACCAGCTTTCCGGATCGCTTTCCCGCCATTTTAAGTCTCTCAAAGACGACCTGATGAAAATTTATGCCCATATGGAGGCTTACCTGGATTTCCCCGAAGAACATCTGGAAGTTTACAGCAATCAAGAATTCCACTCAAAGTTTGCCGCGATCAATCGGGAAATGAGCGGGCTTGTCGGAAGTTTTAAGCGGGGATCCATCCTGCGGGAGGGGATTTCTGTGGTGCTGGCCGGCAAGCCTAACGTAGGGAAGTCCTCCCTTTTTAATGCGCTCCTTGCCCGCGACCGCGCGTTGGTTTCCGAATTCCCGGGCACGACGCGCGACGCTCTGGAAGAAGCCTTGGAGATCCAAGGATTTTATGTCCGCTTGACCGACACGGCCGGCCTTTCGAGCACGGCGAGCAGCCCTGTAGATCAAATGGGAATGGAGCGCACGCGAAGGGCATTGAAACAGGCGGATCTTTTCTTATATCTGGTAGACGGGTCTGCTTCCCTTGATGAAGGCGACCGGCTTGTTTTTGAGGAGTTGAAGTCCGGCCGCCCGCCGGACAGGCCCATCCTCGTGCTGATCAACAAATCCGATCTTCGGCCCGCGCTTCGTCTTGAAGATTTACAAAGATTAACCGGCGCCGGCCCGCAAGAGTGCCTTAAAGTTTCCACCAAGACTCGCGAAGGACTGGACGATCTTGAAAAGAGGATAGAAGCCCTTTTGCTTTCCGGGAAGCCGTCAGGGAAAGAAGGCGGGCAGGTTACGAGATTGCGGCACAAAAATGCGCTTGAGCGGGCCTGCGGAGCGCTGGGAAGGGCTGAAGAAGCTTTCGTCCGGCAAGAGTCTCTGGAATTTGTGATTGTAGATATTAAGGCGGCATTGGATGAGCTTCGAGAATTGATCGGAGAGATTTATTCGGAAGATCTTTTAGACGTCATTTTTTCCGAATTTTGTATCGGAAAATAATTCCGGTAAACCCAGGCGTTTTTTCATTCAAAAGGAATTTCTCTTGATTTTTCAAATGGGTTTTAAAAATGCCGCGAGATTCTTGGGCGCTTGCCTTTAGATTTTCTGTTTCTCACTTTTTTTTGTTTGGCAAGAAAAAAATTTTTAAGAAAATTAATTTTTAATTTGACAGACTCTTTTGCTCTGATAAAATTTTAAGTTGCGGATTCGTTCTTTGATGAATTTTTGGCGCGAAGAAAGAAAATGAGGCTGAAGCAGCACAAAAGCCTGAACGGCATTTCTGAAGCTCAAGTCATTAAATTTCCTCAACCTGTTGAACAAACCTTCTCGACTAAGATGGCAGATTCGTTTCCAAGTTTAAGAAGACGGATTACAGAAACGAAAGCCCAATTTTTATCCGAAAATAAAATTTAAAAAGAATTAAAGGAATTGCCGCGATTGACGAATTATTTTCTGGTGATACTATATATAGTGTAGAGCAGCTTAAAAAATCGCAATATATAGAAAATAAAAATAAAGTTTTGAAAAGTCTTGTTTTAAAATGGGGGCCTTTATGAGCATTCAAACTGAGAAAAAACCTCACGTTAAAATGGAAGAGATCGGGCGCGGAGAGGGAATCGCTATAAGCAGACGCTATACGCGGGCCGGCATTAATCCTTTAGATGAAATCGAGTATGCCCGCCGCAGTTCGGTCATCACCAATCCCGACGGTTCGGTTGTTTTTAAAATGGAGAATGTCGAGGTCCCTAAGGATTGGAGCCAGCTTGCCACGGACATTATTGTCTCCAAATATTTCCGCAAAGCCGGCGTGCCTGTAGCCGGCGCTTCGGGTACGGGGCACGAGACAAGCGCGCGCCAGGTTGTTTACCGGATCGCGCACTCCATTCGCGTTGCGGGCGAAAAATTAGGCGGTTACTTTAAATCCGGGGAAGCGGCGCAGGCCTTTGAAGATGAGCTTTTATACCTTTTAATTTCCCAAAAGTGCGTCTTTAATTCCCCGGTTTGGTTTAATTGCGGTCTTTTTCACGAATATGGAATCCAGGGCAGCGGCGGCAATTGGAGCTGGGATCCGGAAACGGATACTATAAAACAAACCACCGATTCCTATTCCCACCCCCAATGCTCGGCCTGTTTTATCCAGTCCGTCAAGGATGACCTGATGTCCATTTTCGATCTACTTAAATCGGAAGCCCGCCTTTTCAAATACGGGTCAGGCACGGGCACTAATTTTTCCTCGCTTCGGGGACGGCAGGAGAAACTTTCCGGCGGCGGGACATCTTCCGGCTTGATGTCTTTTCTCGAGGTGCTCGACCGCGGCGCCGGGGCCACGAAATCCGGGGGAACAACTCGCCGGGCGGCGAAAATGGTGTGCCTGGATATGGACCATCCGGAAATCATGGACTTTATCAATTGGAAAGTCCGCGAAGAGAAGAAGGTTAAAGCGCTGATGGATGCGGGATATTCTTCGGACTTTAACGGCGAGGCCTATAAAACGGTTTCCGGCCAGAATTCGAATAATTCCGTGCGGATCTCCGATGAATTCATGCAGGCTTACCTGAAGGACGGGCCGTGGCAAACCAAGGCGCGGACCACGGATCAGGTTTGCGATACTTATAAGGCCCGCGATCTGATGAAACAGATCGCTTACGCCGCGTGGGCGTGCGCGGACCCCGGCGTGCAGTTCGATACAACCATTAATGATTGGCACACCTCCGCCAACTCGGGCCGGATCAACGCCTCCAATCCCTGCTCCGAATATATGTTTTTGGACGATACGGCCTGCAATCTGGCTTCCATTAACCTGATGAAATTTTTGAATGCCGATGGAAGCTTTGATATTGAAGGATACCGCCACACGATCCGCATTTTCATTGCGGCGATGGAAATTATCGTGGATTTCGCTTCGTATCCTACCGAAGCGATTGGGAAAAACAGCCACGACTACCGCCCGCTGGGATTGGGGTACGCCAATTTGGGCACGCTCTTGATGGTGAGCGGCATTCCTTACGACACACCGGAGGCGCTCGCGATCGGCGGCGCTCTTACCGCAATAATGACCGGTCATGCCTATAGAATTTCCGCCGAAATTGCGGCTTCGAAGGGATCCTTCCCCGGCTATGAAAAAAATAAAGAACCGATGCTGCGCGTCATTGAGAAACACAAGGGCGCGGTTCAGAAAATTTCCCGCGAGCATTGCTGGAAAGATCTGTTGAACGCAGCTCAGGAGGATTGGGAAGATGCGCTGAGCTTAGGAAAAAAATACGGATACCGGAATGCGCAGGCCTCGGTCATTGCCCCGACCGGGACGATCGGTCTTCTTATGGACTGCGACACCACGGGCATTGAGCCGGATTTTGCCCTTGTGAAGTTTAAGAAATTAGCGGGAGGCGGCTATTTTAAGATCATCAATCAATCCGTTCCTGCGGCGCTTGCGCGTCTCGGGTATTCGGAGGGCGAGATCCAGGACATTATTGAATACGTGCAAGGGACTTCGCGCCTGGAAGGGACTCCCTGGATCAACCATGAAACGCTCGGCGCGAAGGGGTTTACGAAAGATGAGCTTGCCCGGATCAAGGCGCTCCTGCCCTCCATTTTTGATCTCTCGTTCGCCTTTACAAAATGGATTCTGGGGGAGGAAACATTCAAACGCCTGGGCTTCAAGCCTGAGGATTACAATAAGAGTGATTTCAATCTCCTCGAGGCGCTGGGATTTTCCAGGGCTGAAATCGAGGAGGCCAATAACGTCGTCTGCGGGATGATGACGATTGAAGGCGCCCCTCATTTAAAGTCCGAGCACCTCCCCATTTTTGATTGCGCCAACCCATGCGGCAAATCCGGCAAGCGTTTCATCGAGCCGATGGCGCACATCCGGATGATGGCCGCGGCGCAGCCGTTTATTTCCGGCGCGATTTCCAAGACCGTGAATCTTCCTCAGGAAATGACGGTTGAAGAAATCGAGAAGATTTACGTGGAGAGCTGGAAGGCCGGACTCAAGGCCGTCGCCCTTTACAGGGACGGCTGCAAACTTTCTCAGCCTCTGAATACGAAATCCAAAGCTTCGCAGACCGGAACCGTGACCCATCCTCCGGCTTTGCGCAGGCGGCGTCTGCCGAAAAAACGCGGAGGCATTACGGTTGAGGCCCGCGTCGGCGGTCAGAAGGTTTATCTTCGTACCGGCGAATATGACGACGCCACTTTGGGAGAGATCTTTGTCGATATCCACAAGGAAGGCGCGGCGTTCCGCTCCATTATGAATTGTTTTGCAATCGCCGTGTCGCTCGGATTGCAGTACGGCGTGCCGCTTGAAGAATTCGTGAATGTTTTTACGTTTACGCGCTTTGAGCCCCAGGGCACCGTGGATCATCCGAACATCAAATTCGCCACGTCGATTGTGGATTATATCTTCCGCGTGCTTGGAATGGAGTATCTTGGCCGGACGGATTTTGTCCAGGTCCAGCCCGAGACCTCGGAGCTTGAAATTTCGAAAAAAACTCCCGTGGAAAAGGCCTCGACAAGTCCCGCAGAAGTTCTCCCTAAGATAACGAAAGGCAACGGCGATACAAAAAAGGGAACCAACGGGCATTCCAAAAACCGGGTGGCGTCCGAATCTGCCGGATACGTATTGGACGAACACTTAAGCCAAATGATGGGCGACGCTCCGTTTTGTTCAAGCTGCGGGCACGTCACGATCAGGAGCGGTTCCTGCTATAAATGCCTGAACTGCGGCAACAGTATGGGCTGTTCGTAATTTTCTTCTGCAGCTTCATAATGTAAGGGCGCATTGCAATACGCCCTTACATTATACCTTTCACAATCCCACCCTAGAATCTTCCTCGGAAATACGGTAAAATTCAGATTCATGGCCCAAAAACTCGAAGATTTTTTTTCGCGCACCCAGCGCCGCCGTTTTCTCACTTCTCCCAATTTAAATCATCTTGTCGTTTGCATTGTGATCATCGGCCTGCACATTCTCGGGATGGTCTCCGGCCGTTTCGAACGGATGGAAAATATTTTCCTCGATTATTTTTTTTCCAAGAGGCCCGCCCTTCATGCTCACCCTGACCTTGCCGTGATTGAGATTGATGAAGAAAGCTTGAGAACCATCGGCCCGTGGCCGTGGCCCCGGCATTATCACGAGCAAATGATCCGGATTCTCAAGACGTGGCAGGCAAGGGCCGTTGTTTTTGATTTCGGTTTTCCGGAAACTGCCGAAGATAGGGGAGGCCCTTTGCCCGCTGAAAGTATTTTCCAAAAAAAAGATAACGTTTACCTCCCCGTAGAGCTTGAAACTAAAACAGGAAAAAAATTTTATGTTCACGACCTTCCTATTGTGCTTGAGCCGGACGGAGAAAAAAAGGCGTGGGTTCATTCGAATCCGGATCTGGAGAAAAACGCCAGGGCGGTCGGGCACGCGCACCTGGATTCGGATTCAGACGGCCTTTTGAGAAAAGTGAAGCCTTACCTTTCTGAAAAAGGCGAGACCTATCCTTATCTTGCGCTGCCGGTTGCTTTTGACTATTTGAAGGAGGAGCTTCCAGGGCCGATGAGCCTTTCGCTCCCTCTCGACGCCCAAGGCAATCTTCGAATTCATTGGCTCGGCAAATGGCTCGCGACTTTTGAACATTATTCTTATGCGGATCTGGTCCGGAGCGCGCAGGCCTTCGAGCGCGGCGCGGCGCCCGTGATTTCACCTGAAAATATCAAAGGCAAGATCTGCCTGATCGGCATTACGGCGCCGGATCTTTCAACGCCCCAGGCGACTCCCGTGGAATCCGCTTATCCGGCCGCCGGAGTTCACGCGACGGTCATCAGCAATTTGATCAACCATCAGCTTCTGATCCCGGCTTCCTTGGAAGCCAACACGTTTTTTCTCGGCGTCATTGGTTTTATCGCCTCCCTTTTATTCGTCATGTCCCACAACGTGCGCTCTTTTATCTTCGGTCTGATGCTGGGAGGGGCCTGGACCCTGGCCTCATTTGTTTTATTTTGGAAAAAAGGGATATGGATTTATACGGCTCAGCCTTTGGCTTTGATTCTCTCCTTATTTATTTTCTCGGCGATTTACAGCCTCCTTCTTTCGGGCCGGGAGCAGTCCCGGCTTTTCGATCTGGCGACCCGCGACGGCCTGACCGGGCTTTATGTGATCCGCCATTTCCGGGAAATCTTAAACCACTTGGTTTCCGAGGCCCAGCGGCGGAAACGGACCCTTTGCCTGATTCTTATTGACCTCGATCATTTTAAAAGGATCAACGACACGCACGGCCATCCGGCCGGGGACATCGTTCTCAAACATTCGGCCGGGATCATCCGCGCGTGTTTGAGAACGGGCCGGGGCATTCACGAGGCGGACTTCGTCGCACGCTACGGCGGGGAAGAATTTATCGTGGTGCTGCGGAATTCAAGTCTCAAAGAAGCGGCGTTTAAAATCGCCGAGCGCATTCGAAAGGCGGTCGAAAAGGGGGTCTTTGAATGGGAGAATAAAATCATTCCCGTGACCGTGAGTTTGGGAGTGTCCAGCCTTCACGCGGCTGAAAATTTTCCGGATCCGATGGTGCGGCGCGCGGACGAGGCGCTTTACCGCGCCAAGAAAACGGGCCGGAACCGCGTGTGCGTGGAAACCGTGGCGGGGAGTTCAGCTTGAAGCCGGGAAAAGGCAGTCCAGCAGGTTTGTTATCACTTGAGTTCCGCGAATTATAAGCCATTAGATAATCTAACATTATGACAAACTGATTTTTTCAGAACAAATCTGAATTGACGCTTCTCAAGATTTTTCTTGGCGTCAAAACCTTAACTCAGTACAATAAAAACGCCTTACAATCCTTTGCGGATGCCCCAGCTTGTGCTTAGCGGTGAATACAGTTATCTTTTTCCGGAATACATAGGAACAATTTAAGGCTAAATAAAACCATGATCAAACTTGGCAGTCTCACCCTTAACGGGATTCCTAGAGTGGCGGTCGGTGTAAAAGATAATGTTTCAAATAGCTTCATCCATGAGGCGCGGGAACTAGGCGTCGACATTATGGAACTGCGCATTGATCAGTACGCATCCTTTGAACGTGTTTATGTTTTGAATGAAATAAAAAAATTCGGACACTTTCCTACCCTTGCGACCCTTCGTTCCCGTAAAGAAGGCGGCGGTTGGAATCAATCAGAACAAGCCCGTTTGGACTTGTTTAAAGCAGTCATTCCTCATGTTGATGCGATTGATATTGAGTTAAGTTCAAGCGGAATCTTACCTCAAGTCATCAAAGCCGCGCACAGCAAGGGAAAACAAGTCGTTGTCTCCTATCATAATTTTGATGGAACCCCTGCGGCCGGCAAACTAAAACAAGTGTTTAGCGAGGCAAAAAAACGTGGAGCTGATATCGTAAAAATTGCCGCCTTGATTCTTAAGCGGGAAGATATGCAGCGGCTTGCTGTTTTCACAATTGCGAATGCCGAGAAAAATTTAATATCCATTGGCATGGGAAGTTATGGAGCGAATACCAGGATACTTTTCCCCGGGTTAGGATCTTTGATTACCTATGCTTACCTTGGAGAGCCTACCGCTCCAGGCCAGCTTGATTATCAGACCACATTTGATTTGTTGAGAAGGCTATACCCCAGCTACAATCAAGCTAAGATTTCCTCCCTGAAAATTTTAGAGAACGTTTAATCTCCGAAAAGCAAGCTCTCCAGCATAAAAAATTTCCAGTTTAAGCCTTCCAAAGTCGTTATTAATTAAAGCCTTCCGACGTCAGCAAAAATTTTTTTTGAAAAGGGAAAATTTTTTGAAGAGCGGACAGGGCCGCAAGTGGATCAAAGAGATGTTAGAAAAAGAGTTGCTGTTTGGAGAGGTGGCAGAGTGGTCGAATGCGGCGGTCTCGAAAACCGTTAGGGTCGCAAGGCTCTCGTAGGTTCGAATCCTACCCTCTCCGTTCTGCTTCGCCCCGTCCTTAACGGCGGGATTATGCAGCGCTTGGAATTTATCCGAAGCCCATAATTCTTTCCCGTTAGGTAATGTTAGCGAATGCCAGGGTTATGTAGCAATTGCATACGCTGTCCTTGGAGCCGGTAAGGCGCAAACGTTCAAGGCTCTGTGGAAGAGGATATCCTGATCGTGACGGCGATTGAAACGGTAAGTGTGCTGGGCTAAATAACGGTCCAGATACTTGGCTCGAATTCCATGGGGGGTTCCCGCAATCCAAGTTTTCGCGTTGGAAATAAATTTGTGCGCCCACGGGAGCCGATGATCAAGGCTCGAACGGTCGTAGTAAGGATCTTGATAATCCACAATCGACATTCTGAAGTCCTCGCAAGGCAATTTTCCCATCCGCGTTGACCCTGGATCCTTGTTCAATAGTTTGATCCACAAAAGCTTGAACCGTCTTTTTGCCTTCAATACCCGATGCAACTTCAGCAAAGCCTGCTTTGGACTTTGGCCGGCCTTTCTCATCAATCCAGTCTTTGGATTCCATCGCTGTAGGGAGCGGTGAGAATGCCGCCAAATTGGGCGGAGGTGGGGGCGGTAGTTTTTAAGGTTTTTATTTTGAGAAATTGATTCTGCAGGGATTAAGTCTCTCCTAAATTTCTTTTTTTTCTTCCGGTTAAACTTCTTTCATGAATCAGCTTGAATTGTTTCAAGGCAAGAAGTGTGTTTTGTGCGGGCGCTCACAAGGGCGGCGCTTGAAACCCTGCTCCCCCCATCAAACTTCCCATGCCCACTGCCGGGCTTTTTCCTCTGTATCCATTTGTTTAAAAAATTCTGCCCCTTTGGTTCTCTGGTGTCCCATTCTTACTCTTCTTTGCTTTCACTGTGCGCATTATAAATTACGGCTGTATGCAGCTGATGGATAAGCAGGGCAGTTGTTAGCTAACGCTAAAATCGAGGTTCTGTTTGCTTGACTTTCCCCCCACATAAGATAGTTTATTCGGCAATTATCATCTTCGGAAAACGGGATCCAATCTTTCAATGAAAGCCCTCGGTAATCACTTTATATTAAGGCGGAGCGTATCTGCGTTTTGTCTTATTTCATTCTTTATAACGCATTTAGAAATCTTAACGCTGCCTCTGATGGCGGCCGGGGATTCTTCCTCTTTTAGTCCGCCCCTCAAATTAAGCTCTTTAACTATTCCTCCATCTTTTGGGATCGCCGAAGAAAAATTTTCCGGCGAGGGGAATCGAACCGTCATTCTCATTCAGGACGCGCACTCGATTCCTGAGGCGCAGAGGAATATTCGGAAGATCATCGGATATTTTGAGAAGGAATACGGGATCGATGTTGTGGCGGTGGAAGGGGCGTCTTCGGAATTGGATCCGCAGATCTTCAGAAGTTTTC
>JAHFHG010000038.1:0-1850 GCA_023247035.1 Candidatus Omnitrophota bacterium
TACCGGATCAAGAAAATCCGATTGGCGAAGCTTCCGGCCGGGGAATCCGCAACGGATATTTTCAAGGGAGCAGCCTTTTTTCTCGAATTCGTTGTCGGCGAGGACGGCAGTGTGGAAGAGATCGAGAGAAAAAAAGAAGAGCTGGATCAAGGCTGGGATTACCTGATTTCTCATCCGCTCGCGCCAAAGGAATGGCAGCGGATTACTTCGCATACGCCTAAAGAGGAAGTCGGATTTGTCCGGTTCAAAGAAGGCGGCGAGTACCGTGTAGAGTTCGTTCGGGCGGCCTGGGTCCGTGACGAAGTGGGCGGGAATGGATTGCCGGAGACCCAACTGGAATTCAAAGTTCTGCTTACGCCGGTGGAAAAAGGGCGCGGATCCAACAGACGGTCAAGAATCGTCAAGTCCTGGGGCCAGCTTATCGGGGAGCGGTACAAGCCGCCTCAGCGCTCCGAAGTGCGCACGAAGAAGATCGAAAATAAACGGCGGCTGATCCGGGCGCTGGAGCGTATGAGCGGGAAGAAGGGGTTAGCGAAAACGCCGGAATCCAGAAAGCCGGACTCTGTTGAATTAACCCTTGAATTATTTATTTTTTGGTTCGGAGAAGCGAATGTCCTTGCAAGTTTCAACGATCACCGCCGGGATTTCTTTAAATTGTTTGATGGGGTGAGAATCAATGGTTCTGAAAAGCTCGAGACTGCTTTTGAACAGGAAGTTTTTAATCTTGAGCCGCTCCAGACAGCTTTCCGGCAAGATCCTTCCCTTGTGGAAGACATCTTTTTTGGGATCTTAATGATGAATGAAAGCTTTGACGCGCTCCGGGCGGCGCATCCGGATTATATCCAGGAATCGATACCGGGTGAAATGGGTCTGGAAGATTCCGTCCTCTATTTTGCGCGAAGAATTTTAGACGATCTTCCAGCGAGGCTTGAAACTGTCCCGCAAGAATGGGAATCCAAAGAATGGCAGAGAAGAATCGCTGAGGATTGGACAGAAGAGGACATTCAGAAGATATTGCGCTGGCTTGCAAAAGTCTGGAGTGATCCCCTATCCTCGCTGGAACGGTTTCGGGAATTTTATGAAAAGCAGCCTTATGAATTTCTCGCAGCCTTGAGCGTCAGCCGCCTGGGAAAATGGCCGCTTGAGCAAATCGCGCCGGAAAATTATTACGGCCTGATGCCAGTTTATAAAACGTTCTCCTTTTTGGATTTTTTGCTAAAAAAGGGTATTTCATTAAGGAAAAGGCTGGGACTCAAGAGGTTGGAAAAATACCGGAAGGAATTTGAAGAAAGGTATGGCGGCGGCGAATTCCCACGCGATGAAGATGAGGACGGGAAGAGGTCCGAGCTGCGAAAAGTACGCGGCGGATTGCAAAGGCTTACAAGTTTAAAGCATTTTTTTGGAATTCAAGGACAAGATATCTCCGAGCCGGCGGAGGCATTGAATCAAGTCAAGATCGAGGGCGTGCCTTTAAGCGAGATTTGGAATGCGCAAGAAATCCGGCGGGAACACGATAATGACCTTGCGCGGATTTATCGAGACATATCGCGGGAAAGCGTCGAGCGGCTTTTGAACGCGAAAAAAGCAATGAATCGGGTAGATTTAAAAAATCTCATTCGTAAACAAGTGAGAGCAGGAATGAATTTTTCCGGTCCTCAGCCGCTTCCCTTGGCTGCAGAGCTTGATTCTCTTATCGATTCAAAGGCGGCGGCGATTTTTGATATTTTTCAACAATCCCGCGGAGTTTCGGCCCTCTCCGCCGATGAAGAATTTTCCGCCCTTTCCGATGAAGCTGTGGATCGGGCAAAGGCCATTGTCGCCGCCCTTCAGAATATTAATGAAGACCGCGT
>JAHFHG010000038.1:1950-16920 GCA_023247035.1 Candidatus Omnitrophota bacterium
CCTTACCGCGGTTCGGCCTTCACCGGAAAATCGGGTTCAAGTTGCTCCGCCGGATTAAAGGAATCCAAAAAACTTTGAAAGATTTCAGCCCGTTCAGGATACCGCCCGGCCGATTTTTTGACAAGCTGCCGCAGTTTTCGTTTTTTATGAAGCGCCTTGTACCGGACGCAGAGATGCTTGCGGACCGCGAAATCCAGGGGAGATTCGTCGGGGATCATGAATTCGAACATTTCCAGCGTCCACGGCTCCGCTTTAGCGTTGGGAAAGCGGGCCAAGAGGTATTCAAATTCCGGAACAAGCAGTCCCTCCGAAGCGCCAAGCACCGCAAAAATATATTGAGCGTCATCGGCCCAGACACTTTCCGGATGCGTTTCCGCAAGGGATTTCAACTTCCAGCGGTGTTTGATTATTTTTTCCTTCCAGGCGCTGTCCGACCCGTCCTCGGCCAAAAGTTCGACGATGGCCGTGGCCAAGCTTTTAAACTCCGATTCAATTCTGAGGTTCGCTTCGAAGCGGTTTTCGTAGTTGGCGCGGGAAGATTGCGGAAGGGCGAAGACGGCAAGGCTGAGGCCCAAAAGCGCGCTCCGGATTTTTCTTTCGAGGGGAAACTTTTTCGGCATGATCCGGTTTCTGGGAGATCTTTTTTTCAGGACAAAATAAAAGGATTTTTTCAGGCGTTTTTAGCGGCCTTGGGATAATGATTGAGCCAGCAGAGTTTGGATTTGTCTCAGGATATTCAGCCCCTGAATCAGATCGCCGGAATGTCCCGCCCGAACAAGAGCGGCCGCCATCGGATCAAGAATCTTTGCCAGTTCAGGCCGCCGCCCCTTGGCCGCGAGCCTTTGAATAGCCCTTTGATATTGCCTGCCGTGTTCAATGATTTCCAGGCGTTCGTGATTCACCAGCGCCGGATCAAGCGGCTTTTGAGAGAGGGCCGATTCGAGTTCGGTCATGTGGTTTTTAATGTGCTCTGCAAGCTCATTGAGGGAATGAAAATGGCCGCCGTGGGCAAGCGCGGAGTCCGGCATTCTGACGGAGAAGCCGAGCACGAGGCTTAAGATTAAAAAATAAGATTTCTTCATTTTTGAAATTTCATCTTTGACCTTAACTTGAGAAAGTATATCTAAATTCTCATTTAAATTATAGATACTTTTTTCTTTCTGAATCACGCATGAACCGCGAAAACGTAGCGGGAAAGATATTCCTGGCGCAGGAACGCTAATAACGGCGGAGTCGATTCGGCGATTCCTTCCTTTTCGATCACGCCCGGAAGGCGGGTTCCGTTGATCGCATAAAGCAGGGCGGCCGCAATCGCGCCGAGTTCTTTTTTAAGCCGGAAGAATTTGATTCGACCCGCGTCGCCCGGCCGCGCTTCTTTTGAAAAATCCCCGCCCTCCCCGGCGTTCAATAAATGAACCGCAAAGCCGGGCCGCCCGTAGCGCTTGTAAGCGATCGCAGCCGGCAGAGGAGTTTCAATCGTATTGTTTAATGCGACGATTGCTTGAAGCAGGGGATCTAAAGGAAGGCCGCTTTGAGAGTTGGGAATAATAAAGCGGACTTCGCTGCGATGAAGAAAAAGGACCTTCAACAGCTCTTCCTTTTGATCGCGCGGAAGATTTATAAGATCGCTGGAGTCCATAAATAGCGCGGCCAAAATTTTTCTCGGATTGAAACGGAAAACCCGGGTTAAAAGTTCAAACGTTCCAGGATTGACTTTTACGCCTTTTAACCTTTGAGCTTTTCCAGCCTCAACCGGATTTTCCCGCGCTTCGGAGCGGTTCTCTGCGCCCGGCGCTTCGGCTTGCCGGAGAATTTCGATCAAGCTTTGATATTCACTTTTGTGACGTTGGGTCTTGTTTAATTCCCTCTTCAAAATCCGCAAGGCCGCCAATCGGTAATCGCGGGCTTCCAGTTCATGAATTTCCGCTTTATCATCAGCCTTTAGCTCAATAGCTTTTTGAAGCCACGCGATCAAAGCGATCCGTTCGTTAAGGCCGGCTTTTGCCAAGTTTGCAAGGTAGCCGGAGTCGAATTCCAGAATAAGAGGAAAACGTAATTCCAATAAGAATAGAATACTTCCTAACCGGCTCTGATAAAAAGATAACGCCGGCTCTTTAAGCCCTGCTTGGTAAAGCAAACGCATTTGTTCCAGGGCCTTCAGGTAACCGATATTATTTCCCCGGAAAGAGAGAGCCGGATCGATGGAAGAGGTGGTGATTGAATAAATGTAAGCTTCTACAATATCCGGCCTATTCTGGAATTGTTCCAGCGCTTCTTGAGGCCGTCCTGTTCTGAGCAGCTCTTGAAAATGCGCCAGCTCGCCTTTTTCTTCCGGCGCGGTGATATCGGCGGGCTTTATGGCTTCCTTGACTCGGCCGACGAGAGGATCATCAGACCGGCGCAATCTTTTTCTCCCGGACCGTATTAATTTTTTCCAATAAAGCAATTCGTCCGGCTTGTCTTTTAAGAAGTCTTGATATGGACCGATGAGTTTATTACGGGTTAATTTTGGGCGTAGTTTTGTGTATCGACCGGGAAAAACATAATAAAAGAAGAAAGAGGTAAACCTTCTAAGCAAAACGGGAGCGGGAGAAAGGCCGCCAATTTTTGCTTTAAATTGATCGGCGGCATCTTTCCGGCGCAGCATCGTTTCGATATCGTCAAGCCAAATTTCTTCCAAGAGGAACATGGCGAGGGCGGGCATTAAACCATGCGATTCTAATCTCACAATTTCTTCGGTGCTTATTTTTTTTTGATCGATGAGGATACGGTACTTTTCTAAAACCGGGCTGTTTCCGTAAGCTTCCGCTTCAAGAAATCCCAGGTTGATTTCCTTAGCGCGCCGCTCAAAATCTTTTGGCAGGCGGGCTTCAGAGCGGCGGCTTAAACCCATTTGGGCGGCGTCTTTCAGCCAGGAGTTCAAATCGATTCGCTTCCGGGTTTTCATGATTTTTCCCGGAGGAACAAAGTCGGCAAGCTCTTCGTCCCTGACCAGCGCTCTCGCGTCCGCATTTGCAGAGTTAAAAATAATGACCGCCTTCGGATATTTTTTCCTCAAAACGGGAAGGATTTGCCTGCCTTGTTTTTCTCCGTCCAGATCATGATCCAGCAAAACGAGACCGAAGGCCATTGCCTCGGGCAATTCTTCGGCCTCCTCCGCGGTGGGAACGATTAAAACTGTATCGGGATCCAATCCCCAAAAATCGACAATGCCTTTCTTATAAAACCGGGCATACGGAAGATCATTTTCCACGATGAGAACGGATTGAGGCATCCAAGCTGATTGAGCGTCTTCCTCCGCTCGCACCTCAGAACGGGAGGAAGGCGGGGGATCGCGGTAGGGAATCAAGATCCGGAAAGTCGTTCCGCTTTCCTTTGTATCTTCGATCCTGCGAGTTAGAATTTGGTACGTTCCGCCCACTTCCTGGACCAAGGAACCAATCTCTTGAAGTTCCCGGTATTGGAGCTTTTTTCCCATTTCCGAAAGATAATCGATCCGGCCTTGCATGATTTCAGGCATCCCGATTTGGTTTTTTCCCTTCGCAAAGGATTTTGGGAATCCGCGGCCATTGTCTTGAACTTCAATCACCAAGAATGGATGGCCCTCGTGATTCATCGAATATTTTTTGAGGATGATTTTTGTGGTCTTTGCAATCGGCCGCTTATGTCCCCGCACGGCTTCCTGAACAATCTTTCTAACCGCGGTGTAGAGGGTGCTTTCCCAGGCTTCCGCAGGGGCGCCGATCTGAAAAAGTTTTATTTTTCCTCCGGGCTCCGGCGTAAAACGCACGCCCGAAATTTCATCTTCGCGGCCCGTTGATTGAAGATCAAATTCCAGATCAGAAACCCCCAACTCCTTGTAATAACTTCGCAGAACTTGAATCCAATTCTTCATGCGTTGTTCCAAGGGAATTTTTTCTTCAATGGGGATCGTGCCTGCCGGCCAAAGGGCTGCCGAGAAAAAATCGGCGATTTTCTTTTCGATCAAACCGCCGGGAATGATTCTTCCCGAGCCTGCTTTGGAATCTAGAAAATGGGCCTCTTTCTGATACGCCGAATGTAGCTGCTCGAGCCTCAGAAATTCCAAAATGGCCTGAGCTTTTTGATGGCGTCCTTTTCCCTGGCTGACATTAAGGAGGCGGCGGTTCAGTTCATCCGGGTGCGGGCTGGAAGTGAAATACCATTGAAAGAGATGCGCCACTTCAAAAGGAGTCGCTCTGCCTTTTAACACGCCCCATTTCAAAGCAGGCTCAAAAAAACGGCTCCACCCGTCCCTGAGATTAAGATAATTCGCCAAAACGGCCCAGTCGGGGAAGTCCGTCGCCGCAGCGTCGGGATCAAGGTTGTTCAAATCTTCCCGGTATCTTTCGATAACGGTTAAAGGATCCGCCTGATCCTGCAGGAGCTGATCGATTGTCTCGGAGGGATAGGGCGAAACAGGATAAGCGAACCGGCCGGATTCGCTAAGGCGATCGGTCATAATGTAAACAGGCATTTCTCCGGACGGTTGCTGCGCTGTTTCAAGCTGGTGCGGGCGGATGCGCGCCGATCCGGCCGCTACAATAATCCCTTGAATGGGAATCCCAGACTTCTTGGCCAGCCAGCGGGCGGCCTTGATTCGAAGCGGAACTTGGGTCTTCAAGGCTTGATTGATCGCTCTCACCAGAGATTCATCTTTTTTCACTTCAAGCAAATAAAGTCCGTTGGGAAGCCTAAGGCTTTGTTCCGGGTGAATCCAGGAAGCGTTGTCCTGATTGACGAAAACAAGGCCGTCGATTTCATTTTGAGATCCCAGGGGACCGGCTCTAAAACCAAAGGAGATGACCTTAGCTCCGATGATATTCCTTTCGATCCGGGAGGCGCCGAGGATTTCACCGGCCGCGCCCGTAAAAATCCGCTTTTTGTCGGGGTTATCAGGAGGCGGGGTTAACCGCAAGAGCACTTCGATCAAGCCGGGTTTTCCCCAGTGTTTAAGGATTTCCGCTTTAAGCGGATCCATGTCCGGGTTTTTCCAGATCCAAGATAAGTTCGATTTTATCTGCCGGCCTTTTTCCTCCTTGCTCGCGCGAATTTTTCGGCCCGGCCTGCGGCTAGGCAGGCGCGCTTCGGAGCGGATGAGGGAGCCGGCAAGGGTTTTCCGGATTCCGGGCGGAAGATTCGAGGAAAGATAAAAAGGAAAATCTTCGTACTTCATGATGTCAAAAATACGCGGCGGACTCACAGCCTTCGCGAGGACAGGAGGGGTTTTTTCGAAAGGAAGGGAACCTGCGGACATAAGCTGTTTGTAATACTCACGCTGTTTGGATTGAAGCGTTTTGATATTCGGAGAGACGACGACGCAGGAAAGGGAATTTTTTCGGCAGATTTCCAAGATTCCGTTTTTATGAAAGCCGCCGAAGACGAGAACGGAGATTCTTTCTTCCGGATTCCACAAAAATTCCCCAAGGCCTTTTTCAATCGCTTTTTCCCTTTCCTGCGCGATTTCGTAAAACCGGACGGCGGGCTTGAGGGTCTTTTCCCAGCGTTTTGAAAGGACGGCGGGTTTTTTTGTGGTTCGGGCGATGAAGCCGGCGAGGTTTTGGGTGTACGATTGCAGCGGCGCATTCCGATACGCGCTTGCCAAGGACTCATATTCCGCTTGCGTCAGCTTAAGCTCGTTGAGCCTCTGCAAGAGATTTAACATTTTATAATAATCGAAAATCCTGCGATCTCTTTCATTCTTTAAAAATTTTTCGGCAAGATCATTTTCCAGCAGCCCCATTTCAGCGAAGAGATTTTTGAAATCAAGGGCCTTGGTTTTTTCGAGAATTTTTTTGTCTTGGGAATGTCCGGCGGAGAGGAGGAGGGCGATGCGGGAATAAATGATTCTGTTTGCAGGGGCGGATTTTAAACCGGCCCCTGCGGAGTTGTGCAAATCCATTGTCCTTTTCAAATAATCCGGAAGACTTATCTTCTGCTCCTCAAACCTTCCGTTTATTTTCATCCATTCCTTGAGCTCTTTGGGGAAGTATTGATCCGCTAATTTTTCCATTTCATGGAGCAGGATTTTCAAATCTTCCCGGGTTTCCTTTTGATCTTGAGCCGCTTTCCGGTACCACGCCACATTCGCGCGGTGAAGTTTGATATTGTCGGCGCCGATCAGTCTGAAATCGACACGTTTTTTGTCGTCCCCGAATGTTTCTATCGGGGACCTAAAATTTGGATTCCCGCTTAACGCGTGCGGGAATGACAAGTTGTGAAAGCGGTTGATGTGCGCGTATTCCGCGCCCCCGATCCGGAGCTTATCCATTAAAAAGTATGAAATTTTTTCTTTGATCTTCGGATCCTTAATGAAGCTGAAAAATGGATCCGTCGGGACAGGCCCTTCGCCGCCTTCTTCGAAGACTGTCTTTACTCCGTAATGCTTAACGAAATGATGGATAAGCTTAGCGATATTTTCCTGCGCTTCGAGGGAATCGTGGGCATCCTGGATGTAGACCAGGGTTTTGTCCGAAGAGCCCTGAAAGGATTCCTCAATTTTACCGAGGCTGGAGGGGAGGGAAATGGATTCTGAGTAACCGGAAATCCGCTGCCAGTTACCGGAATTTTGAATCCGGTTGGCGGTTACTGGTTTCTGGTTACTTCGTGAAGCATACCCTGCGCTGTCTAAAAGCCCTAAAGAACAGGACAAAAAAAGCGCGGTTGTTTTCCGCAGGATTGAAAAGGCAGGAGAAATGGTTTTAACGAACATATTTTTGAGCCGGAAAACGCTCTAACCTGGATATTTCATGCTTCCCATGAAATATCCACCCGGAGGGCCGATAGATTCAATCGCCGGGGATTGAATCCGGCTATCGGGCTAACTTAAAGAGTGGCCGGAAATTAAACGAAGATACTCTTTTGCTTCGTAGAATACAAAAATTTTCCGATCGATTGAAAAACCTGCCGGCGGATGATTGTTTTTGTTAGAAAAAGACAGTTTGGCAAACTGGCGAAAACCGCAATTTTGAATCTCTATTCCTCATTGCGAGCAAATCCTCATTGCGAGCAAAACGAGCGGAGCGAGCGGAGAAGTTAATCCAGACAGGCCCGGAGCGTCCACGCCATTTTTTCGTGCCGCTCCATCAGGCCGGTGAGAAAATCACTCGTGCCCATATCGCTGTATTTTTCAGCGCACAAGGTTAAATCGCGGCGTAGATTCCGAATCATCAGTTCGTGATCCTCAAGCAGACGGGCGGTCATTTTCCGGGCGTCCGGATCATCCGCAGGAAATTCTTTGAGCCGCGTCTCGTGGAGGAATTCCTTTAAAGTTCCGAAGGGGCGTCCGCCCAGAGAGCGGGCGCGTTCGGCGGTTTCGTCAATGATCCCGTCGAGTTCTTCGTACTGCGATTCGAAAAATTTATGGAGTTCGCTGAAATCCGGGCCCGTGACATTCCAATGGTAATTTCGCGTTTTGGTATAAAGCACATATTCATCGCTTAAAAGTTGGTTTAGAATTTTTACCGACTCATTGCGATTCCTGTCTGAAATACCGGTATTGATTTTCATTTCAGCCTCCTTCAGGAGAAGGATTATAGCATAGGTTAATCGAAGGTAAAGGCGGGCCGCAAGACGCCCTTACTTCAGCGCTGCCCGGAAGGCCTCATCCAGTTTAGAAAAACGGAAGGAATAACCGGAGTTCAGAAGCTTTTGCGCAATGACCTTCTGTCCGCCCAAAAGCACTTCCGACATTTCGCCCAAAAGAATTTTCAGGATAAAACCCGGAACCGGAATCCACGAAGGCCGATGAACGGCTTTCCCAAGCCCTGCGCAGAATTCCTTCATCCGGACGGGGGAAGGCGAGGCGACGTTGACAGGCCCGCTTAGGCTTTCATGGTTGAGCGCGAAAAGGATAATCTCTACGACGTCTTCAAGATGAATCCAGGGGACCCATTGTTTGCCCGATCCCAAGGGGCCGCCGATAAAACACCGGAAAGGAAAAAGCATTTTGGAGAGCGCGCCTCCGCTTTTATCGAGGACAATACCGGTCCTCAAAATGACCGTGCGAATTCCGAGTTCCTGCGCCTTTTGCGCCTCGCACTCCCACTGTTCGCAGGTGTCGGCTAAAAACCCCCGGCCTTTCGGGCAGTTCTCCGTAATCTCTCCTTCTTCGACATTGCCGTAGTAACCGACCGCCGAGGCATTGATGAAAGCCTTGGGTTTCCGGGCCGCCGTTCGCATAGCCTGGATCAGGGCGCGCGTCGTTTCGAGGCGGCTCTTTACGATTTTTTCTTTTTGGGAGGACGTCCATCGCTTGCCGATGAGCGGTTCTCCGGCGAGATTAATCACGGCGTCCGTGGTTTCAATCTCTTTTTGCCACTCTCCGGGATTTTTAGCGTCCCAGGACTCCGCCCTTGCAATATTTTCAACGCTTGCGGGCGGATGCTTACCCCTCGTCAGCAGCACAATCTCACAGCCTTCTTGATGCAGCCGCGCAAGAAGCCGCTTTCCGATAAATCCCGTTCCTCCCGCGACAAGGACCTTCATTTTGACTCCTCCGGCGTTTGAGCGCCGTTCATTCCTGCAAAGTTTTACGGGTCATTTACGGATTCCTTTAGCCCGTGAGCCCGAGGTGCGGAAAAGTCATTTGGAATTTTTCATTGTGAGCGGACAGGCGGTTTTACTTTTTATGGAAGATCCGATCCAGCGAAAGAGAGCCCGGTCCTGTGAGAAGAAGGGCGCCGGCCGCACCCCAATAAGCTAAGGCGAGTTCTTTCACGGCAAGGGGATCGGCGGCATGCGCGATAAAAGCCGCCACCGACATTGAGATAAAAATGGAAAGCGCGGCGAACCGGGTCCCGAGCCCCAATACAATAAGGATGCCGCCCGCGAATTCCGATAAAGCCGCGAGCCACGCAAAGACTTGGGAAAACGGGAAACCCATTCCGGCAACTCCTTCAGCTAACTTGTGGATAAAACCGCCGAAAATTTTCTGATAACCGTGCCAGGACATGCCGAGGCCTATCAGGATTCTCAACTCCAAAAGACCCAGATCGGAAAAGGTTTGTTTCCAGTTCATTCGAGTTTCCTTTCTTCTCAATAGTTTGAGTTCCGCAAATTTTGTTTTTCTTTCCGGCATTCCTGAATGGTTTTATCGGGAATGACG
Organism: Candidatus Omnitrophota bacterium; assembly: GCA_023247035.1. Classification (GTDB taxonomy): domain Bacteria; phylum Omnitrophota; class Omnitrophia; order Omnitrophales; family Aquincolibacteriaceae; genus JAHFHG01. The sequence goes on from JAHFHG010000038.1 coordinate 11,075, forward strand.
GATTTTGGATTCCCCTGTGAAATCGCAGAGCGATTTCTCGGGGCCGCTTTCCCGCCGAAGGACGGACGCGGGAATGACAGCCGCTTGTCTTACAAAGAGCGATACTCCATGAATTCGGAAATTCACAGAACTCAAGTCAATAGTATGAGGGAGTCATGGAGATAAAACCTATGCGAAAATTTTATCGAAGAAATCCAGCAGCATCGCCCAGGAGCGTTTATCGGCCTCCTCGTTGTAGGCCATTCCGGTCGCTTTATCGCCGCCGGCCTGGGGCACTGTGAAGCTGTGGACCGCGCCTTCTAAAACGATAAACTGAAAGTCGGCTTTCGCGCGCGCCATTTCTTCTTTAAAGGCCTTCACTTCTTCCTCGGGAATGAACTTGTCCTCCTTGCCGTGAAAAACGACAATTTTCGCCTTGATATCATTCGGCCCGGCCGGAGCCGGCGTTGCCAGAAAACCGTGAAAGCTGGCCGCGCCTTTTAGATCGAATCCAGCCCGCGCCATTTCAAGCGCGGTCATTCCGCCAAAACAATAGCCGATCGCCGCGATTTTATTCCGGTCCACCCCGTCCTGCGATCTCAGAAAATCAAGAGCCGCCTTGCCCCTGGCGCGCGTAAGATTTCGGTCGCTTCGGTAAGCGCCCGAAACCTTTGCCGCTTCTTCGTGGCTCTCCGGCCGTATTCCTTTGCCGTAAATATCCGCCGCCAGCGCGACGTAGCCGAGTTCCGCAAGCTGCCTGGCGCGCGATTTTGCGTATTCATTCAGGCCCTTCCATTCGTGCACGATAATGACGCCGGGCCTTTTTTCTTTCGCGGAATCTTCATAAGCCAGATAGCCTTGTAATAAAGCGTCTCCTTGTTTATATTCCACTTCCCGCCCTACTACTGCGGCATAAGTGAAGAGGGGAAAGAAGAAAAAAGCGAAGAAAAAGAACGCAAGAATAAGTTTTTTTTTAGGCATATTTCCCTCCGATATTCTTAACCCTTTTACGGACCAAGTATCACTTTATATGATTTGATAAATAGGCACACCAACTTTTTGCCTTTCTCGCGGCAGCTGTTGCCTTACGACGGCTGTCAGAAAGCAACGAAATTGATCATTTAGCAGCTCAATTAAGCTATTTATTACTATCTAATGATAGTTATTAATCTTTAAAGATATTCAAATCTATTAATTAATAGGCGCTGCATTTTTTGATAATTTGACACAGTTCCATTAAACTTAGGTCAGACTTTATCGCTTCTTAAGAAAGGAGCTTAGAGACAACATTATGGACACCTACTCGAAAAAAAAGATTTTTCAAGGCGCGTGGTTTATCGCTGTTTTATCCATCCTTATAGGAGGGGGAACCGCTGTTTACGCCCAATCGAAAAATCTCGAAAGCGTCCGGATGATCCATTCAGAATCCGAACCTATGGAAACCGCTTCAGGCGCCAACGTGCTTGCCGCCACTGAAGATTCGATTATTGATTCCATGATATCGTCAAAGGACACGGTGTCGGGCAAACCCTCATTAACCGAGAGCGCCAACACGAGTTCCAAAAAGGACGAAAAAAATTCGGCCAAAAGCGAGGCCCTTAAGGAAAAGTCTCCCCTGGATTTTGCGTTTGAGGAAGTGCTCGGGAAGATGGACAGTTTAAGGGTAGAAAATTTGAGGTTGAACAATACCGAAAATACCTTCAGTCCAGAATCGCCGACCGGGTCGACCGTTACCGAAGAAAATTATCCTTCGATAATGTCGGAGAGAGCCGAGCAACAGAAGCAAGAAGGAATTGCGGCGCTGTCCGTAAGCGGAGAGCAAGGATTTTCCTCTTTACCCGAAGGGGGGAATAATATAGAAAATGAAGGAAGCCCCGGGAATAATCTAAGCGCTGCCGCCGGAGCGGATTCTGACGGTTTGGATTCCGGCGGCTATTCGATCGGATTCTGAGCCCGCTCCGTGTTTCAGTTCCGCAAACAGCCGCCGTTAATAGAATAAATCCCATGTTCTTGGAACTATCCTGATATGACCTGCTGAGATGCCTCGTTTACCCGCTTTCCTCTTAAAATTTTTTGCGGCAATCCAAAGTAAAAAAATAGTTTATTTTTTAGGCAGTTTTCTGATTCTCGCCGTCTATCTTGGAATGGCCGCAACCCCGTTCCTGCTTCGTTTGGAATGGGAGATTTCAGATGTCTTCTTCCGCTTGCGGGGGCCCATTCAGCAGAGCCGGGATGTTGTCTTTATTGAAATTGCAGACGACAGTATGGAGAGCCTGGGGGTTTTCCCCTGGCCGCGGCGGTATCACGCGGTTCTTCTTGATATCTTGAGACAATGGGGCATGAAGTACATTGTCTTCGATATGCTCTTTACCCGTCCCGGCAGCGATCCTTTGGACGATCGGGCATTGGCCGAAGCGTTGGAGCGGTCAAGCGGAGTTTATCTGCCTGTTTTGTTTAAAAAAACCAAGAATCAAGCCGGCATTCTTCAGTCGCTCGCTGATTTTCAAAAGCATGTGGAGGGGACAGGGCATGTCAATATCGAGCCGGATTCAGACGGAGTCCTGCGGCGGATCGATCCCTTTTTGCAAGATGCGAACGGCGCGAAATATAATCATCTCGCCGTGGAAGCCGCCTTTGGTTTTTTGGGCAAACCCATTCCCGACCCGCTTCCCTTTCCGCTGGATAAAAACGGAAAATTTATCCTCAACTGGGCGGGGACATGGACGCAGGCTTTTAAACATTATTCTTACGCGGACGTTTTAAAAAGTTACAGCGCGCTTCGCCGAGGCCTCAAACCGATCGTCGATCCGAGCGAGATGAAGGGAAAAATCTGCGTGATCGGCGTGAATGTGCCGGGCGGCGTGGATATTAAGCCCACTCCGCTTGAACCGCTTTATCCCGGGATGGGCATCGTGGGAAATATTATCAACAGTGTTCTTACCGGAGAATATATCCGGCCCGTCTCATTAAAAATGAACCTTCTCTTGATGTTCGGCCTTTGGGGAATCAGCCTTTGCTCGCTTTTCCCTTTTCGCAACGGCCTGTCTCCGGTGATGATCTGTTTGCTTCTGGCGAGTGTCGCCGGCGGCGCTTATTGGGCATTTGCCTTCCACAGCCTTCTTTTTTACGTCGCGCGGCCGCTTTTAATGATCCTTTCCCTGTTTTTATTTACTCTGATCTGGGCCAAATTTGCGAGCGACAAGGAGACTCTCTATTTTCGCAACCTCGCCATCCGGGACGGTCTGACGGGGCTTTTTAACCAGCGCCGCTTTTTGGACGTTGTTGAAGCCACGATCCGTGAAGTGAAAACAAGCGGCGAGCCGATTACGGTCATTATGGCGGATCTCGACCACTTTAAGGAAATTAATGACACGTACGGGCATCAAGCGGGGAATATGATCCTGCGCGGCGTTGCCCAAACGATCCAGACCTGCATTCGTTATAAGCGCCAGGAAATCCAGAATGATTGCGCGGCCCGCTACGGAGGCGAAGAGATCACGATCCTGTTGAGAAATGCGGAAACCGATACGGAAGGCTTTTCGGTTGCCGAGAGAGTCCGCCAAGCCGTGGAAGCCGAGCTTTTTTATTGGGGCAATGAATCCGTCAAAATCACTTTGAGCCTGGGAGCCGCGCCGCTCTTGCCCGGCGACTCTGCCAGCGCTGTCATTAACCGGGCGGATCAAGTCCTCTATGAAGCGAAACGTTCGGGCCGGAACCGGACCTGTTTGTTTAAAAACTCAAGTCCTTAATAATGGATACGGATCGGCAAAATAACCATCGGCAGGCCCGCAAAACGTATTCTTCTTAGGATGGCATAGGCTGTTTCATTGTGCAGGATCCGGTGATACCACTGAGGTTTTTCAAACACAAGCTCGCCGGCAAAAAAGACGGATCGCGGGTATTTTTGGGAAGTTTCAACGCATAATTCCGAAGCCGTTTCGACGACTTCGGCGCCGATTTTATATCCGCTCTTGGCCGGGACGCCCATTTTTTTTGAAAACTCGGCATAATGCCGCAAGGACTCTTCCGTTCTTTTTGTGATCGCTTCGATTTGATGGCCGCCCTTGAAAAAATCAGAGGTTACGGTTCCTACCGTCAGGAAAATGACATTTTTAAAGGTGTCCGGAAAATGTTTGAAAATATTCAAGAGAATGTGAATTCCTAATCCGCTGTAGCCTCCCACGAGAATGACCGCCGTGGGTTTTTCGGGATCAAATTCAAAGGATTCGCAATCCCCCGCCGCCGGAAGGTTTTCAAAAGCGCGGTCTATTTCCTTGATTTTCAGAGCGACGCGGTAATAGTGCCTGCGGATCAAAAAGCATAAGGCGATGCAAACCAAAGTAATCAGGGCCGTGATCCAAGCCCCTTGCCTGAATTTTTCGATGACCATCACCCCGAGGATGGAGAAGCAAAGGATAAATCCGATGCCCTGAATCAAAATATCTTTTTTCCAAGTCGGTTCTGTCTTGCGGCTTCGGAACCAAAAACCGATCATTCCCGCTTCAGAAAGGGAAAAGGTAAGGAAAACGTTGACGCTGTACATGACGACCAGAATTCCTATATGGCCTTTGGTGTAGAGAAGCATTGCCATAGCAGATAATCCGAAAAGCAAAATTCCGTTTTGTGTCGTCAATCGGTCTGAGAGAGCGGAGAATCGGCGAGGAAGCCAAGAATCAGCCGCCATATTTGCCATAACACGCGGGCCGTCGATAAAACCCGTTTGCGCCGCGACCAGCAAAAGGATCGCTTCGGATGCAATGGTGATGAGGACAAGCAAAGGGCCTGCGTCAAATTCTCCAATGCGGATTTTTCCTAACAAATCGTTAGCTAAAACGGCATTCAAGGTTTGGCCTTCTGCGGGGCGCACTTTGGCAAGCATATAGCACAAAAGAAGCCCGCCTGCGGTAAAGGCAAGGGAGGCCGCCATATATTTCATGGTCCGCTTTCCGGTTTCCACTTTGGGCTCCCGAAGAATGCCGACGCCGTTGGAGACCGCTTCAATTCCCGTATAGGTTCCGCCGCCCAAAGAATAAGCGTGCAGGAGCACAAGAAAAAGCCCCCATCCGCCAAGCTGGGCCAGCCCGGATTGAAATCCCTGATGAACCTCTTTGACAACGCCCGAGACTTCGGGTAAATGCAGAAAAATCCCGCCCAAGATTAAAAAAACATGAGTGACAACAAATGTTAAAAAAATGGGGATCAGCGCGGTGACGGATTCTTTGACTCCGCGCAGATTCATGACGATGAGAAAAAGAATCGCGGCAAATTCGACGGGCAGTTTCCAGGGATGAAGAGAGTAGGGAAGAAGGCTGAAAAGGGCGTCGCCTCCTCCCGCAATGGAAACGGTAATCGTCAAGATGTAATCCACAATCAAAGCGCAGCCGGACACAACGCCCGCGGGTTTGCCGAGTAATTCTGTGGCCACGACATAACCGCCTCCGCCTGTCGGAAAATGTTCAATGATGCGGCTGTAAGCATAGGAGATAATAAAGACGGTCGCGGCTGTGGCGAACACTAAAAAGACAGCAAGATAGGTATGCTGCCCTAAGGTGCGGTAGGCTTCTTCAGGGCCGTAAGCGGAGGAGGAAAGTCCGTCCGCGCCGAGTCCCACCCAGGCGAAAAATGCAATGAGCGAAAGGCTGTGCCCAACGGATGGATCTTGAAGATTTTTTGCCGGGCCGAAAAGAAATTTTTTGATCCTGGAGCGAAACGACTGGGGCAAAGCAGGTGAAGCGTTAGCGGATTTCATAAAAGTCCTCTCCTTCGCCTTCGGGGTTAGCTGACGGGCTAAGGTTGAGGAACATCAAACCTCTCCGCCAAGATTTATGGCGGATTCGCCCCTTTTTGTTAGGGGTTCCCCCGATCCG
>JAHFHG010000005.1:0-5427 GCA_023247035.1 Candidatus Omnitrophota bacterium
ATCGTCGTATTAAACCACATGCTCCACCGTTTGTGCGGGTCCCCGTCAATTCCTTTGAGTTTCAGCCTTGCGACCGTACTCCCCAGGCGGGTCACTTAATGCGTGAGCGACGGCACTGAAAGGTTTAACCCTCCCAACACCTAGTGACCATAGTTTACGGCTAGGACTACCGGGGTATCTAATCCCGTTTGCTACCCTAGCTTTCGTCCCTGAGCGTCAGTAGTGAGCCAGTAAGGCGCCTTCGCGACTGGTGTTCCTCCCGATCTCTGCAGATTTCACCCTTACACCGGGAATTCCCCTTACCCTTCTCACACTCTAGTCCAGAAGTTTCAAATGCAGTTCCACAGTTGAGCTGTGGGATTTCACATCTGACTATCCGAACCGCCTACGGACCCTTTACGCCCAATAAATCCGAACAACGCTTGCCACCTCTGTATTACCGCGGCTGCTGGCACAGAGTTAGCCGTGGCTTCCTCTGCCGGTACCGTCAAGGCCGCATATTATTGATATGCAGCTTATTCTTCCCGGCTGACAGCAGTTTACAACCCGAAGGCCTTCATCCTGCACGCGGCGTCGCTTCGTCAGGGTTTCCCCCATTGCGAAAGATTCTCGACTGCAGCCTCCCGTAGGAGTCTGGGCAGTGTCTCAGTCCCAGTGTGGCTGACCATCCTCTCAGACCAGCTACCCGTCTTAGCCTTGGTGAGCCATTACCTCACCAACTAGCTGATAGGCCGCGGGCCCATCCAAGGGTAATAGGCCTCTTGCGAGGTCCCCATCTTTCCCCCTCCACCGAATCGATGAAGGGACGTATCCGGTATTAGCCCGTCTTTCGACAGGTTATCCCGAACCCTAGGGCAGGTAACCCACGTGTTACTCACCCTTTCGCCACTGATACTCGAAAAAGCTAAGTATCCGTTCGACTTGCATGCCTAATCCACGCCGCCAGCGTTCGTTCTGAGCCAGGATCAAACTCTCCGTAAAAATAGAGTTTGATCGTTAGATCGTACGATCGGCTCCGCACATTCTTTTATGAAAGAACAAAATAATACCTAAAAAGTATTATATAAAAAAACGAATAAACGAAATGAGAAGAAATTTGGAAAAAACTAGATTCCCTTTCCTAAAAGGGGCTTTATATTAGGCCAGCGGAAGAACCAAGTCAAGCAAATTTTTACTTCTTTTTAATTTTTCCTATTTTTGGCAAGAAGGGCTCATTCGACCGTGACGGATTTGGCTAAGTTTCTAGGCTGATCTACGTCCCTTCCATTGAACGCCGCGATTTTGTAGGCAAATAATTGCAAAGGAATCGCCGCCAGAATCGGAGAAAAGACCTCATGCGTAGGAGGAAGCGGGAAAAAATCATCGGCCAATTCGGCGAGCCGGCGATCCCCTTCCGTCCCCAAAGCGATCACAATCCCGCCTCGGGCTTTTATTTCTTCCACATTGGAGATCATCTTCTCATAAGTCTTCGAAGCCGGCGCGATACAAATCACGGGCTGCTTGTGATCGACAAGCGCGATCGGGCCGTGCTTCATCTCTCCGGCAGCGTACCCGTGAGCGTGGGCATAAGAGATTTCTTTTAACTTTAAAGCGCCTTCGAGGGCTGTCGGGAAATTATAACCGCGCCCCAAATAAAGAAAATTCTGATGCCTGAAATATTTTCGTGAGCACCGGTCCAAGGCCTCCGATTGTTTGAGAATTTTTTCGCAAGCCGCGGGGACTTTTTTTAACGCCAAAAGGAGTTCGGAAACTTGAGTTCTCTTCATCGTTTGATGCAGGCCGGCTAAATAAAAAGTAAAAAGCGCCTCGGTGACAAGCTGGGCCGTGTAAGCCTTCGTGGAAGCCACGCCAATCTCCGGGCCGGCGTGAGTGTAGATCACGGCATTGGCTTCGCGGGCAATAGTGCTGCCGACGACATTGACAATCGCCAGCGTGAACGCCCCTTTTGCTTTTGCTTCGCGCAGCGCCGCCAGCGTATCCGCTGTTTCTCCGGACTGGGTGATCAAAATGACCGCGTCACTGGAGTGAAGCACAGGGTCGCGATAACGGAACTCGCTTGAAACCTCCGCTCCGGCCGGCAGACGCGCAAATTGTTCCGCCAGGTAGCTGCCGACCAGCCCGGCGTGATAAGCCGTACCGCAGCTTACGAAAAAAACCCGCTTTATTTTTTTCAACCGCAGATCCGCTCCCCTGCCAAGCGTATCAAAATAAACATTTCCCCGGCGGTCTATCCGTTTCGTAATGATCTCCTCGAGGATCCGCGGCTCCTCATGAATTTCCTTAAGCATAAAGTGAGGATACCCGCCCTTTTGGGCCTGGCGAATGTTCCAGCGGATTACAGCGGGCTTTCGTTTGACGGCCTTGCCCGTACCCAGATTATAAATCCGGACATCCTTACGCGTTAACAAGGCATACTCGTCATCTTCAAGATAAATAACGTTTTTTGTATAAGGAAGAAGCGCGGAGACATCGCTTGCGACAAAATTCTCACCCTTGCCCAGCCCGATCACGATGGGATTGGAACGCTTGAAGACCAGCAGTTTGTCCGGATCGTTTCCAGCCAGGATCACAAAAGCAAAAAACCCGCGCAGCCGCCCGACAGCCTTTCTGAAAGCCTCGACCAAATCCCGTTTCCGGCGGTAATAATCGCCGATTAAATTCACCGCAATTTCGGTATCGGTTTTCGAGCGAAACGCTACGCCGCGCCGCTTCAACTCCTCTTTGAGCAAGGCGTAATTTTCGATGATCCCATTGTGCACCAGCGCGATTTGGCCTTTACAGTCCGTGTGGGGATGAGCGTTGACGCGGGACGGCTCCCCGTGCGTGGCCCAGCGGGTGTGGCCGATACCTACGGTTGAAACCACGGAGTGCTTTTTGAGGGATTCTTTAAGACGGGAAAGTTTGCCTTCTTCTTTCAGAACAAAAAGTCCGCCGGCTTTTTCATCGATACAAGCCACGCCCGCGGAATCGTAGCCCCGATATTCCAAGTGCTCCAACCCCTTCATAAGCACCGAAAGCGCGTCCCGTTTCCCGACGTATCCGACAATGCCGCACATAATTTCCCGCTCCTCTTTTAAAGGGGGAAATTATACCTTTAGGAAGATTATTTTGACAGTCAAATCCTGAATGCCTATGATAATAACTCGTTAGGAATATAAGATGGCTGAGCTGCGCAAACACTTCTTAATCAATAAACCGCTCCAACTCCGCTTGATGAGCTATATTCTAGCTGCTTTGCTCGTCGTTGCGGCCGCGATTCTTTTAAATTTCTATTTTGGAATATGGGGAAACGTCCTTGAAACGTTTTCCAATCAAGAAACTCTCAACGATCTTCTCACAGCCGCCCGTCTGAGCCAGTATGAAGAGGCCCGCCTTCCCTCCCCTTCGAATTCCCCCTCGGAGCTTCTTCCTTTTTTCAAGCAAGCTGAAAAACTGAGCCAAAGGCAGCGGGAAATTTTCAAGGATATTTTAGATCAGACCAACCGCAAGCTGCTGCCCCAGTTCGGGCTGCTCCTGGTTTTCATCGGCTGGGGATCGATCTTCATAACCCATAAAATCGCCGGGCCGCTTTACCGGTTTCATGAAAGCCTGGGGGAAGTGGAAAAGGGGAACCTTCATATTCGAATCCGCCTTCGCAAATATGACGAGGCTAAATTTATAGGCGCGCGTTTTAACCGCGCGATTGAAAATCTGGAAAATATTTTTTCCCGGATCAAAAAAATTGCCCGCGACAAGAAGTCCGATCCCGCGGAGGCGCTGGCGCTCATTTCCGAAGAAACTTCCAAAATCAAGACTCGTGAAGAGCGCGCATAAATTCCGGCCTTTTCTGGCCTTCGTTACGGCGGTATTTCTAATGCCGTTTGCTTTAGACGCCTCGCCCCCGGGTTCTCCTGCCGATACGGAGATCCTGACTCGGATTGAGAAAGATACCGTCCAGTATTTCGTCCGCTATTCCGACAAACTCACGGGCCTCACCCGGGATTCTTCCCGGCCAGGTTCCCCCGCCTCGATTGCCGCCACCGGATTTGCGCTTGCCGCCATTGCGGTGGGCGGCGCCCGAGGCTGGATTCCCGAGGATTATGCCTTCCGGCAGCTTAGAAAAACATTGGGGACGCTGCTCGAAAAAGCGGAACATCAAAATGGATTTTTTTACCATTTTCTGAATTCTCAAACAGGAAGGCGGATTTGGGCCTCGGAGGCTTCTTCCATCGATACGGCGCTTCTGGTGGCCGGCGCGCTTCTTGCCGCGCAATATCACCCGCGGACTGAGATCGAGGAAATGGCCCGGAAAATTTATGAGCGCGTCAACTGGCGCTGGATGATGAACGGATCTTCCCTGATTTGCATGGGCTGGAAGCCGGAATCCGGATTTCTTCCTTATTATTGGGATTCCTATAATGAGCTCCTCATTTTACAAGCGCTGGCCCTCGGATCCCCGACTCATCCGGTTCCTCCCGGGGCGTGGCAGGAATGGCTGCGCACCGAGGATGAATACAACGGAAAGAGGATTATTCATTCCCATTCCGGCAGCCTTTTTACCTACCAGTACTCGCACGCTTTCATCGACTTCAGAGAACTCGCCGACCGTGAGGTCAACTATTTTTCAAATTCTAAATTAGCGACTTTGGCCAACCGTGAATATTCCCTTTCCTTTCAATCTCAATATAAAGGCTATTCGGAAACCTCCTGGGGCTTGTCGGCGTCTCTCGGCCCGGGCGGCTACAAAGCTTACGGCGCAAAGCCGGGCGAGGGGCTTCACGACGGCACGATTGCTCCTTATGCGGCCCTCGGATCGATTCTGTTTACGCCCGAAATATCCGTCCCGGCCGTCCTGTTTTTTTTCGAAAATTACCACAAAAATCTTTACGGGACTTTCGGTTTCAAAGACGCCTTTAACCTGGATAAAAACTGGTGGGCGCAGGAATACCTTGGGATTGACCAGGGAATTTCAGTGCTGATGCTGGAGAATTTTTTGAATCAGGAAGCGGTGTGGAAAAAATTTATGGATTTAAAATACATCCGGAAATGGATCGAAAGCTGCGGCCTCAAAACGCATTCTGCTAAGCCCGCCTAATCCTCGGTTTTCATAAACCGGATGGCCAAGCGGGCGGCGGTTTCTTCGATCACTTCCGGCGTTATGTAAATTCCCTTTTTGATTTCATCTTTAATCTCGCGCAGACGGCCCATGTTCGGTTCGGGCTCAAGCGGAATCAACTGAACAAACTTGCTGACCTCTCTCCAGAGATTTTCTTCTTCGAAGTTTTGAATGGCGGGTCTTTCGATCCGTATTCTTCGGCCATTTTTCCGATCCGGGCCTTTGGGAATTCTCATTTCGCCTCTGCGCTCATAAAATGGGGGGTCAATGCCGCTGTTTTGAGATGTATCGGCGGAGGGTCGGAAAAACTTAATTCAAATGCGGGAAACTAG
>JAHFHG010000005.1:5527-74970 GCA_023247035.1 Candidatus Omnitrophota bacterium
ACTAGGCTTCGAGCGTGATTTCTCCCGCCTTTTTCATCAAATGAGAGCGCAGCCGCGTAATCACTTTAGTGTGGATCTGGCAGACCCGGGATTCCGAAACGTCAAGGATCTCGCCGATTTCCCGGAGGGTCAAATTTTCATAGTAGTAAAGGACCACGACGAGCTTTTCCTTTTCCGGCAGATCATTGATGGCGCCGGCCAAGAGGTCCTTGACTTCATTTTGGTGGACAAAATTAAACTGATTGGTGGCCAGCGAATCCTCAATCGTCTGCAGCCTGGAAATGGGCTTGTTGCCGTCGTCATTCTGCCAGACTTCGTCCAGCGACAAAAAGGTCGTTGAGTTGAGATCGCTATAAATAGTGTTGAGTTCGTCGGTGGAAATCCTGAGGGCCTTCGCAAGCTCGGAATCGCTTGCGACTCTTCCATTTTTCTCCTCGAGCTCCTTGCACTTTTTTTCGATCTCGCGGGCTTTTTTCCGGAGCAGGCGCGGCGCCCAGTCCAGCTTCCGGAGCTCGTCCATAATGGATCCCCGGATTCGCGACACCGCGTAAGTTTCAAACTTATTTCCCTGGGAGACGTCGTATTTGGTAATGGCGTCAAAAAGCCCGAGGATCCCGTAGCTTACAAGGTCGTTAAATTCCACGTTGGGCGGCAAACCAATGGCCACGCGGCCGGCAACGTATTTGACCAAATAGAGATATTTCTTAACGATCTCTTCCCGCAACGCTTGGCTTTTTGTGCGCTTGAATTTTTTCCACATTTTGATTTCATCTTCGTGCACGGGGGCGCTCCTTTCGGCTTGAAGAACCGGAATCCGATTTCACTTTGCATTCCGTTCTTCAAGAATTTTTTTGATTTGAAAAAGAGTGTAGTTTTTGGATTGTAGAATTTTGATTTGTTCGAGACGGTCAAAGACAGCATCATCATAAAGCCGGTGTCCGGAAGGGGTCCGCCTGGCCTCTTGAATGAGCCCGGCAAGGGTATAATTATGGAGCGTTTGGCGCGAAAGGCCGGTATATTGCATCACTTCTCCGATTTTGAATAACTTTTCTCGCTTCACTCGTTTTGCTCGCGCCGCTCGCGCCGCTCGCGCCGCTCGGAAGGAGCGGCGGAAAGCTGGTTGATTCCCTTTTGATGGGCCCGGATCTGGTCGTGAAGCCCTAAACCCTCTTTATTCTCTGGATCTAAAAGCAAAATTTTTTCCACGGCCAGCTTTGCCGCTCCCCACCGTCCGGAGCGGATCCAGGCTTCGGTTTGTTTGAGGTATTCCAAAACGCGGTCCTGGATTTCACTGTGGGCGATTTGCTGGCGCAACACAATTTCGCGCCTGCCTTCCAGAAGGGCCCTGTTTTTAATCCTGTCGATCAGTTCCGAGGCCTTTAAATTTTCAGGGTCGTATAAAAAAACCTTTTCAGCGGCCAGCGCCGCTTCGTCGTATTGTTTGAGTTCAAAAAGCATTTGAGCCCGCTCAAGCCAATTCCTGGCTTCGATATCTTTTTCATCCACGCTAAACTCTTCGACGACCTTTTCTTCAAGAAGGTCCTTATGACGCGCAATTTCCAGGTCAATGATTTCGGCCATAATCTTGGGAGCCCCGGAATCCTCAGGATGCTGGAGGAGATAACTTGCCATCATCTTTCTGGCGCGATAGAGCTCGCCCGTTTCCATATATTTCTGCACTTTGCTTAAAGAAGGGGTCGGGTGATCGATAGAGAGGGTTCTGCAGCCGGCGACTAACCACATCAAGAGAACTACGGATTGGGTTCTCATAGATAATGTAATTTACATTTTGTAAAATACATTCTATAAATATAAACTATCCGGTCAACCTTTTTTTAATACTTTTTTTATCAAAATCTAGCAATAGTGGTCAGATAATCCAGAAACCACTAAATATGGGGGGAAAGAGAAAAAATGGGTTCTGTTTTATTCGGAAGAGGAACTGCCGCTATTAGGATTACTCGAACGCAGGAGCGGAAAGTAACTTAGCGGCTGCTTTCTTAATTTGAAATTTAAAAAGGGAGCGCCGACTTGCGAGCTTATCTTGCGAGCTCATCTTGCGAGCTCATCCGCCGGTTTCTATAAGGAGCTCCGCCGTGTAAGTGAGGTTGCGCTGTTAGAACTCTCGAGAAGAAAGCTTGAAAAAAATCTTTAAAGGAAAGAGGGTCTTTAAGAAATTCCTGCGGCTGATGAAAGAAAACTTAACGACGAAGCCTGCAAGGGATCTAAGAAATAGAGCCGCGCGGCAACCTGAGCGGCCGGCGCCCGCTCTCGCCTGCCGATTATCCCCTTTTACTTTTTTGAGGCAAATATCCCCATCTTTTTAAACTTCTGATACCTTTGTTCAGGCAATTCTTTGCGCGGAATTGCTTTCAACTCAGCGAGGGCCTGGCCAACAAACTTTCGCACGTTCTCGGCCGTTTTTTCAAAATCCCGATGGGCGCCGCCTAAGGGTTCGGGGATGATTCCGTCGATGACGTTCAACTCGAGCAAGTCCTGAGCCGTCAACTTGAGCGCTTTGGCCGCATCAGGAGCCCGGCTGGTCTCCTTCCACAAAATCGCGGCGCAGCCTTCCGGAGAGATGACGGAATAATAGGCGTTTTCAAGCACATAAATTCTGTCTCCCACAGCAATGCCTAAGGCCCCCCCGCTTCCCCCTTCCCCAATGATAATCACGACGATAGGCACTGTTAGTCCGGCCATTTCACGCAAATTATAGGCAATCGCTGCGGCCTGGCCTCTTTCTTCGGCTCCAATGCCGGGATACGCGCCCGGCGTATCCACAAAACAAAGAATAGGATGCCCGAATTTTTCCGCCAGCTGCATGATCCGGATCGCCTTCCGGTAGCCTTCCGGATGGGCGCTTCCAAAACTCCGGAGAAGATTTTCTTTGGTGTCTCTTCCTTTTTGATGCCCGATAATGCAGACGTTTTCTTTCCCGCCCCAGCGCGCAAACCCGCAAACGATCGCCTTGTCATCGCTAAAGTGGCGGTCTCCGTGGAGTTCCATGAAATCCTCCGTAAGATACCGGACATAATCCAAAGTATACGGCCTGAGAGGATGGCGGGCGACTTGAACGCGCTGCCAGGGAGTCAGGTTATCGAAAATTTCTTTTAAGGCCTTCTCCAGTTTTTTTTCAGCGCTTTTAATCTCACCGCTTAGGTCGATCCCTTCACTGCCGGCCGCTCTCAACTCGTTGATCTTTTTTTCCAGTTCAATGACAGGGCGCTCAAAGGCAAGGCAGGTTTCCCAAATTTCCCTCGTGCCTAAACGGATTTTCTCTTTTTTGGTTTCAGCCATTTCTTCCGCCTTCTTGTGTTTTGAATTTTTCAATGCTCACTTGGCAATCGTTACTTCCGTGTCTAAAGGAAGAAGGGAATAAAGCTCTTCAACATCTTCATTCAGCATTCGTATGCAGCCCAGAGAAACGTGCTTGCCGATGGATTCGGGTTCGAGGGTCCCGTGGATGCCGTATCCCTTAAGGTCAAAGCCCAGCCACCGGCTACCCAGCGAATTATCCGGGCTGCCGGAAGGCACAACGGCTCCAGTCCTATACCAAGTAGGCTGTTCGATCTTGTTGACGATTTTAAAAGTCCCCTCCGGCGTTTTATCTTCCGCTCCGGTCGCCACCCGGTAGCGCTTGACCGGCTTGCCGTCAATCAACAGGAATAACCGATTGCGCGATTTATCGATCTGTAATGTAAAAACCCCCTGCACGATCTTCAACTTCATTCCCGGATATAACCAATCGGTTTTCAGGCCATTATTCCCTTTTATCAGGTCCGTTGTAGTGCCGTACTTCCTGGCCAACTCGTAAAGCGTATCCCCTTCCGCGACCGTGTAATCCAGTTCCTTGGCGTGTTTCGCCTTGGACAGAAGGAGTTTGATTTTAAGGATTTCGTAATCTTTCCGTATTTCTTCAATCCCGTCCGGAGACGGCTTGGTTTGGTTTTTTTTAAGGATTCTTTCGTATATTTTTATAGCCTTTTGATACCTTCCCCGCTTTTGGAGATCCTTAGCCTTTTCAACAAGGGAGACGGGCTTTGCCTCAGGGGCATTGGCCGCAGCGCACAGGAGCGCCGTTAAAATAACCGCCGCGCATCCCAAAAAAAACTTTTCGGCTCCTCCGGCCTTCATGAACGGCCTCCGCAAAATAAATAAGCCATCAGAATGCCTAAAAAAGCCCCCGCGAATACTTCAACCGGAGTATGCCCGAACAACTCTTTAAGGCGCTGCTCAGGGACCTGGCGTTTTGCATAGAGTTCGTCCAGGATCTTGTTCAAAATGGAGGCTTGACGGCCGACGTTGCGCCTCACTCCCGCGGCATCGAACATCGTGATGATTGAAAAAATGAGGACAATCAAAAAAATAACCGAGTTAAATCCATAATAAAGGCCGGTAACCGTCGCCAAGCTGGCAACCGTCGCGGAATGGGCGCTAGGCATTCCCCCGGTATTAAAGAGCCAGCGCACGTTTATCCGTTTTTCCCGCAGCCCTCCCCGGATAAGTTTGATGATCTGAGCGACAAGCCAACTCAGAAAAACAGCCGAAAAAGCGCGCTCCTCTGAAAAGGGGGAGGACAAAGGGGTTAGCAAGTTATTGTTCTAGCGTACTTGAATGGATTGTGAGATGAGTTTGACAAAGGCGGAGTATTATGATTAAATTAGATAATATTTATTAATTTAATATATATCACCTATCGTGAAGGCATTATAAAAACCGTTTTTTCAAAAAGCAAGGTTTTTAATGATCTCTACTGTTAAAAGCGCGGCTTGTTTAGGAATCCACGCGTATCCTGTCCAAATAGAAGTCGATGTGGCCAGTGGTTTGCCTCAGTTTATCGTGGTTGGACTCCCTGATTTAAGCGTCAAAGAATCCCGCGAAAGGGTCCGGTCGGCTATAAAAAACAGCGGCTTCCCTTTTCCGGTGGACAAAATCACCATCAATTTGGCGCCGGCTGACATTAAAAAAG
The DNA here is from genome assembly GCA_023247035.1 of Candidatus Omnitrophota bacterium. Taxonomy (GTDB): domain Bacteria; phylum Omnitrophota; class Omnitrophia; order Omnitrophales; family Aquincolibacteriaceae; genus JAHFHG01. Next base: position 10,500 of record JAHFHG010000005.1, read on the forward strand.
AAGGCGCGGCCTTTGATCTTCCTATGGCGCTGGGTATTTTAGCCGCTCAGGGAATCATCCCGGCGGAAAAAATGCAGCCGCATACCTTCCTTGGTGAGCTTGCCCTAGACGGTTCACTGCGCCCGTTTAAGGGAGCCATTGTGATTGCCTCCAGCTTAAAAACAGACTCCCAATCTCTTGTCCTGCCTTTGGAGAATGCCGAGGAAACCTCTTTAGAAAAAAATGTTTCTGTCTACCCGGCTCAGAACTTGCAGGAAGTCGTGCAGTTTCTGAACGGAGAAAAAACAATCTCTCCGGTCACGCATGAAGCGGTCATTCATTCAAAATTGTCCGGCCAAGATTCGGTTGATTTCGCGGAGGTCAAAGGACAGCCTTTTGCAAAGCGAGCGATCGAGATTGCCGTTGCCGGAGGCCACAACCTTCTGTTGATCGGTCCTCCCGGATCGGGAAAAAGCATGCTCAGCAGGCGGATCCCTACGATTTTGCCGCCGCTGGCGTTTGAAGAGGCGCTTGAAATCACAAAAATTTACAGCGTGGCCGGACTCATCAATGGGCAAAACCTCATCTGCCAACGGCCGTTTCGCGCACCGCACCACTCCATCTCAGCCGTAGGCTTGGCCGGAGGAGGGAGCTGCCCGAAACCCGGAGAAATTTCCCTTGCTCACCGGGGCGTGCTTTTCCTCGATGAATTTCCAGAATTCCGCCGGGACGTCCTAGAAAGCCTGCGCAGCCCTATCGAGGAAGGCGAAATCACCATTTCAAGGTCCCGCTTTCAAATCACTTACCCTTCTTGTTTCCTGCTCGTCGCTGCAATGAATCCGTGTATGTGCGGGTATCTGAGCGATCCGAGAAAAAGCTGCCGGTGTTCTCTTGGGCAGATCCAGCGGTACCAATCCAAGGTCTCCGGGCCGATCCTGGACCGCATTGATCTTCACGTCGAGGTGCCGGCTCTCTCCTTTCAAGCCTTAACAAGCGACCTGCCCGAAGAATCTTCAGAAGACATCCGGAACCGGATCATCCAATGCCGCGGCCGGCAAAACGAAAGGGGCCAAGGCCGTCCTTTTAAAGTCAACGCCTTGATGCGCGCAAAAGATATCCGTGAATTTGCAATGCCCGATCCGGAAGGAAGAAAGATGATCGAGATGGCTATGAAGGAGCTCCGACTTTCGGCGCGGGCCTATTACAAAATCCTAAAAATCGCCAGAACAATTGCCGATTTGGCTGGTGAAGAAACCCTCTCAAGCGAGCACATTGCTGAGGCCATTCAATATAGAAGCCTAGACCGGCAGTGGTGGAGATAAGAAGGAACAGAAAAAGGGTAAAGATAAATTTAGAGACGTTGATTCAGAAATGGAACGGAAAACGGAAATACGAGACTCAGCGCCAAGTCGTTCTGGAGGCCATTGAAAGGATTGCCGGATCCGCCTCAAATTCAAAAAGCCGGTCGGTTTCACCCGCGCTAAGCAAAGCCGACGTTTGCGGGATCCAGCCCCGGAACTAAGCGGCCTTAATCAGGCTGCGGATCGCTTGGATAAGCTTTTCGGATTCAAAGGGTTTTCCGTGCAAGGCGTAGTTCCGTCCGGCTGTAACAGGGATGGGGGGCCGGTCCTGCACAAGCGCGGACAGAAAGATCACCGGAACGGAACGGTCTAAGAGGCCCTCGGCAAGCAGTTCATCGTAGACAAGCGGGCCGTTTTTATCGCCCAGCATAATATCTAAAATAATAAGGTCGGGCTTTTCAGAAAAGGCGCGCATTCTAAACTCCTCTTCATTACAAGCGGTGAAGACCTCAAAACCTTCGGACGTCAGCTCAAATTTGAGCAACTCGAGGAATTGAACTTCATCATCGACCAATAGGATTTTTGCCATTAAAGCCTCCCCCCTACGGTGGTTCTGATATAAATTTTAATACAAAATGCGGTTTTTAAAATTAGCAAATTCTAACATTCCTTGTGTCTGATCAATCCACCGCCCAAAATCACCTCTTCGAAAGACGTCCCGGGTCCGAGTGTTTTAAAATCCAGACCCCAAGCCATCCTCCCAATATTCCGATAAAAGCTCCCGCGGCCACATCCGAAGGGTAATGGACTCCTATAAAAATCCTGGAAATTGCGACGATGAAAGCCGCCGGATAAACAAACCGGGCCGCCCGGCCATAAAAGAAATGCAGCAGTACGGCTGCGGCAAAGGCTGCGGCCGAATGCCCGGAGGGGAAGGAGTAGGTATCCGGACGGGCAAAGAGTGTCCGGATCACGATTTCAGGCGGAAAAAAATCATAAGGCCTGGGCCGCATAAAGGCAAGTTTGAGCCCGCCGGCGAATAAATAGACTATCGTCACGACAAGGGCGAAAGCAAGATAGTCCTTCATCCATCCCTTTTGCCTGGAAATCCACATCACGCAAAATACGACGCCCAGCAAAACTTCAAGCCGCCCCAATACCGTAGGCCAGCCCAATAAATAATTGAGCCACTCTCGATCGTTGAATCTGTTCATCCACAGGAATAATCGATGATCCAGGTCAAAAATCCAGTTCATGCGCCTCGCAAAGGAAATCGAATTTACTTGGTGGCAATAAGCATCCAGGCCTTTGGACGAATGAGAATGCGCGGCCAAAAAGTGATTTTTTGGATGAACTGATAAAGAAATTTTTGAGCCCGCGCCCAGCGGGCGAAGCTTAATTTAGAGGAGGAATGGATCCCCCTTTTTTCTTTGCGGTCGATATAGTCATCGATAAAAGAAAACAAATGAATCTTCACTTTCCGGAATCCGCCCTGCCGCGCTCTCTTTTCCCACTGCGGAATCGTATAGGCGTTCTCATTGAATCCCTCGTGAATCGCTTCCTGCAGGGCCTTGCCGGATTTATCTTCAAAAACTCCGAAGGCGCATTCGTGGAGCGCGACCACCCTCCCGTTCGGACGGAGGACGCGGCGGAATTCATGAAAGAGTTTGGACAAATCTTTGCAGTGATGAATGACGGAGTGGGAAAAAATAATGTCGAAGCTTTCGTCCTTAAAAGGAAGCGCGCTCATGTCCGCGCTGAGCCGATCGAAATAGCTTCCGTCTTGCTCAAAATAAAGGTCGGCCGTGATCAAATAATCCGTCACATCTAGGGCCACGACCTCGCAGCCGCGCTGGGCCATACGCCAGGAAGCCCAGCCGAAACTTGCGCCGACCTCCAGGACTTTCTCCCGGCCCGTCAATCGGAGGAGTTCCAAGGTTTCAAAAAACCGCCGGGCATTGCCTGCTTGATTTTCAAAGCTCCCGCCGGGCTGGAAGTAACGGCTCCCGTCGCCCGTGGGCAATTGAAGGAAAAGATCTTTAAATTGCGTGATGGTCTGGCGGTTGATCGAATATTTTTCCCCGCTTTCTGTGGTAAGGTAGCCGAAAGATTCGGCGTGGTCCTTTTCGTGGGCCACTTCCTCGGGCAATATGCCGAGCGCGTTCAATATTCCGTTCTCAATCTTGTAAATTCTCCGGCAAAAGCTGCACTCCAGAATGCCTTCCCGGATTTCGCGCTCATCTTCAAGCGTCACGGTAAGATTCCACTCGGACTGCCGGCAATCCAAACAGCGGAGAAATGCCAAAAGGTCTCTTCTCATAAGACAAAATCCTTTTTACCCGGCTCCCAGTAAAAAAGATTAGACCCGTGCGCTTTTCCCTGGATCACGGAGACAACCAAATAATCGACGCCCGGGTAAGCGGGCTCTCCTTCACAAAGGGCAATGCGCCGGTCTTCCTCTGAAAAATAAGCGCCGGCGTCGATGTGCGAATGATAAATCACGCGGATCCTTTCCTTTTTTCCGCGCATCTCCTTCTGGATCGCCAATAATTCCTTGGGCTCCATGAAATAAGCGGAGGCGGCCGTCCTCGGAAAATTCACGGGATCTTTTTGATGATATTCATTTTGGACGTTTCTGCAAGGCCGGAGGCGCGAAAATTTTTCCGGATTCCCTGCCGCGGTTAAGATCAAGCCGCAGCATTCGTTGGGGTATTCGCGTTCGGCCTGCTGAAAAATCGGCGTTAAGAATTTTTGAGGAATCGCTAAACGCTTCATTTCATCCACAACTGCGCGCTCAGATACTTGTCTCCGCCGTCCGGGAAAACAATCACGGCAACTCCCTCGTCTAAGTTTTTCAGGGCCTGGAAAACCCCGTGGAGCGCTGCCCCCGAGGACGGGCCGACAAGCCATCCTTCTTTGGCCGCGAGTTCGCGCGTCCATTCGTAGGCCGGCTCGGTCGGAACGGTGACTTTCTCGTCATGAACCGCAGGGTCATAAATCCGCACCGGAACCGAGGAATCCATATTCTTCAGGCCTTCGATGCCGTGGAATGATTCCGGCTGGACCGCGATGATTTTTATATTTTTGTTTTTTTCTTTCAAAAAACGGCCGGCCCCCATCAGCGCGCCCAGTCAGAGCCTTTCAAGGGATCGGTATAAATGATCCTTGCCCCGTAAGCCTCAAGGATCATTTTGCGCTCGTAGCTTACATTTTTGGGCGCGACCAATTCAACAGGAAAAACCATGGCCGCTCCGATCATCGCGTAAGCAGTGCCGGTATTGCCCGAGGTGGAATCCATTAAGGTCTGCCTTTTCCGAAAGACTCCGGAACTCAATCCCTCGCGGATCATCCGGTAAGCAGGCCGGGATTGAACCGCTCGGCTTTCGCGTAGATCTCAAGCCTTGGCGAGATTTCCTTCAGAATCCGGCTCAAGCGCAAAAGCGGCGTGCCGCCGATATGATCCAGCACGGAAAATTTCTTTTCAGCCGTAATCGAAGCGCGCATACCGCATTTTACCTAAATGAAGGCTGATTGTTAATGCCTATCTGACGGAAAGCCCGGGCCATTTTTCCCGGCGGCGGGAGAACCTTTTAGACGAATTAAGACGAACGGCGCCTTATTTGAGCATCATCCGCTTGAGCGTTTTCATTTTGAGGCGTTTTTGCGGCGGGAAAGCCGAAAAAATTTATTAAACGATTCGGCAGATTTCGTTCTATTAAAGAGTTCGAAACAATATCCTTTTCAAGCTACGACGCGAATGAAAGACAACCGGTATATTGAAAAAAGAACATAAAGATCGCGAAAAAATCCATATTTGCCGGCTCCATATCGACCGGGAGAAGGCAGCATCAAAGGGTTTGTTTCAAAAATTAGTAATGCGGCTTCCGAATGAGTAAGATTATTTCGAAGCGGATCAATCTTCGTGAAGAACGCCGGCAAGGCCTTTGCCGGCTTTGAGTTCCACAAGCACATAGGGGCCCGGCTTCGAAGAGCGGGGGCGGCGGGTGCGTATTAAAAGGTTGATTCCCTCTCCTTGGGCAAACCATGCTTCTTCAAGAGGGATCGAAGGATTTTGAGCCGTAAAAGTTTTGATCTTCCGGCCTCGTTTTCCTGTTTTTCGAATGACATCCACCTCGTAAACGGAACCGTCTTGAGGCTCAAAACCATATTGGACGGCAAGGTCTTTAAAGTTCAGATGATTCCCCTGCAGCTCAAACTGATCCAGAGGATTGGACTCCCGGAACCAGTGCTTCGCGATCAGATCGCGCCTTTCGGTTAAGACTTTTGCCAAATATTCGGCGTCTCCGGCCCGGCTCAGCTCGCCGGCTTGAACGATCATTTTAATATCTTCATCGGTGAAGGCCGTCATGATTTTTGCAGCCCAAAAGCCGTCTGCCCGCGAAAGGTCTTTAAACGGAAAATACGGAAGCTGGGTCTTATATTGGGAAGGATCAAAATAGCGGTTATCAAAATAGCCCACGGCCGGGGAGTCGTGAACTTTCTCGCCGGCCTCGCGCCACCTTCTCTGCCAGGGTTTTTCCCATAACCCCAAACTGAGAAAGGCCTTTGCGGCCGCCCCGTAATCCAAGAAATATTCATGCCCCATGGGCGGAATCTTCGGGCCCTCCGTGGCCGAACCTAAGGTCATATTAAAATCAATGAGGTAATGCTTCAAAAATGATTTTCCATTTTCCGTGACCAGCATATCCAGCGTATTGCTCTCCCGGACATCGCAATTATTCAGCCAGGAGGAAAAAACCTGCAGGGCCCGTATCGAGCGCCTGTCTTTATGATCCACAGGATCTTCAGGATCGTTTTTACGCCTTTTTTGAAAACTGAAACTCCCCTTCTTTTCGCCTTTTAAAATTTTACTCGCCGACGCCCTTAACCGCCCCTCGGAATCCAAAGGCAAAAAGAGGATAAACTCTTCCAATTTATCTGGGGTCAACTTTTTCTTAAAACCCGTGGAGTCGATCACCTTCGCGTTCGGGCCCGGCACGAGTTTCTCCGGCGGGAAAACGACGTTGGTGTATTGGGGGACATGATAACCCAGGGCGTGATAAAAACGGCTGGCAATGACTTCCGCGCCCGTGGTCAGTTCAAAATAATCCTGCGGATCAAATTTTAGTAAATACTCATCGCCCCGGCTGTCCTGAATAAAAAATCCAGGGTGCAGCCCTTCAAATTTGCCGCGGACAATCGTCAAATCGCCGCTTAAATCCGGGCCGTCCGTTTCGCGCGGACCGTCCTTGAGCTCCTGCGCTGAAAGGCGCTCGCGCCCGTGCCGGTTGACAAAAAACGCGGAATCCGGGACCTCGTCGTAAACATTGACATCCTTGGCGCGGAGACGTTTGCCGAATAAGGCCCGGTAAAGCCGCTCGAGGTGAAGAAACTGGGTGCCTTCGTAATATAAGTTCTGGTCAAAAACATCGCGGTAAAGACCTGTTTGATTTTTTTTGAATTCCACGGTCTCCGAGGCATAAACCCCGCGGCAGAGGGCGAAAGAAAAAATCGCGGCAATCAACAAGATGGGCTTAAAAAGGCGCTCGCGTCTCAACATAGAAATTTGTCCCTTCGTCGCCGTGGGCCCACTCCAATCCCAAGACGGCATGATTTAGAATGCTGATGCGGAATCCCAAGCCGTAGGACTCCTTGAAATCTTTGAACTGAAAATCCGAAAAGTCCCGAAACACCTGGCCCTCGTCCCAAAAAAGAACCGTATCGAGCTTCCAGTCTTTGTACTCCCAAATCGTATAACGGTATTCGAGGTTCAACAGCGCGTCGCTCTCGGCAAAAAATCTATTTTGAGCAAAGCCGCGCAGAGTCTGGCTTACGGAAGGATAAGCGCCGTAACCGCCCAGCTTAGCCATTTGATGAAAAGGGACGTCGCGGCCGGACAGTTCATTATTGTGCTCCCCGTGAAACCGAAGGGCAAGGACTCGGCGCGCGGAGCCTAAAGTGAAATAACGGCTTGCATCGGCTTCGTATTTGAAATAGCGCGCGGTCGAATTCCCAAGGCCTTCATTAAAATTGAATCCCAGGCGCAGGCGCCCTCCCGCGGTCGAATTCTCCCGCTGGTTTCTCGTATCCCAGACAAACTCCGGCCCGATTGAAAGGAGTTCATCGCCGCTTAAACCCGGAATAGACCCTGAAGAAAAGATGCGGTCGATAATCCCTCTGCCGCCGTCTTCGCCGTTTGTAATGTTAATGTTCCGGTAGGAAAATTTTAAGTCTCCGGAAAGCAAAGGATGCGGGGCATAGCCTACGTTTGCGCTGAGCGTTGTCGCCTCTAATTTATAGGATGTCCCGTCGCCCCGGCTTGTGTTTGGCCCGATCCCGTGAAAATACTCCTCCGGACGGGATTCGTAGTTAAAAATCCCAAACGCGCGGAAGCCCGTGCCCCCGATACGCTCCAGCCCCGCTTTGGAACCCACCTCGAAAATCGACCGGTGCGCGTAAGAGGTCCAGCCCTGAACGATCAGGTCCGGGAAATGTGTTTTTTGCTGCGCCATACGGACAAAATCAAATTTTGTCCCGTTGTTGTTGAGGCCTATTTTGGGCGTAATTCCAAAATCCTGAATTTTCTCGTAGAGGTAGATGGTCTTTTCATACAAGTGTTCTTTCTCAACAAAAACAAGGCCCTGGTCGACGGGCCATTTGATGAGTTCAAAAGGATAGACGAGAAAATGAGTAAGGGCATTTTGAGTCGAAGATTCCGGAGCCGGCTCCTTTTTGAAAATGGCGCCGTAGCGGTCGTAGCTTGCTTGCTCAGCCCAAGCTTGCAAGGAAATCCCCGCCAAGAAAAATCCCAGAAATCCGGCCGCAATTCGAGTGAAAACTGGGGTAGGTTTCAAAAGACGTGGCATAAGTGTTTCTTTATTACGGCTAGTCATTCTTTTTTCTTAACTTCCAAGAATTTCGTGGAAACGCGGCTCACGTTTGATCTTTTCAAGCTGCGGCCAGTTGCGGTTCCATTGGAGTTCGGAAACCACAAAAATTCCGATCAGGGAAAACCAGCGGTCTTCAAAACCGGCCAGCCCTTCGAGAATCCCCACAGCCTCCTCTTCTTCCGTAGACGAACTGTTGGGCTCCAAAACGCTCCCTAAAATGAGAAGGACGTCCGGCTCCACGGTGTTGGACAAAAGCTCGACGGCCTGCTGGCGGACAGGGTCGGATTCCGGGTGCTCCACAATCCAGGCGTGGATGTTGTGCATCATTTCGAGAGGGTACAAGAGATCCAGGTAATGAAAAAGGCGTTCCAGGCTTTCGTCTAAAACGGTTTTGAGCGCCACCCTTAAGTACTTCGGATTCCCGCTCTTGGTTTGACGGTCATAAAAAAAAATCAATTTTTGAAAATTCTTATAAATTTTCACTTCGCGCGCGATCTCTGTTTTGATGGAAGCCGGGTTGATGGCCAGTTTCGGATCTTTTTCGTGCATCTGATCCAGCGCTTTTGCGATCACAAACCGGAATGCGTGATCCTGGGTTTCGCTGGAAAGCTTCAGAAGCAGGTCGAGAGCCTCCTGCTTGACGATAAATCCCAGCAGCCGCACGGCTCTGCGTTTGGCATCCAGCCCTTCTTGCCGGTTTTCCAGGATTTTTTCCAATTGGTTTAAAATTTCCTGCGGGCCGCTTTGAAGATAATCCTTCCAGGCCGCCCGATTCAAAGCCTCCGGCCGTCCGTTTAAGAAAACGCGGTGGATGAAAAACCAATAATCATCGTGCGTCAGTTCATCCTCAAGGCTGTTTAGGCTCTGATGAACCTGGAAGGCCTCTTCGCGGATCATCCGCTCCACCAGCCGCCTGGCCGAAGCCAGGTTCTGCGATCTCGTGTAAGCGAGGCAGGCCGTGGCCGCAATTTTTCGGGTATAAGAAGAAGGGTGGTTGATCAGAAATTGTATTTGATGCCAATTTTTTTCATCGTAAAGAAAACTCAGGACGTCGGTGGCCCGCTGGGCCTTGACGACTTCGGTGTGCGGCCAGCGGTGAAGCAGATGATGGCGCAAGAGATCGGAATAATTTTTACGCATTTGCCAGGCTAGGAAAAACCAAAGCGGCATCAACGTCAAAACCAGGATGCCGAGCCGTTCATCGCTAAGGCCCAAAAACGGCGCGGCAACGGCAATGTAAAGGCCGCCCAAGGTTTTTGCGCCTCGGAAACCCAGCATATCGATAATCGGTTTAACCCGGCGCCTGAGCGAACTTGAAAGAGGAAGAAACAGGACTTCCTTACTGGCCTGCTGAATGGAATAGTTAACGCTTCCGTCGAACGTTTTAAGAAGCAGGCTCGGAATCAGGAGCGCGGGAGAAAGAAAACTGAAAATAGAAAACGCGGCCAGCCCCAGCGGGAGCAGTTGAAGGGAAAATCCTATTCCAAGATACCGCAGACAAAGGCTGGTCAAAAAAAGCTGGATCAATAAAGAAACGCCGTTCAAAGAGGCCATAAATCCGCCCAGAAAAGCGGTCCGGTCGTCTTTGCCTAGAATCGCCAGCTCGACGCTGCGGCTGAATTGATTGTCAATAATCGTCGAGGCAATCTTGGCGATTATGACGATCAAAGCAAGCATGATCAGGTAAGACGAACGGCGGACAATTTGAGGCCGCGCAGGATTCATCAAGGTAACCGTGAAGTCCGACGAGTTCGCAGCTTGGCGCCTCTTCTCCCGGGGGTCGGGTGACTTGCCTGGGGAAGGATCGGAAGGCGCGGCGTCCATCCAATCCCGCGCCGGGACTTTTTTCCAGATCAAAAAGTTCAGGATCCCGCACAAGAAAAGAAGGCCGGCGACTCCTAAAAGCAAATCCTCCGTCTTCAGCCAGCGCACGGCGGCCTGCGTAAAAAAACCGCCCATCACTCCTCCGAGGGAGCCGCCGCTGATGATCAATCCAAAAAGACGTTTGGCCTCCGCCGGATTGAAAATATCATTGGCGAGGATCCAGAACTGCGTGGTCATCGTAATCGAAAAAGAAGCGACCCAGACATAAAAGAATGCGGAAAGATACGGCGTGTTCCGCCGGAACAAAAACCAGAAAATAAGAAGATTCGAGATAAAAAATGCGGGCACCAAAACGGAAAAGATATTTTTAGGAATGCGTTTGGATAAATAAACGTAAACCGCCACAACAAGAATAAGAAAAAATCCTTCGCCCATATACATAAACCGCAAATTCTGGGCGCCCAGCTCGGTCAAAAAAAGCGAGCTTCGCACAGGTTTGAGGATATAGATCAGGGCAATGATCAGAAAAAAGCTGCAGAACATAAGGAACGTTTTTTTGCGTTCCCCGGGATGGATGTCGACAAACGCGCCCAGCAGCCGGCGCAGGAGTTGGGGCATCTAAAAAAGCCCGCCGCTTTCATCGCTCACCCCAAAGGCATTATCGATGAAACGCACTTGCGGTTCTCCCTGATTCCAAAGGATCGCTAAAACGGCAAATGAGACGGGCATTTTTTCCAATTTTTTCTCTTTCCTAAACCATTCGGCAAGATGGATCAATTTCTTTTGTTTGACAAGGCCCACGGCCTCCTCCGGCCTCCCGCGCTCCGGGGAGTTTCGCGTCTTCACTTCAATGAAGAAAAGCCGTCTGTTTTTTTGGGCGACGGCGTCGATCTCTCCGATCTTGCACCGGTAATTTTTTTCCAAAATTTTAAAGCCCGCGCGCACCAGATAACCCCAGGCAATCATTTCCCCGCGCCTGCCCAAAGAAAGCTGAAAAGGCTCTTCCCGAGGCTGGAGCTTCATCGAGACTCTTTCTCAACAAAAAAACTGCGGACGGGTGAAAAGCTTTTCCGGTGGACCGGCGAAGGGCCGATTTTTTGAATCATTCGTAAATGCCTCGGCGTCGGGTAGCCTTTGTGATTTTTAAAATCATAGGCGGGATACAGTTCATCGAGGTGGCGCATCCAGGCGTCCCTATAGACCTTTGCAACAACGGAGGCAGCGGCAATGACTGCGGATTTTCCGTCTCCTCCGACAAGGGTCTGTTGAGTTAACGGGAGATCGATTCTGGCATTCCCGTCGATCAGCAATACGTCCGGAGTTCGAGATAGAGAAAGCACCGCCCGCTTCATGGCAAGGCGGCTTGCTTGGAAAATATTCAGGCGGTCAATCTGCTCTTCATCCACGACCCCGACACCGATCAGCGCGATTTTCAAAATGGCTTGAAAAAGGATCTCGCGCCGCCGGGCCGGCAATTGTTTGGAATCATTGAGCCCTTGCAAGGCCCCAAGAAGGCTGTTCGTTCGGATGAAAATAACCGCGGCGGCCACCACCGGGCCGGCTAGAGGGCCTCGGCCGGCCTCATCGACGCCTGCGAACCGGCCGGTCGATTTCGCGGCGAGGAGAGAATCAAAGCGAAGAAGACGCGCAGTCGTCGACGTGTCCAAAAAATCGGGGCCTTTTAATTTTGAAAGAGAGATTCGTTCACTGAGACTTGTTGTTCTACGTATTGCTGATGCGGAAAACCGCTGCCCCAGGCTAAAGCCGGCGGCGCGCTTTGGGCCGTTGCGGCGTATTGCAATACGCCGCAAGCAAACCCTTGGTTTATAGAAAACTATTTCGCTTTCAAATAATAAAGTTTGGCACGCCGCGCCTTCCCTTTGCGGCTGACGGCGATTTTTTCAACGCTGGGCGAATACAAGGGGAAATGTTTCTCCACAATATCCCCGTGCGTTTCCTTAAGAACCGTAAAGCTGGCTCCGGCTCCGGTCCCCCGGCGGCGGATGCAGATACCCTCGAAGATCTGGGTGCGGGTCTTGTCCCCTTCCTTGACGCGGATATGAACCTTGAGCGTGTCCCCTACTTTAAACGCGGGGATCTCTTTTGTGCAGAATTCTTTCTCAACAAATTGAATGGCTTCCCTTGCTTTCACAGATTAGTCTCCTTCTTGATTAAAGTAATTTTTTCCATCAGATCCGGCCGCTTTTTCCGGGTGATCTGCCGGGAAACCGTTTGACGCCACTTTTCCACTTCCCGGTGATTTCCAGAAGCGAGAATTTCCGGCACTTCCCACCCCCTGAATTTGCGCGGCCGTGTGTATTGCGGGTACTCCAGATATCCGTGCTGAAAACTTTCCTCTTTAAGAGAGTCTCGATTTCCTAAAACGCCGGGGACAAACCGGATCACGGCTTCCATAAGACAAAGGGCCGGCGCCTCCCCTCCCATCGTTACAAAATCGCCGACGGATACAACCTGGTCCGCAAGGCGTTCCTGGACGCGGTAATCCACGCCTTCATAATGCCCGCAAATCAGGATCAAACGCTTCCGCCGCGAGAGCTCTTTGGCCAGTTTCGGGGTTAAGGACTCTCCGCCGGCATCCAGGAGCACGACCCATCCGAGGCCGCCCGCGCTTTTTAATCCCGGTTTCTTCTCTTTAGCCTGAAGGGCCTCGACACACTCAAAAATGGGCTCAGGTTTCATCACCATTCCGGGACCTCCGCCGAACGGTTTGTCGTCCACGGTTTTGTGTCTGTCCCGGGTGTGATCCCGCAGATTATGGATCCGGATTTCGACGCGGCCGTTTTGCCGCGCGCGTTTGACGAGAGACTCCTCAAGCGGCCCCTCAAAAAAATCCGGAAATATCGTCAGCACATCAATCTGAAAGGCCATTTCAATGACCCTTCAAACTTTTTTCAGCCTCTTGGCGCGCTTCAAAAGACTCCGAAGAGCACTGCTCAACTGAGCCCCTTGCTTGAGCCAATAGTCCAGCCGCTCTTTATTGACCTCGAACTTTTCATCGGCGGGAAGCGGATCGTAAGACCCGATCTCTTCGATAAACCGGCCGTCGCGCGGCATCTTTGCGTCGCTGACCACAATGCGCCACTGCTGGCGGTTTTTGGTCCCAAAACGTTTTAATCGAATATGGACAGCCAAGTCAAACCTCCTTCATTAAGGTTAAGCACGAAATTTGAATCTCGAAATTCGAGTTTTCAAAATTTGGTTTATTAGAACTCAAGCTAGAATTTATTTCGTATTTCGCCTGCCTGCCGCCCGGAAGGGCCGGGATTTCGTGTTTCGTATTTTGCATTTCCATCATTCTCTTTCCCGGTGGATCGACGCCCCTAAGAAAGAAAATTTTGTTTCCAGCTTTTCATATCCCCTGTCCAGGTGATAAACGCGGTGGACTTCCGTCGTCCCCTCCGCGACAAGCGCTGCAAGAACAAGGGCCGCGCTCGCCCTGAGATCCGAGGCCATCACGGGCGCGCCGCTCAAGCGCTTCACCCCGTGGACAATGGCGCTGTTGCCCTCCAGAAAAATTTTAGAGCCCATCCGGTTCAATTCGCTGACGTGCATAAAACGGTCGGGATAAATTTTTTCCGTAATCACGCTGATCCCGGGCGTGATTGACATTAAGGCCATCATCTGCGCCTGAAGGTCGGTAGGGAAACCCGGATAAGGCAACGTCGTCACATCGACCGGTTTCAGGCGGCCGTTGCGCCTGACCCGCAGCGTCATTTTCCCTTTATCGATACGCACGCCCGATTGTCTCAATTTATCGGCCACCGCATGAGTATGAGCCGGTTCTGTTTTCTTGATCAGAACATCCCCGCCGGTCATGGCAGCCGCAAAAAGATACGTCCCGGCTTCGATCCGGTCCGGGATCACCGCAAACCGTATCCCCCGCAATTTTTTAACCCCTTCAATTTCGAGGATCGGCGATCCTTCCCCGATAATTTTTGCGCCCATCTTTTTTAAAAACCGCGCCAGATCCACCACCTCAGGCTCGCAGGCCGCGTTTTCAATCGTGGTCTTGCCTTGCGCCAGCACCGCCGCCATCATGACGTTGCCGGTCGCAAGCACGGAAGATCCGAAGGAACCTCCGAGAAAAATATCCGCGCCCCTTAACTTCTTGGGCGCCCTGGCATTGACATAACCGTGCTGGATTTCGACCTGCGCGCCCAGGGCCTCCAGTCCTTTAATATGCAAATCGATCGGGCGAGGGCCGATAATGCACCCGCCGGGGATCGAAACTTCCGCCTGTCCCATTCTCGCAAGGAGCGGCCCCATCACGCAAACCGAGGCGCGCATCGTGCTTACCAGCTTGTACGGCGCCACGGGATTGAGATTTTTTCCGGGCTTGACGGTCACCGTTCCGTTTTCATACTGGGCCTTTGCGCCAAGCGCCCTCAAAAGCCGCAGCATGGTTTGGATGTCCCTTAAATCCGGAACATTTTCAATGACCGACTCTTCTTCGCTCAGAAGGCTGGCCGCAATGATCGGAAGGGCTGAATTTTTAGCGCCGGAAATTGCAACCTCGCCCTTGAGTTTCCGCCCGCCGGTAATGACAATTTTATCCATGAATCATTTTCAACAATTGGCCTGCCCCATTAAAACCCGCTCGATCTTGCTGTAATCTTGAAAGATCCGTATTTCCTTAAAGGAGTTCCTTTGCATTCTTTCGGCCACGCTTGCCGCCTGCCCTTGGCCGACCTCCACCGCAAGCCATCCTCCGGGATTTAAAAATTCCGCCGCCTCGCGAAGGATGCGGTCGTAAAAGACCAGTCCGTCTTCACCGCCATCCAAGGCCTGCCGGGGCTCAAAAAAAATTTCAGGTTCTACGCTTTCCCAGTCCCGTCTTGAAAGATACGGAGGATTGGAAACAATGGCATCCCACTTTTTCGGATTTACCTTAGAAACGTTTCGCGCGGCTTCGAACAAATCCGAACGCAGAATTTCCGAACGGGCTAAAAGACCGTAACGGGCTAAATTTTTGCCCGTAATCTGAAGCGCGGCTTCGGAAATATCCAAGAAAGTCGCGCGGGCATTCTGAAAATAGCGCAAAAGCGCAATCCCAATCGCGCCGGAGCCGCACCCCAAGTCCAAAAACCGAAAACTTTTTTCTTTAGAAAATCCGGCGACGTCGATAAAACGCTCGACCAAAACTTCGGTTTCAGGACGCGGGATTAAGCACCCTTCGCGGACTTCAAGATATTCATTCCAAAAATACGCCCCGCCCGAAATATAAGCGGAAGGGATCCTCTTTTTCCGGAGCCGGATCCACTGCCGGTATTGCTTCAGATGTTTCGCCTCAACCGGCTGTTTGGCTTTAAGATAAAGGGCCGGCCTGGAGCAGCCCGATACTTCCCGAAGCAGCTTCTCAGCTTCCGCGGCCGCTTCTTGAATTCCAAGAAATTCCAGTTCTTTTTTTCCCCACTCGAGAATTTCTTCGATACTAAAGGATTGAAAGGGCGCGGGCTTGGAGAAAACCTTGGAAAGAGTTGCCTGAAAGAGAGGATTCATGCGGCATCCGTCAGTTTCCGCTCTTTTTCACTTTTTTCCAGAGCCTGGATCAGCTCGTCCAAATGGCCGTCTAAAATATCATCCAAGCTGTGCAAAGTCAAACCGATTCGATGGTCCGTAACCCGTTGATCGGGAAAGTTATAAGTGCGGATTTTTCCGGAGCGGTCGCCGGTTCCGACCTGCTCTTTACGCTGCTTGGCGATTTCGCGCTGATGCTTCTGCTGCATTTCATCATAAAGCCTCGCCCTTAAAACGCGCAGGGCCTTGGTTTTATTCTTGTGCTGGGAGCGCTCATCCTGGCAGCTGACCACAAGCCCGCTCGGCAGGTGTGTAATCCGGACCGCGGACTCCGTTTTATTCACATGCTGGCCGCCAGCGCCCGAAGCCCGGAAAACATCGATCTTCAGATCTTTCATATCGATTTCCACTTCCGTCTCATCCGCTTCAGGGAGCACCGCAACGGTAACCGCCGAAGTATGAATGCGGCCGCTGGATTCCGTTTCGGGCACGCGCTGCACCCGGTGGATCCCGCTTTCATACTTAAAAAATAAATAAGGCGATTTCCCCGCGACGCTGAAAATAACTTCTTTAAATCCTCCCTTGCCCGTCGGATTGGAACTCATCACCTCGAGTCCCAGCCCTCGATTCGATGCAAATTTCGAATACATTCTGAAGAGATCCGCGACAAACAGCGCCGCCTCTTCGCCGCCGGTCCCTGCGCGGATTTCAATAATACAGTCCCGGTTTGAGTTGGGATCGGAATCCTTGAGAAGACGGCCTTCGATCTCTTCGAGAATCCGGCTTTTCCGGGCCTCCAGGCTCTTTAATTCTTCTTCGTACAGTTTTTTCATCTCCAGATCCAAATCCCGCTCCCGCAATGCGTGCCCGATATCCGTTTCTTCCCTTTCAAGCTTAAGGTAGGCGTCGTAGCCTTCGGCGACCGGCCTTAATTCGGCAAGCTCCTTTGCAAACTTCTGATACCGGGACGGATCTTTCGCGGCCGCAGAATCCGAAAGTTCTTTTTCGAGCCCTGCGATTTTCTGCCTGATTTTTTCAAGACGGCTCAAAAGCTTTGTCATGCCCGCAGATGCTTCCGTGATTGCAATCGCTTATTCGGTTTCTTTTTTGAGATCTTTCAGAGAAGTTTTGAGCGGGAGTTTTTCTTTTGCCGGCGCCGCGGCGGACTTTTTCGTTTTTTTCTGAGTGCCCAAAGCCACGCGGGAGCCGAATTTTTTCTGAAACCGGTCAATGCGCCCTGCGGTGTCCATCAATTTTTGCTTGCCCGTAAAAAAGGGGTGGCAGGCGGAGCAGATTTCGACCTGAACCACTCCTTGA
Organism: Candidatus Omnitrophota bacterium; assembly: GCA_023247035.1. Taxonomy (GTDB): domain Bacteria; phylum Omnitrophota; class Omnitrophia; order Omnitrophales; family Aquincolibacteriaceae; genus JAHFHG01. The sequence continues at coordinate 27,349 of JAHFHG010000005.1, forward strand.
AGCGTGCCCTGGGTTTCAATCACGTTGCCGCACGCGCAATGAATGGACGCGTGGCCGTATTTGGGATGAATGTCTTGTTTCATCGTTTATTCTCCGTTTTAAATTTCCGCGCACGGATTTTCTCCGCGCCGGATTATTTGTCCATCTTATTCATGCTCATCAAGAATTCGGCGTTCGTTTTTGTTTTGGAAAGCCGGTCCACAAGAAGCTCCATCGCCTCGGCGGGATTGAGTTCGTTTAAAACCTTCCGCAGCAGCCACACGCGGTTCAGCTCGTCGGGGTGCATCAGAATGTCTTCTTTGCGCGTGTTGGATTTCTTCACGTCAATCGACGGGTAGATCCGCTTCTGGAACAGGTTACGGTCAAGCTGGAGCTCCATATTGCCCGTCCCTTTGAACTCCTCGAAAATAACCTCGTCCATCCGCGAGCCCGTATCCACCAAGGCCGTGGCGATGATCGTCAAGCTCCCGCCTTCTTCGATATTGCGGGCCGCGCCGAAAAACCGCTTCGGTTTGTGGAGCGCGCTCGAATCCACTCCGCCGGAAAGAATTTTGCCGGAGTGCGGGACGACAGTATTGTAAGCGCGCGCAAGACGCGTGATGCTGTCCAAGAGAATGACCACGTCGCGCTTGTGCTCGACAAGCCGCTTGGCCTTTTCCAAGACGACTTCGGCCACTTGAACGTGACGCTCCGCGGGCTCGTCAAAGGTGGAGGAAATCACTTCTCCCTTCACCGAACGCTGCATATCCGTCACTTCTTCTGGCCTTTCGTCGATCAGAAGCACGATCAAGTAAGCTTCCGGATGATTGCGGGTAATGCTGTTGGCGAGCTTTTGCAAAAGGATCGTTTTACCGCTGTAAGGCGGGGCCACGATCAATCCGCGCTGGCCGCAGCCGATCGGCGTCAAAAGATCCATCACGCGCATTGAGATTTCATCGTGCGTGGTCTCGAGCATGATTCTTTTTTCCGGATAAAGCGGCGTCAGATTATCGAAAGCGATCTTATCCTTGACGCTTTCCGGATCTTCGAAGTTCACCGCTTCCACCTTCAGAAGGGCGAAGTAACGCTCCCCTTCCTTGGGCGGGCGGATGTGGCCGCTTACGGTGTCACCCGTGCGCAGATTAAACCTCCGGATCTGGCTTGGGGAAACGTAAATATCGTCGGGAGAAGGAAGATAATTATAATTGGGCGAGCGCAAAAACCCGAATCCGTCCTGCAGGATTTCCAGGACTCCCTCTCCAAACATAAGCCCAGACCGCTCGGCCTGCGCCTGCAGGATCTTAAAAATAAGATCCTGCTTTTTAATCCCCGAGGTCGGGCCGATATTGAATTTCCGGGCCAGCTCATGAAGCTCATTGACCTTGAGCCGTTTCAGGCCCGCGACGTCAAAGGTTTTTTCGCCGGGCTGCGGCGCGCGGATCTGAACATCCGCATCGTCACCGTTCATTCCATTCACCGGACGGTTCGCCCCGGCAGCAGGATCTATTTTCTTCGTTGAGTGCATCTTTTCTTTAGCCATCTTCTTTTATGATCTCCTTTCAAAAACGGGACGTAGAGACTTCCAAATTTTTTTCACTTCCCGTCGGGTTTGTTGGTAGTTTCCAGAATTATCGATAACAAAATCAGAACGTTTCTTTTTTTCTTCAGCGGCCAGCTGAGCCTTTTGACGGGCTTCGATTTCCGCCGGCGTGTATCCTTTTTGCTTAAGCCGTCCGTACACCGATTTTACAGGCGCGGTGACGGCCACGGTTTTATCGCAAAAACGGTCAAAACCGCTTTCGTAGAGCAAAGGCGCTTCGACCGCGATGATTTTCTCCCCGGCCTTTTCAATCTCCCGCCGGATTCGATCCAGCACGTAAGGATGAATGGCCGCTTCCAGCTTTTTTCGCCGCCGGGGGTTTTTAAAGACAAGCCGCGCCATTTTTTTACGGTCGACCCTTCCCTTGGCGTCACAGGCCTCTTGAAATTGCCTTACGATTTGCGGATAGACCGGCGAATTTTTGCGAAGGGCTTGGTGAGCCCATTTATCGGCATCAATGACGCGCGCCCCAAGCTCTCCGAAAAAACGCGCCGCCGTGCTTTTGCCGGATCCAAAATCCCCCGTAATCCCCACAATCACCTTGCCGGAATTTTTCGGATTCAGTTTTTGTACCATGAATCGCCGACAAAAATATCCGCCCGCAGCGGCACGCGGAGTTGATAAGACTCTTCCATTTCCTTTTTGACCAAAGCCGTGAGGTTTCCGGATTCGCCGGCAAGCATATCAAAGACCAGCTCGTCGTGGACCTGCATAATCATCAGGCTCTCGAGGCCTTCGCTTTCAAGCCGGTTCTGGATCGCAATCATCGCAAGCTTGATCAAATCCGCGGCGGAACCCTGGATCGGAGCATTGATTGCGGCGCGTTCGGCAAACTGGCGAAGCTGCAGGTTCTTGGAATGGATCTCGGGAAAATAAGAACGGCGCCCGAGAAGGGTTTCTAAATAACCGTTTTTGCGGGCCAGCTCTTTTTGATTTTCCAGATAATCTTTGACGGCCCGGTAGCGCTGAAAATAACTTTCAATGAACCCGTCGGCCTCGGAAACCGAAATCCCTAGATCTTGAGACAAACCGAACGGGGTTTTGCCGTAAATAATGCTGAAGTTAATGGTCTTCGCGGCATTGCGCATTTCGCGCGTGACGTCCGCTTCCTTGACGCCGTAAAGCAGGACCGCCGTGAATTTGTGAATGTCGCGGTCCTCGCCAAACGCCTCGGTCAAGTTCTCGTCTCCCGAAAGATGGGCGAGGATCCGGAGCTCGATTTGAGAATAGTCCGCCGAAAGGATCTTCCGCGGCCCCTTTTTATCCGGGCGGGGGATAAAGGCCTTGCGAATCATCCGTCCGGTTTCGGTGCGGATCGGAATGTTTTGAAGATTGGGGTCAGAACTGGAAAGCCGCCCGGTCACGGTCGTGGTTTGATTGTAAGAAGTGTGCACAAGTCCCGTGCGAGGCGAAATCATTTCGGGAAGCGCGTCAAGATACGTGGATTTAAGCTTGGCCTTCTCGCGGTATTCCAAAATTTTTTTCGGCATCTCGTAGTCCGGCGACAATTTTTCAAGCACGTTCACGTCGGTGGAATAGCCGGTTTTGGTCCGGCGGACGACGGGCAGTTTCAACTTCTCAAAAAGCACTTCGGATAACTGTTTCGGTGAGTTGATATTGAATTCCTCTCCGGCCAGGGAAAAAATTTCGCGCGTCAGAAGCTCGAGGTCGCGGCCCGCCTCGCCCGAGAGCTTCTTTAAAAGATCACGGTCAAGGCTCACGCCGTTCATTTCCATTTTGGCAAGCACTTCCACAAGCGGCATTTCCACTTCCCTATAAAGCTTCATCAAGCCCAACTCCTCGAGCTTCTGCCTCAAAAGAGGCGCAAGCCGGAACACGCAGTCCGCGTCCTCGCAGGCGTAAGGCGAAATCTGCTCGAGCGGGACCTCGGCCATTGTAATTTGAGCCTTGCCTTTCCCGATTAAGGATTGTGTCGTGATCTTGCGGACGCCCAAAAACTCCAGGGTAATTTCATCCAAATTGTGGTTCAGCTTGATGGGATTGGCCAGGTAGCTTGCGACCATCGTATCCAATTCAATGCCCCGGATTGTGATCCCGAGTTTTTTCATCACGATCCAATCGTATTTAATGTTTTGCCCGTACTTTTTTTGTTTGGGATTCTCGAGGACCGGCTTTAAACCGCTTAAAACTTTTTCGATAGGGAGCCCGGAACCTTGATGTTCCTTGGGAAAAGAAACAGGAATGTAATAAGCGCGGAAAGGATCCCACGCAAAACTCAGGCCCACAAGCGCGGCCGAGACCGGATCTTCGGCGGTCGTTTCCGTATCAAAACTAAAGGCCTCGGCCTTCTTCAGTTTGGCAATAAATTCTTCCAGTTCCTTTTCTGTCTGGACCGGCTGATAAGACCTTTGCTCTTCCTGAACGGCGCCGGCCGGCGTCACTTCCTTCAAAAAGGCGCGGAATTCAAAGCGTTTATAAAATTCGCTCAGGCCCTCCCGGTCGGGCTCGGTCATTTGGAGTTGGCCCCAGTTAAGTTCTATCGGCGCGTTCGTGTCAATCGTGGCGAGCTCTTTGGAAAGGCGGATCTTCTCGATATTCGATTTCAAAAGTTCCTGCTGGGTTTTGGATTGAATTTTTCCAAGATCGCGGATGAGATTTTCTACGGATCCAAATTGTTGAATGAGCTTGAGGGCTGTTTTTTCGCCGACGCCTGAAACGCCGGGGATATTATCGGAGGCATCTCCCATTAAGGCCATCACATCGACGACCTTTTCAGGGCCCAATCCTTCGAAACGTTCCTTCACCTTTTGGGAATCGTAAATCCGGCTTTCCTTGTGAGGATTCAAAACTTTAATGTGCTCGCTTACAAGCTGCATTGCGTCTTTGTCTGCCGTGACGATGAAAATTTCATACCCTTTCTTTTCCGCTTTGACGGCAAGCGTCCCGATCAAATCGTCGGCCTCATAGCCCGGCATTTCATAAATTGCAAAACCCGAGAGGCGGCAAAATTTTTTAATCGGCTCAATCTGCGAGACCAAATCTTCGGGCATCGGCTTGCGGTGCGCCTTGTAATCTTTAAACCGCTCGTGGCGGAATGTCGGCTCGTGCCGGTCAAAGCAGATCGCAATGCTGTGAGGCGCCTCCTCTTTGAAGAGCTTGCGCAGCATCGTGATAAATCCATAAAGGGCGTTAGTCGGTTCTCCTTTGGAATTCGAAAGTGACCGGATCGCGTAATAAGCCCGGTAGCAAAAAGAGTTTCCGTCCACCAAAAGGAGTTTCTTGAGGGACGTTTCTTGGAGCGCTTTTGGGGACGGTTCGTGTCCGTTATGCTGGGTCCGTTTCATTTCAAAGGGGCAAAGAGTTCGGCAGGATTCATTTTTTCGATTGTATGGCTAATAAGCGAAAATAGTGAGGCTTTCTTCTTCAAATTTGAATTAGGGATTCAAAGCTTTTTGCGTGGATTCTTGGATTGGCTTTCCCAAAACGCGGGCTTAAGATACCCGAATTGTTCTCTGCGGTCAAGGATTTTGTTTTGGTTTGTCCTTTATTAATCCTTACCGCAGCCGGTTATAAATACGGCTTCTTACTTAAAAAGAAGAATTGGCGGTATAGCGAAAAGCCTACTTTTTCCCCGACACCGCGGTACGGGAAGCGCGCTCGGCAAGTTCGCGCGGATCCTGGGCCGCATCAATCATCGAGTCGTAGCTGATCATCCCGGCCTGATACATTTCCTTCAAATGATCGTCCAGCGCTTTCATCCCGAACCGGGTTCCTGTTTGAATTTCCGAGACCACTTGATACGTTTTTCCTTCGCGGATCAGATTGCGGATCGCGGGCGTGGCGATCATAATTTCAAACGCGCAGATGCGGCCGGAGGTATCAATGCGCGGAAGCAGGGTCTGAGAGACCACAGCGACAAGGGTTGAAGCCAGCTGGATCTTGACTTGCGCCTGCTGGCCGGACGGGAACACGTCAATAATTCTGTCCACGGTCCTGGCCGCGCCCGTGGTGTGAAGCGTGGAGAAGACAAGATGCCCGGTCTCGGCCGCGCGGATCGCCGATTCCATCGTCGCAATGTCGCGCATTTCACCGATTAAAATGACGTCCGGGTCTTGGCGGAGCGCCTTGATCACCGCCTCGGAAAAACTGGGCACGTCCTCGCCCACTTCGCGCTGGGTGACAATGGACTTTTTGTGCGGATGCATAAATTCGATAGGATCTTCCACCGTAATAATGTGCTTCGCGTAATTTTCATTGATGTGATTGAGCATGGTGGCAAGCGAGGTTGTCTTTCCCGATCCGGTAGGCCCGGTGACGAGAATAAGCCCGCGGGGGCGCGAGAGAAGTTCCTTAAGCTGCGCCGGAAGCCCGATCTGTTCAAATGTATAAAAACGGTTAGGGAGCTGGCGGAGGACCATCGCAAAAGTTCCCTTTTGCTTGTAGCAGGAAACGCGGAAACGCGCGTTTTCATTATACGAAAAACCAAAATCAATCCCGCCCACTTCCTCGATTTTTTTGCGCTGTTCCTCCGTGGTAATTTCCCGCGCCAGGGATTCCGTTTCCTGCGGCGTGAGCGGTTTATCGTCCATCGACACAATCGCTCCGTGAATACGCAGGGACCGCGGACGGCCCACGCTTAAATGAATATCCGAGGCCTGTTTTTCGATCGCATCATTCAAAATCGCTTCAATGGGCATACGTTTTCTCCTCTTTTTTCAAAGTATAGCACGGCCGCGCGGAACCGCCAGGGGTTAAGGCAAAGCCGAAAGAAAAATTAAAAAGGCAAAAGGATAAAAAATTAAAGGCGGCAAATCCGCTTGGAATATTTCGATTTCAACTTCCAGGTTGCGCTTTTTCCTTTTCGCTTTGCCTTTTTAAGGATTGATCCGGAAAATAGAAACGGCCTTCAAGATCAATGCAATGACAGCCGCTAGGAAAAATAAAAACGCCGGGCCTTCCCCGTTGCGCGGAAGCGGCGTCAAGGCCAAACGGCTCCTCACGCCTCGCAGCAAAATTTGAAAAAGCGAGGCCGCCGCGGCGAGCAACGCGGAAAAATAAACACAATCCCAAAAGCTCCGGCTTCTTTCCGCAGCCAAAAAGGAAAATCCCGCGGCCGTGATATAGAAAGCCCAAGATTTTTTTTGCGTTCGCTGAAGCTCATAACCGAGAGGCAGGAGAAGCAGGATCAAGAATTCCCCGTTTCGGATTTTCTCCAAAGGCAGGACGGAAAGAATCCAGCGGCAAAGAACGGCCGCCAGCGCGCTGGCGGCAAAAATTTCGACGCCTTCTTTGATAATATGGAAAAAGTTTTTTAAAGAAATTTCTTCCCGTTTTTCCTTCTCCAAAGACATCAGCAGCCCGAGGCTGACCGCGGCAAAAAAGAGGCCGTTCACTTTACGATTTCCTTTCCCGGCTGGTTTTGCCACAGCCAGGCCGCAAACGCAATCAGAAATAAGACGCCGGCAGGTTGATCAAAAAAAAGAGTGCCTGCGTTCCTGAAAATTTCTCGGCTGACTCCAAGGTAAATCAAAATCGCCGCAAAACCGATCCCCCTCGGCACCGCAGAGCCCGGGCTTGCGATCCAAGAATCCGGAGCGCTGAGTTTCAATTCCTTGATAAAATAAAAGGAGAGGAGCAACAGAAGGCTCAAAGCGCAAAAAGGGCTAAGGCCCTCGCCGGCGGTATACGTGAGAGCCGCTTCTGTCCACGCCGCAATCCAAAGGACGATTGAGATTCCCAGCCCTTTTTTAGGAAACAGAGGCCGGCTTACTTTGAAAAAAAATATCGTGAGCCAAAAAATTGATACGACAACCCCTGAGATTTTCAAGGCCGCAGAAAAAGAATCGGCTTTATCTAAAAGGGGGAGGGCGGCTAAAACTATATTTAAAAATGCCCGTTCACTGCTCTTCATAAGAAAGGCCGGGAGAATGTTCTTCCGACGCGGCTTGAAAATACCTCAGAAATTTTCGACTGACGGATGGATCGAGAAAAGATTCTTTATTCTTAACTTGAGTTCCGGGCGGCTCTTTTTGAAAAGCCGGCCCGTGTTTCGCGCGGGCTTCCAGACCGCTCGGGAATCGGAGCTCCCCGCCTTGTTTTAAAAATCGAACGAGATAAACGAGGCCGCCTAAGGCCGCAAGAAAAAGAATAAAAAATAAGCGGCGGAACATTTCGATGAAAAATTCCTTCGGCGGGAAAGTGAAAAAATGCGGCGGGCGCGTTTTCATGGGTTTTGAATCGAAGCCCGGGCGCGCTTCGGGCGAACCCATTCGTCAATCCACGGGGTTAAGGCATTCATGAAAAGGACGGCAAAAATAATCCCGCCGGAGGGCGATCCCCGGCGCATAAAAACCGTGCAAACGGCCGCCCCCAGCGCAAAAAGCCAGTTTCCTTTTTGAGTCGACGGCGTCGTGACGGGATCTGTGATGAAAAAAAAGGCGGCGAAAAAAGCGCCGCCCCACAAAAGATTCTTCCAGGGATCCAAGCCCGCCGCGCGAGAAAACAAAAAGAGGGCCCCTAAAAAAATGGCGGGGACCCTCCAATCGATATATTTTTTCCAGATCAGCGCCAACCCTCCGGCTAAAAGCGCGGCCGCGCTCGTTTCACCGATCATCCCGGCGTCGTGGCCCAAAAAAAGACCGGGCGCCGGCAATCCCCCGCCGTCAAGGCTGAGCGGATGATTTGTCAAAATTCCGGTAAGCGGCTCTGGAGTCCGGCTCATCCCTTCCGGGAAAATGGCCCACAAAAAACCGGCGCCCAGAAGCGACGGGTGAAACGGATTTGCGCCCAAGCCTCCGAAAATTTCCTTCCCGAATAAAACCGTCACGAAGCCGCCAAGAATGACTCTCCAAAAGGGAATGCCGGCCGGCATCAGCATTGAAAAAAGAAGGGCGGATAAAACTGTAAACCCGTTATAAAATGCCGGCTTTTTCCCAAACAGACGCGCGCTTAGGAATTCCGTAACCAGCCCCGTCAAAACCGCGGTGAAGACAATCCTTGCGGCATCCCAGCGGAACCAAAAAAAAGCGCTCGCAAGCGATGGAATAAGAGCCGCAACCGTAATCCAGAATCGCTGAGGCACGGAATCAAACGCTTTGATATGAGGCGGAAAAGTTGTGCGGTAAGGGGTCATTGGAATGCCGGCAAAGCGTCTGTCTTATGTAACTTGAGTTGTGCAAATTTTGTTTTTCTTTCCGTCATTGTAAGAATGAAAAGGGTTATCTTTGATGAAAGACCCTTAGGATTTTTTGGCCGTCCCGCCCAACTCGTTTTGAACAATCTTCTCAAAATTTTCGTACGGCTGAGCCCCGGAAACAGGATTGCCATTGATAAAAAACGCCGGCGTTCCTCTGACCCCGGCAGCCTCGCCCGCCGCGATATCCTTTTTAACCGAATCCTTGTATCTCCCTTTGGCGAGGCATTCCTCGAATTTTTTTCTCTTCATCCCGGCCTCGTCCGCCAGACGGCTCAAGACGGCGTCGCCTTCGGCCAGGGCCGCCTGATTTTCAAAAAGCTTGTCGTGATATTCCCAGAATTTTCCTTGTTCGGCCGCGCACTGAGACGCCTCGTGAGTCCGCTGGGACCCCTGATGAAAACTCAAAGGAAAATGCCGCCAAATTCTGCGGACTTTTTTAGGATAATTTTCCAGCAGTTTATCGAGCGTCGGGCCTACCCTTTTACAAAAAGGGCAGTGGAAATCACTGAACTCGACGAGCGTAACCGGCGCGGATTGCGGGCCCTTCGAAGGTTTCCCCTCAAGATCACTGAAGAAAACCGGTTTCTTCGGCTCCGGGGAAACCTGCCGCGGCGCAGCCCTTGAAGGAGCCGCGGGCTGATTTTGATTTCCCCTCTTGGGATTCAAAATACTCTCCATAAGCTGCTCAAATTGCTCCGGCACGAACGTGCCCGAGCTCCGGTATTCATTGGCGACCTTAATCACAAAAGTGGGCGTTCCGAAAATATTATCTTCCTTGGCCCGCCGGATTTCTTCCTGAATAGCCTTCCGGTATTTTCCGCTTTTCAGGCATTCTTGAAAGCGGTTCGGCTCGACGCCTGCGCCTTGGGCAATACGCGCAAGATCCAATTCCTTCGGAGGTTCTGGGAGATCAAAAACAGCGTCGTGAAACGGCCAAAATTTTCCTTGCTCATAAGCGCACGCCGAGGCTTCGTGAGTGAAGAACGCGCCGGAGCCGGGAGAAGAGCCCGCATTGGGGAAATGGCGGAAAATCATACGGACTGTCGTGGGATACTGCGTCATTATTTTTTTCACGCTCGCAGCCGCCAACCGGCTGTAAGGGCAATGAAAGTCCGCATATTCGATAAGGGTTACCGGGGCTTTATCGACATACCGGTAAGGCGCGGCCAGCTGGGCTGAGTTATCCGATAGAACAGCTTTCTCCTCGGCCTTGCTAAAAAGGCATTTTGAACCTAAGCGCGGGATCGAAACGCCGGCGGCCTTGATCAGCAGGATCAAGAGCATTGAAAGAACCGCTCCTGACATAAGGCCTAAAAAGAAAAGTTTATTTTTCTCCATAAGAGGAAGTAACGGCTGTTTCAACATTTGTTTTAGAATTTTGCGTTTCAAATTGCGCAGGCTCGGGATCCGGCTTGGAAATGCGCGAAGAAGCATAACGCAAAAGTTCCAGCATCGGGCGCTTCGAGGGGCACACGTAAGAGCAGTTTCCGCATTCGATGCAGCGCTCGACGCCGTAATCGCGGGCCGTTTCGAAAAGATCCCGTTCCGCGGCCAGCGTGATCATCACGGGAGAAATTTCAACCGGGCAATGGGCCACGCATTCCCCGCACCGGATACACGGTTCGACTCGCCCGGGCTTGGCAATTTCCGGAGGAAGCCCCAGGACCGCCGAGGTCGAAGCGATGACCGGCACGGCAAGATGTTCCTGCGCCATTCCCCTCATCGCCCCGCCCATAATGATTTTCTCTGGCCGGCGAAGCAAACCCCGCGCGCTTTTAATCAAGAATTCAAAATCCGCTCCGATGCGCGCCCAAACATTCTGTGGTTCCACGATACATTCTCCGCCCACCGTCACGACCCTTTCATAAAAAGGCTTCTGAAGCGCGACCGCTTCGTAAGCCGCAAACGCGGCGGCCGGTTCAAAGACAGCGATCGAATCTTCTGTTTCCTTGGAGCGAAATTGTTCAATGAGCAAAGAGGGCTCGTCTTGAGGAAATAGGGACGGAAAGATCCGGACCTCAAAATTTTTCCACTTGAGGAAATAAATCTTGCTCTTCAGGATCTCCGCGGACTCCATCTTATCCGTTTCGGTCGCAATCATGACCCGTTCCGCCTCCGCCGCGCGCCGCAAAATCTCCGCGCCCTTCAAAAGTTCCAAAGGATGCGCCATCATTAACGCCTGGGCCGCGCTCACGTAAGGATCGGATTCGCAGGCGTTGATCACCATCGTGCGGATTCCCCGATGTTTCAAGATTTTTACGTGAAGGGGCATATTTTCGCGCTTGAAATCCGTGAGCCCCGCGTCGCGAAAAAGATTCAAATAATCTTCCGCGGAAAAAATCTCCCAGCCTTTTCTTTCAACGCCGATTTCGGCAAGCCGGCTGTCGCGCGAATCGGAAGTAATCTCAACACCGGAAGCAATGCCTTTTAAAGGATGCGGGAAAAATCCGAGGCCCGTCACTTCTCCCGCCACGCTGGAATGAATCGCGAGAGATTCGCCGCCGGAAGGAAGCGCGATCGTTTCTCCGACTTTCACGCGCGCGCCGAGGGCGACGCAGGGAACCGCCGGAGGCCCTGAAAAATCATCGTAAGGGATCCTGACTTTTGCCGGTGGAAACGGGCGGCGGATCTTGCAGGAAAGCAGGCTCGATTCTTTTTTGGATTTAAGAAGGATTCCCGGTGACATGATTTTGTGTGTTGTTGATTTCAATAAAAAAAATAATTTTATTGCCCCCTGCAGAATCAATTTTAAGGGCGTATGGCAACCTGCCGGCTCGCCTTTCGGCGGACCTGCGGCGAGCGAGGCAGGTACGCCCCTACAGTGGGAACGTCAGTTTTGAATCTTCAACCCGTCGTTTAATTTTCCTTGGCGATACCCTTCCGGATCAATCTCAACGGATTCAAACCCGAGCTGCTTCAATTTTGAGGAAATTTTTTCAGTGAGCGCCGGATCCGAAATGAGACGGGCCAATTCCTCTTTTCCTAATTCCACTTTCGCATCATTTCCAAAATGCCGGAGCCGGACGATCCGGAATCCGCACGATTTTAAAAAAGCCTCGCCTAAATCAACTTGCCGGAGTTTGGCCGGCGTAATTTGCTCGCCGTAAGGAAAACGGCTTGAGAGGCAGGCGGCGGCGGGCTTATTCCAAGTCGGAAGCCCCAGTCCGCGGGAAATTTCCCGGATCTCGCTTTTGATAAGGCCCGCCTCCACAAGCGGGCTTTTAATCTGATGCTCCGCCGCCGCGACCAGCCCGGGACGCCAATCGCCGAGGTCGTCTACGTTCACTCCATTGGCAATCGTTTTGATCTTCCACCGGCCGGCAAGATTTGTAAGCTGAGTATAAAGCTCCGTTTTGCAAAAGTAGCAGCGGTTGGCGGGATTGGCGGCGTAATTCGGATTTTCAATCTCCCGCGTTTCGATCCAGGAATGGTCAATGTCAAACTGATCCTTCAAGGATTCCACTTCTTTGAGTTCGGCCTGCGGCAGGGATTCGCTCTTTGCGGTCACGGCCTTTATCCGTTCACGTCCGAGGACGTCCCGCGCCACCTTCGCCACCAGCGCGGAATCGCAGCCCCCGGAGAAAGCAATGATCACGCTTTCATAGGAAGCCAGAATCTTTTTAAGGCTCTCGTATTTCTCAGGCAAAGGAATCAATCCAGCCTCCTCCCAAAACGCGCGGGCCGTCGTAGAAAACCGCGGCCTGGCCCGGGGTGATGGCATCTTGCGGCTCGTCGAAAGTAACTCTTACAGACTTATAATCGCTTCCGACTTCCAGCGCTGCGGGAGCCTTTTTGTGCTGGGAACGGATTTTCACCTGAGCGCGGAAATGCAGCCTCTCGCCCGGATTTAAGAACCAGTTGACCTTTCCCACTTCACAGGTACGATTGAAGACCTCCTCCTTGGCGCCGACCACAATTTCGTTTTTTTCAGGATCCGTATCGATCACGTAAAGCCGCTCCGAGTGGGCGACTCCCAATCCTCTTCGCTGCCCTCTTGTATAATGAAAAAATCCCGAATGTTCGCCTAAGATTTTTCCGTCTTTTGTGCGGATTGCGCCTCGAGATTGAGCCTGAGCAGCCTCTGGTTTTTCGCGTTTCAAAAACGTCCCGTAATCATTGCTCGGGATAAAACAAATTTCCTGGGAATCGGGCTTGTCCGCGACGCAAAGATTCCTATTTTTGGCCTCGGCTCGGATCTCAGCCTTCGTGTAGCGGCCCAGCGGAAGCGTAAGATGTTTTAAAACATCGCTGTCCAGAGGAAACAAAACATAAGACTGGTCTTTGGAGCTGTCCAGGCCTTCTGAAAGAAAAAAAGCTTCGTTTGGAGCGTCGTAATCCAGACGGGCGTAATGGCCGGTGGCGATAAAATCGTAGCCAAGCTGGCGCGCGCGGGAAAGAAACAGACGGAATTTAATGTGCTCATTGCAGGCAATGCAGGGATTCGGCGTGCGGCCTTTGAGGTATTCGGCGGTAAAATAATCCACGACGTATTGCTTGAACTCTTTTTCGAAATTAAAAACCCAATAACGAATGCCTAAAGTATCCGCCACCTCGCGCGCGTCTTCAACTCCCGTAAGCCCGCAGCACGTTTTGGTATTACGGTCCGCGCACGTCTCCGAGGCCCAGGTGCGGATCGTAGCTCCGGCCACCTCGTGGCCTTCCTCTTTCAACAAGGCCGCCGCCACCGAGCTGTCCACTCCGCCGCTCATGGCCACAAGGATTTTTTTTCTGTCCATAAAATTTCCCGGAAATTATTTGAAAACGATTAAAGACTCGTGCTTCCTAAAATCCTGTCGACTTGAATCCGCTCCTGAAAAACATCTCTGAGCTTTCCGTAGCGGCAGGTTTCGACGTCGACATCCTCCATCTCGGGGATTGAGCCGAGCACGGGGATATTCGTGAGGTCGTGAATCACTTTGGGATTGGTAATCTCGGCAATGGAGTAATTGACCGCGGAGATCCGGTTAAAAACAATGCCGCAAATCTCAAAACCGCGGAGGACGGCGGCGTCTACGGTAAGCAGCGTGTGATTGATCGTCCCCAGCCCGCCGCGGGCCACAATCAGAACAGGCAAACGGAATTCTTTTATTAAATTCGCCACGAAATAATCTTTGGCAATGGGAACGAGGATCCCGCCGATTCCTTCCACGATAATATAATCATAATGCTTTTGCAGTTCCTGATAGGCCCGCCGGATTTGATTGAGATCGACTTCCTTCTTTTCAAGCACGGCGGCCACGTGAGGCGCCAAAGCGTTCCGGTAGCGGCACGGGCTGGTCAGAGCCGGGTATTCGTTTTCACCGGCCTCGAACAAATAAACCGCGTCCTGCGAAATTAACTGGCGGTCGGTTCCCACACAGCCCGTCGCCACCGGTTTCATCACGCCGATCTTCATGCCGCGGGCCTTCAAGGCCAGCGCCAAACCTGCGGCAACGATTGTTTTCCCGACTCCTGTATCGGTCCCCGTAATAAAAATGCCTGATCCCATTTTCAGACCTCGCTTGAGTTAAAGGAACGTGCAATCCGCCGAGGATCGTGATGGATCGTCATTGTGATTTGAACGGCTCACTGATCTTCCGCTTCTTCCCGAATGGATTCATAGGTGACATCAAGCAGAAAATTTAATTCCTCATGAGAAATCGTTAAAGGCGGCATCAAAACAATCACCGGGCCCAGCGGGCGCAGGATCACACCTTTTTTTTTGGCGCGCCGGGTCACGCGAAGGCCTATCTTTTCGCGCCAGGGGAAAGGCTCCTTTGTCTTCGCGTCCTTCACAAGCTCAATGCCGATCATAAATCCTGCCTGCCGAATATCGCCGACAATCGGAATGTTATAAAAATCCGCAAGCCTTCGCTGCGCAAGACTGATTTTGAGTTCCAGTTTTTCCAGGACCCTGTTTTTTCCAAAAAGCTTCAAGCTCGCAAGCGCGGCGCTGCACGCTAAGGGATTGGCCGTAAATGTATGGCCGTGGAAAAAAGTTTTGAATTCTTGGTACTCTCCCAGGAAAGCGCTGTAAATTTTTTCGGTTGCAAGGGTCGCAGCAAGGGGAAGGTACCCGCCGGATAACCCCTTTGCGACGGCCATAAGATCAGGGGCCGCATTTTCCTGCCGGCTTGCAAACAAGCTCCCCGTTCTCCCAAAACCAGTTGCCACCTCGTCGGCAATAAGCAGCACATTATACTTTCTGGTCAGTTCCCTTGCACGCGAAATGTAGCCGGAGGGCTGATCAATCATTCCCGCCGCGCCCTGCATCAGAGGCTCCAAGACAAGCGCCGCGATTTCTTGATGATGCCGGGCGAGCACCTTCTCAAGCCCGCTCAAGGCCTCGTCTCGGACCCTGTCGGCCTCACTTCCTCCCGGCCACCGGTACCGGTAAGGAGAAGGGGCGCTGAAGGTCTCAAAAAGAAGCGGCCTGTAAATTTCGTGGAAAAGATCAATCCCTCCGACACTTACGGATCCCAGGGTATCGCCGTGATAAGCGTTGACCAGCTTGACAAATTTGGTCTTGGCGGGTTTGCCGGTCTGGCGCCAGTATTGATACGCCATCTTCAAAGCAATTTCAACGGCCTCGGAACCGGAGTCGGAATAAAAAACCCGCGCCAATCCCGCCGGGGCGATACGGATTAATGCTTCGGCAAGCAGGATCGCGGGGCCATTGGAAAGCCCAAGGAAGGTGGAATGAGAAATGGCGTTAAGTTGTTTTTTGACGGCCGCGTCGATTTCTTTGACGCGGTGGCCGTGGACATTGCACCAAAGGGAGGAAACGCCGTCCAAATAACGTTTGCCGTCCATATCCTCAAGCCAGACGCCGCTGCCGCTGCGAATAATCGTGATTTTTTCCTTCTCCCAATCTTTCATTTGGGTAAAAGGATGCCACACGTATTTTTTGTCTTTGGCTTCTAAGGATCGCTTTTTATAAGCCTTTTTTTTTACGGCCGTCTTCACCGATTGCATTTCTTGCAGCTTTTCGCCTTCCGCCCTGACGAGCGGGCCGGGGACAAAGGCTTTTAAATCAGAACAACGATTGATTTTTAAACGAGCGGCGGGCCCTCTTCGCAGTGCAGGAGCCGGGTCTTCTTCCTCAGCGTCCTAAGGACAATGTAAACAAAAAAGCCGATACTCAAAAAGAAAATCCAAACCGGCCGGAATTCAAGCTCGTGGTTCCCCAATAATTCAGCAAAGAATTTAATGGCGACGAACCCGGCGATGATGCCGAAGAAAGTTGAATATTCGCGTTTCAAGACCATACGCCACGAAAATCGGGCCGCCGGCCTGCGCCACTTCCGCAGATTGGGGAAAAACGCGGGCGTTGCGTCGGCCCATTTTTGGAAAGTTTCTCCAAATTCCTTTTCGAGGAATGCCTCCTCCGCAAAAATAATCCGCTCATAAAAAAGGCAGAAGAGGAGCGAAAACATAACGACGAACCACCACACCTGAACAAACAAGGCAAATCCGAGGGTGATCATGAAATTTCCAAGGTAAAGCGGATGCCGCATCATCGAGTAAGGGCCTTGGGTATTCAAAAATTTGGCAAGTTGGCCCTGGGTGTTCCGGCCCGATGTACCTTCCGGAACCCAGCCCACCGTGAGCATCCTCAGCCCAAGGCCGCTGAAGGAAATAAGAATACAAAAGATTTCCCATACCGTCTGCACTCCGTCCCCAAAATGCCGGCCGATATATTCGGAGTCCCTTAAAGCAGCGAGCAGCAAAGGAAGGATCAGCAGCGGGAAATAACTGCGGCGCCTAAAAAGCCAGTTGCCTCTTTTTTCGAAATCGCGGCTGAGATTCATGGAGATTAAAAACTTAAAACCGCAGGGCTGTCCTGGCCGCCGGCGATACAGCAAATCCGTTTCTTGCCCTGGCGTTTGGCCTGGTCCAGCGCCGCTTGAGCGCGAGAAGAAAACTCCTTCCTCTCCTCGCCGGTTTGATAAGAAGTGATGCCTGCGCTAAAACCGATATCCATTTTCTCCTCGGCCTGAATGAGAAGGCGGGAAAGAAGTTTTTCAGAACGGACAAGGTCGGTGTGAGGAAGCGCAATGCAAAAAGTGTCGTTTTCAACGCGGGTTAGAATGTCCGAGGAGCGGGTATGCCCCTGCAGAAAATGGGAGAATGTTCTTAATACCTCGTCGCCCCGAGCCCGGCCAAACTGCTCATTGCAGGAAGTAAAATGATCCAAATCCAAAAAACACAGCGCGATTGGAAAATGATAACGGCCGGCCCTCCGCAATTCATTTTCAAGGGCCTGTTCAAATCCGGCGTGGTTCATCAATCCGGTGAGATCATCGCACAAAAGCCTTCTCTCAAGCTCAAGCCACCGCTTGCGGAAAAGCAAGGCTGAAACGCCCAAAAGAAGATTCAAAACACAAAGGCCGCCTACCCCGGCCCACAATCCTGCTTCCCTCTTGTTTTGAACAAGCCCTGCCCAATTTCCTTTAGTAAGATAAAACAAAATGCCTAACGCCAATACGCTGCAAAACCCCGTGGATTTAAGGAAAATTTCTTCGAGCCTTCTGCAGGAGTCCCGCTGACTGGTAAGATGATGATTTGCTAAGCGGTCAAATTTCAATCGATGGGTCCTTTTTTCAAGAAACGCGTGTCGGTGTTGCGCGTCATTATCGCACAGCCGGGATCTTTAGGCTATGGGAGATTGTTTGCTTTTCCCCAGGCAAGAAACCAACGCCCCAAGAAAGCGTTCGATATCTTCTTCCGTGTGATCCGCCCTCAATGTCACGCGAAGCCTCGCCTTTCCCTTCGGGACCGAAGGCGGCCTGATGGCCGGCGCCAAAAAACCCTGATCCCTGAGACGATCAGAGACCGCAAGGGCGTCTTCTTCGGAACCTATAAGAATGGGAAAAATGGGAGAAGAAATCTTTTCCTGCAAAAGGCCTGCCTCAAAAAGCCCCCGCGTCATTTTTTGGACATTTCGCGCGAGATCAGCCCGCAGCCCCGGTTCCTCTCGAATAAGGCGCAAGGCCTGCGAAGCCGCTGCGCACACCGCAGGCGGAAGGGCCGTTGCAAAAATAAACGGCCGGGCGTGATTGATCAGGTATTCCCAGATGGTTTTAGAAGTTGCCGCAAAGCCGCCGAGACACCCCAGCGACTTCGACAAAGTCCCGACAATGACGTCGACCTCATTTTCGAGTCCGGCCTCTTCAACCGCTCCCCGTCCCCCCGCGCCGAGAACTCCCGTGCCGTGCGCGTCGTCGAGAATAAGCAGGCACTCATATTTTTTTTTCAGCCTCGCAAGCTCGTTCAGATCCGCGCAGTCTCCGTCCATACTGAACACGGTATCGGAAACTAAAACCCGCCGCCGGTAATTTTTGCTTTTCTCAAGGATTTCGAAACAGCGTCTGTAATTTTTATGGGGGAAAACGCGGATCGCGGCCCCGGACAGCCTGGCCCCGTCAATCAGCGAGGCGTGGCATAATTTATCCATCACGATAACGTCTTTTTCATTCGCAAGCGCGCTTACGACTCCAATGTTGGCAAGATAGCCTGCGGTAAAAAGAAGGGCCTTTTCCTTTTTTTTGAAGTCTGCGATTTCCTTTTCAAGCCGGGTGTGAAGATCCGTGGTGCCGGAAATCAGACGAGCGGCTCCGGCCCCTACGCCGTAAAGTTCCGCGGCCTGTTTGAAGGCGCGGATCAGGCGCGGATGATGGGCCAATCCCAAATAATCGTTGCCGCAAAAAAGCAAAATTTCCCGGCCGTCCAGGAACGCATATTTTCCTTTGGGATCGGAAAGGAAACGCAAGCTGCGGTGCGAATGGCTGGCGCGAAGAAGGGCAAGCTCCTCCTCAAAGACCTGAAGAACGCTCATCGCTTTGTCTGGGCAAGGGCAATGGCGGCGATATGCCCTCCAAATCCCATTGAAAGAGAGACCGCGGTTTCGACCTGGGCCTTGCGTGCCTTTAAGGGCGTGTAATCCAGATCGCAGACAGGGTCACGTTCTTCGAGACCGGCCGTGGGAGGGATAAAGCCTTCATTCATTGCGAGGAGACACGCGATAATCTCAACCGCGCCCGAGGCGCCAAGCATATGTCCGGTCATTGATTTGGTTGAGCTCATCGGAATGCGACAGGCCTCGCGCCCGAACGCTTTTTTAAGCTGATCCGTTTCGTAAATGTCGCCGCTCAACGTTCCTGTGCCGTGCAGATTGATGTAATCGATCGTTCGCGGATCAAGCCGCGTTTTCTTCATGAGGTCACGCAGCGTTCTTTCCAGCGTATTGTTCTCCTTCTTAAAATGGAGAGGATCGGACGAGTCGATTCCGTAAGCGCCGCCTAAAATTTCTCCATAAATCCGGGCGTTTCTGGCTTTTGCGCTTTCCATCGTTTCAAGAAACACGATCCCCGCTCCCTCGCCGATTAAAAAACCGCTCCTCCGCTTGTCAAAAGGCCTCATTGAATCCTTGGCCAGGACTTTCATCTTCTTATATCCTGCCAAAAGGAGCGGTACGATCGAGGCGTCGCTGGCGCCGGCGATACAATAATCAACCACGCCGTCGGAAACCATCCGCGCTCCCTCAAGAACCGCAACCGTGCCTGTGGCGCAGGCCGCAACGTAGCACTTGGCCGGGCCCTGGATCTTCCAGCGCCGGGCAATCCACTGGGCCGCAAAGTTCGGAACCGTATTGGAATAAATCCGAGCGCCAAGAATAGCGCTCGGGTGTTTGGCGAACCGCTCCTTAAACCGGTCCAGCGTATGCATTCCGCCCTTGCTTGAACTGACTGAGATTCCGATCCGGTAACGGTCTATGGTTTCGGGATCAAAATAGGCGTTTTGAATCGCTTCGCCCGCCGCGGCGACGGCGTATTGAATAAAAGGATCCAAAAAATGGGCCTTGTGGGCGCGCGCCTCGAAATTTTTTACCTCAAAGGCCTTCGTGACGGGAAAATTAGAACAATCAAAACAGGTAATGCGTCCTTCCCCGGAAATCCCGCCGGAAAGATTTTTACAAAACGCGGGAACCCCGATGCCGATCGGGGAGACAACGCCCATTCCCGTCACCACAACCCGCCTTGGCAAATTAATCCTCAATCCTTTTTATGAACCGGCGCCGCCTTGCGCGATGGGTGTAAAATAAAAAATAAAAAACAGACGGGGCGGGCTGGAGATAACGGTTCGAAAATCTTTAAGATCAAAGCGCCGTTTCTGAAGATGAGCGAAGAACCTTTTCGGATTCAAGCAGGGCCAGGATTTTCTTGGCGTTTTTATTGACCGCATCTTGAGGATCTAAGTTTAAATCGACAATCCCTTCCCGGAAACTATTCTCTCCCACGTTTACAATAAACATATCCGCGCGGTCCGCCACTTCCTGCAGCAGTCTCAGCTCCTCATCATTAAGATTGCTGGCGGTTGCAAGAACGATCAAGCCCGCATCCATCAGAAGGTGCGAGACTTCCCCGAGCCGGCGGACGTGCTCTCTTCGCGCGGAGCGGTCTTTTTCAAGATCCGCGTCCAGCCCGCGCAGCAGATTGCCAATGCCTAAAAAATATGTTTTTGCCTCTCGTTCAAAGAGGATTTTTTCCACTTCCTTGGCGATCGATTTTTTGTCGACCCCGACTTTCCCGGTGAGCAGGATCAGCTTGGGGCGGTGGCCGTAGCGGGCCTCGCGTGCCTTGGGATCTACAATGCTGAAATCCCATTTCATTTCGCGCTTCTGGACCTGTTCCCGGACCTCAGCCTGATCATCTTTGACCAGGGCGGAAATAATCCCTCCGCCCGAAATATCATATTTGTCCACGATCACGAACCGGCCGGTGGCTTCGATGCTGCTTGCGAGATCAAAGGCGACCGGCGAAGCGCACTCCAGAATAACTTGCGCGACGTCGTGCCGGTCAATGCGGTTTTTTTTTCTTTTTTTCAGATCCGAGGCGTCGATAATTTTTTTGATCTTCCGGAGCCGCGCCGGGACCTTGGCGGCCGCGATCTTCAATTGGTATTCCTTATCAAGGGCCATAGGCTCCTTGCCCATCCAGAAAATTTCCGCCTGGATCAGCGTGCTGACCCACGGGGGAGGCTCCTCGAGCTTGCACATCATGTCCCCGCGGTTGATATAGATCTGCTCCTTCAAGGTGAAGCCCGCCGAATAACCGGCCGCTGTCTTTTTGCGCGGCGCCGCATTGAATGCTTCGATCGATTTGATTTCCGAACGCTTGTTGGAAGGCAGAAAAACCACCTTGTCTCCGGCCGCGATCGAGCCGGATTCGATCTTACCGGCAATGATCCTCCGGTCGTCCCCGGCTTCGGTGAATTTGTAGACCGCCTGCACCGGCATACGGAAGGGTTTTTCCTCAAGGCTCTTGGCGTTTTCAAAAGAATCCAGCACCTCAAGAATCGATTCCCCTGAAAACCATGCAAATTTGGGTTGTTCGGGCAGAATATTTATGCCTTTAAGGGCGGAGATCGGAATAAAGAATTTGGGTTCGATATCAATTTGCTTCAAAAATTTCCGGTATTCATTCTCAATCTTTCTAAAAACTTTTTCGTCATTGCCGACAAGATCCATTTTGTTGATGCAAACCGCGATCTGGCGAATGCCCAACATGGAAAGCAGATAACCGTGCCGGCGGGAATTTTCCTGCACGCCCTCCTTGGCGTCGATCACAAGCAGGGCCGCCTCGGCGCGCGCCGCGCCGCTCACCATATTTTTGAGGAATTCAATATGCCCCGGCGCGTCAATGATGAGGTATTCCCTCTTCCGGCTCCTGAAAAAACAACGGGCGCTGTCAATGGTGATCCCTTGAGCTTGCTCATCTTTAAGGGCGTCTAAAAGAAAGGCGTACTCAAAAGGTTTGGCGTTTCGGGCGCACTCCGCGCGGACCTGTTCCAGCTTGCCTTGGGGAAGAGAACCGGTGTCGTGAAGGAGCCGGCCGATCACCGTGCTCTTGCCGTGATCCACGTGGCCGACAATCACGATATTCATTTTTTCATTTGAAGATTTTTTCATAGCGGAATGGGCGGGCCGGCTCACATATAACCTTCGCGGCGCAGGGTCTCGAGTCCGCCGCCGTCTTCTTTATCCTGCGCGCGGCCGGCTCGTTCGGCCACATGGGCGAATTTTCCGGTCTTGAGCTCGGCGATAATTTCTTTCACGTTTTTAGCGGTCGATGGAACGGGAAACGTGCACGGGTAGCAGCCGAGCGACCGGTACCTTTCCCCTTTTCCGTGATCAAAATAAAGAGAAACGACCGGGATGTTCTCGCGGTCAATGTATTCCCAAATATTCAGTTCCGTCCAATCCAGAAGCGGATGGATCCGGACGTGGGTCCCTGGAGCGAAATCCGTTTTAAATTGGTTCCAAAGTTCGGGCGGCTGGTCTCCGACATTCCAATCGCTTCGCTTATCGCGCGGTGAAAAATACCGCTCCTTTGAGCGGCTTCCCTCTTCATCCGAACGCACTCCGACAATGACGCCGGTATAAGGCTCTTTATTTTTATCCGGGACATATTTTTTCTGCCGATGATCCAGCCGGTAGCGCGTCCACTGGCCGGATAACGTATTCCTCAAGGCGTCTGTTTTAAGCGTCCGGCAGCAGGAGATCCTGTCCAGCGCGCCGTCGGGAAAGGTCTGCTTCTCGCGGAGCGCCTGTTCATTTTGCCCGTAAATCATATTCAGCTTCCACTCCAGGGCCAGCTTGTCGCGGTATTGAATCATTTCAGGAATTTTATAGGCGGTATCAATATGCGCCAGCGGAAAAGGGACGTGGCCGAAAAACGCCTTGCGGGCAAGCCATAAGAGGACTGTGCTGTCTTTGCCGATGGACCACAGCATTGCGAGGTTTTTAAATTGGCTGTAGGCCTCCCGCAAGATATAAACGGACTGGCTTTCGAGTTTTTCTAAATGATCCATCTTCTCCCTCAGAAAAGGCCGTATTATAACATAATTCCGCTTGAGATCTCGCGCAGGGATAGAAGGCTATTAGCATAAGGAAGTTTTTTTCAGCGTCATTCTTATTCGAAAGGCGAGAAAGCGGAAAAAATAACACGGCTGGGGGGAAAAATGCAAACCACGAAAAACTGCCGGAACCCTGAACCAAGTCCTGGTTTATCGCGTGGAGTCGAAAGGGCTCATTCGTTAAGAACCTAAGACTCGCTGCGCCTGCTGGCAGGCAGATTCGCTCAGGATAAGGCCCCGTTTGTAGAGATCAAGAATTTCCGAGGACTCAAATCATATAAGATCGGCGGAGAGTGAGCGATTCGAACGCTCGAGGGCGGCTTTCACCACCCCAGCGGTTTAGCAAACCGCCGCCTTAGACCACTCGGCCAACTCTCCGCGATAAGAGGAATGGGAAACAAAAAATAAATCAGAGGGCAAGTCCCTCCAGATCGAATAATATCGGAGGGCGAGGGACTCGAACCCCCAAGTCCTCGCGGACGGCGGTTTTCAAGACCGCTGCCATACCAGTTAGGCGAGCCCTCCTAAAATCAGTTTGACGGATCGGAAACGATTTCCCCGCCAAACTTCGCGGCGGGCGCTCGTCCCCTCTTTCTTGTTAAGATTATCGCGGATTTCACCGCGAATTTCAGCAGAAAGTTTAGAAATTTATCCTAACCGCGATTCCAGATAAGGCCTTAGCGCTTTCGGGAATTGTTCCGCGCTTCGGATCCCGTCTCGGGTCTGGATATTTTCAAGGAGGCATAAGACAATCCGCGCCAGCGCCAGGCCCGAACCGTTTAGCGTGTGAACGTACTCCGGTTTCTGATTCGCCCGGCGCCTGAATCGAATGTTCATCCGGCGCGCCTGAAAATCCCCAAAAACACTGCAGCTTGAAACCTCAAACCATTTCTCCGTCGCCGGCGCCCACACTTCCAAGTCGTAACATTTTTCCGCCGCGAAGCTCAAATCCCCGCTCCCAAGCAGGACGACACGATAAGGCAGCTCGAGGGCCTGCAAAACCTCCTCCGCGTCTTTGACTAAGAATTCCAGCTCGGCCTGGGAGTCTTCCGGCTTCACAAATTTCACAAGCTCGATCTTATCAAACTGATGGACCCGCGAAAGGCCGCGCGTCTCTTTTCCATAAGAGCCCGCCTCCCGTCTGAAACAGGGAGAGTAGGCCGTAAATTTTTTAGGCAGATTTTCTTCATTAAGAATTTCGTCGCGTAAAATATTGGTCACAGGAACTTCGGCCGTGGGGACAAGAAAAAAATCCTCGTCTTTTAACCGGTACATATCTTCTTCCATTTTGGGAAGCTGCCCCGTGCCGGTCATTGACTTGCGATTCACCAGCGCAGGCGGCCAAACCTCGGTATACCCGTGCTTCGTGGTGTGCCAATCAAGCATAAAATTGATCAAGGCCCTTTGGAGTCTCGCCCAAAGTCCAAAAAAGACCGGAAAACCGGAGCCCGTGATTTTGCTTCCTGTTTCCATTTGAAGACAGCCTATATCAACCGCCAGCTCTGCTAACTCCAGATGATCCCTAGGCTTAAAATCAGTGAATTTTTTGGGTTCTCCCCAGGAGCGGACGATCTTGTTCCCGCTGGAACCTTTCGCCACAGGAACTGTATTATGTGGAATATTTGGGATGATTAATAAAATTTTATCGGTTTCTAAAGAAATAAACCCCACTTCGTCATCAATTTCTTTTATTTTTTGGGATAATGTCTTTAAATCCCTTATAAGGGCTTCAGCCTCCGCGTTACGGCCTTCTTTTTTATAGCGGGCAATGGCGTCGTTGGCGTTGTTGCGCTGGGATTTGAGCTGCTCGACCTCGGCAAGGAGGCGCCGGCGCTGTTGATCCAGTTTTAGGAGGCGGTCAAGATCAAAGGGGGTATTTTTTGCGGCTAATCCGTTACGGACCTTCTCTGTATTTTCGCGTATCCACTTAAGATCAAGCACAGGTGAACTCCCCGCCGATTATTTTTCCTCTTGCTCGTCTTCTTCCTGGAGTTCAAGCTGATCGGACCCCTCTGCGGATTCCGCTCCTTCTTTTTCGACGACGCGGATCGCGGCGGCGACGCGCTGCTTGTCTTTTAATCGAATGACGTGCACGCCCTGCGCGTTTCTTCCGGAAGTCCGAATCTGGCTCACGGGGCAGCGGACGACCATTCCGCCGGTGGTGACAATAACCAGTTCGTCTTCCTCGTGAACGGTCAGGACATTAACCACGGGACCGTTTTTCGACGTGACTTTGACATTAATAATTCCCTTCCCGCCGCGCGACTGGACGCGGTATTCTTTGAATTTCGTCTTCTTGCCAAAACCGAGCTCGGTCACGCTTAAGCACACCGCTTCAGAATCCGCAATCTCCATTGCGATCACTTCGTTTTTTTTCTCGAGCCGGATGCCGCGGACGCCCGAGGCGGTGCGGCCCATATCCCTGACTTGTTTTTCTGAAAAACGAATCGCCTTCCCGGTGCGTGTCGCAAGAAAGATTTCGTCTTTTCCGGACGTCAATTTACAGGATACAAGCTCATCTTTGTCGCGCAAAGTGATCGCGTTAATTCCCGTAGTGCGCGGATGGGAATAGTGAACAAGGTTCGTCTTTTTGATGATCCCGTTTTTGGTGGCCATCAGGACGTATTGTTTGTCATTGAATTTTTTGACCTGAAGGAAACTTGAAATCTTCTCGTCCTGGCCCAGCGAAAGAAGATTCACAATAGCCTTGCCTCGCGCCTGTCGCGACGCCTGGGGAATTTCATAAGCCTTCCGCCAATAGACGCGGCCCTTATTCGTAAAAAAAAGGATCGAGTCGTGCGTAGAAGACAAAAACATGTGCTCGATAAAATCTTCCTCGTCCCGCATTCCGGCCCCCGTAACGCCCGTGCCGCCGCGGCGCTGCTTGCGGTACATCGAAACCGGAATCCGCTTGATATATCCGGCGTGCGAGATCGAGATCAAAACGTCCTCTTCGGCGATCAAATCCTCGATTTCAATTTCTTCTTCCGCGGCCACAATCTGGGTCCGCCTTTCATCGCCGTATTTTTTAGCCAATTCTTCGCATTCGGCCCTTACGATTTCCAGCACCCTTTTGCGGCTTTTGAGCACCGCGCGGTAATCTTCGATTTTTTTGATCAGCCCCAAGTATTCCTCGTCGATCTTCTCCCGCTCAAGGGCCGTCAGCCGCTGGAGCTGCATTTCCAAAATCGCCTGCGCCTGGACTTCCGTAAGTTTAAAATTCTCCAGTAAGCCTTGTTTCGCGGCCTCCGGGCTTTTTGAAGCGCGGATCACCTTGATGACTTTATCCAGATTCGCAATCGCGATCTTGAGGCCTTCTAAAATGTGCGCGCGCTTTTCGGCCTTTTCCAGCTCGAAGCGGGTACGCCGGATCACCACCTCCACGCGGAATTCTATAAAATGCTCAATCGCCTGTTTGATCGTCAGCACGCGCGGCTGGCCGTCGACCAAGGCCAGCATAATCACGCCGAAGGTTTCCTGCATCTGAGTGTGTTTGTAGAGCTGGTTCAGAACAATCTGAGGCACGGCGTCGCGCTTGATTTCGATCACCGCCCTCATTCCGTCGCGGTCCGATTCGTCGCGGATATCGTGGATGCCTTCTATTTTTTTGGCCTCCACTAAATGCGCTATCGACTGAATCAAATTGGCCTTGTTGACCTGGTAAGGGATTTCCGTAATGACAATCGCGTCTTTTTTCGTTTTCGAAGTTTCGATCACGGCCTTCGCGCGCACCACGATCCGGCCGCGCCCCGTCTCTTGAGCGCTCCTGATCCCGTCTCTTCCCAAAATCAATCCGCCCGTCGGAAAGTCAGGGCCTTTGATAATCTTGGAAAGTTCCTTGATCGTGACTGCGGGATTTTCAATCGTGGCGATAATTCCCGACACGATTTCTCTAAGGTTGTGCGGCGGCACATTCGTCGCCATTCCCACCGCGATTCCGCTCGATCCGTTGACTAAAAGACTGGGCAGGCGCGCGGGCAGAAGCGTCGGCTCTTCCAAGGACTCGTCGAAATTCGGCGTGAAACTCACCGTCTCCTTGTCGATGTCCGTCAGAAGCTCGTTGCTGATCGCTGAAAGCCGTGCCTCGGTATACCGCATCGCCGCGGGATTGTCGCCGTCGATCGATCCGAAATTCCCCTGGCCTTCGACGAGCGGGTAGCGCAGGGAAAAATCCTGGACCATCCTCACCAGCGCGTCATAAACCGCCATATCGCCGTGCGGGTGATATTTCCCGAGCACTTCTCCGACGATACGCGCCGCTTTTTTATAAGGCCTATTGTGCGCCAGCCCCAATTCATTCATCGCATAAAGAATGCGGCGGTGAACGGGCTTGAGCCCGTCGCGGACATCCGGCAAAGCCCGGCCGACAATGACGGACATTGCGTAGTCAATGTATGAATGCCGCATTTCGTCTTCGATTGGGGTCGGGACTATTTTTTCATTCATTGCGTAAAGATTCATATCGTCGGGCATATATAATTCCTATTTTATTCTCTCGTTTAAAGGATTCTCAAAATTGTCGTGGGGCTTCGCCGCTGGGTTCTCGCGATGACGCAAGATAAGGTTTTTATTCGCAGGCCCTGCAGCGCATCAAACGTCGAGATTACGTACAAGCCTGGCGTGCCTTTCGATAAAAAGGCGGCGCGGCTCCACTTGATCTCCCATCAGCACGGTAAAAATTTCATCCGCCTCCACCGCGTCCTCCAGCGTCACGCGAAGCACGGTCCGCGAAGCGGGATCCATCGTCGTTTCCCAAAGCTGGTGAGGATTCATTTCCCCAAGGCCTTTATAACGCTGCAGGGCCATTCCCTCTTTACCCCTTTCCTTGATCCGCCTTAAAACTGCGGCAAGGGACGCGAGCGACTGTTTTTTCTTTTCCTCCGAAACCTCAAAACTCACGCCTTCTTTTCCCAAAAAGTCCGTAAGCTCGTATTCGTATTTCGTAAGTCTCTTTTGGACCTTGTCGAATTCCCCGGACTCGGGGATCTCTGTCCACTCAAAAGGATCAACCGCGGGAGCGGTTCCGTCTTCCGGGGCATCCGGAGACGACGGAGCTTTGGGTTTTTTCTTTCCGAACCTCACAATAAAATCTTCCTTTTCCTGCTGCGAAAATAAAAACGTCTCAAAGTGCTCTTCGGGGACGCGCACAAGAAAACTCGGAAAACCTTTTTGCGGATCCGCGGCCGCCAAATAGGCCTCAATCCGGATGGCGTGCCTTGTCAGCGACCTTTCAAGATCCTCCAGCGCCTGGACAAGATTCAAAATGTCGCGCAATTCCTTGCCGGAATACTCCGCCTTTTTTTTGTCCTTGCGCACGCTCACGCCCTCGCTTCCGAAATCAAGGAGCATCTCGTTGAGTTTGTCTTCAGTCTGGATATACTGCTCCTGTTTTCCCCTTTTAACCTTGTAAAGAGGCGGCTGGGCAATATACATGTGCCCGTTTGAAATGAGCCGCTGCATTTGACGGTAAAAAAAGGTGAGCAGCAACGTCCGAATGTGGCTTCCGTCCACGTCCGCGTCGCACATCAAAATAATCTTGTTGTAGCGAAGTTTCTCAAGATTAAACTCCGCCTCAATGCCTGTTCCGATCGCCGTAATAATGGTCCTGATTTCCTCGTTGGATAAGACCTTGTCGAGCCGCGCCTTTTCTACGTTGATAATTTTCCCCCGAAGCGGAAGAATGGCCTGAAACCTGCGGTCCCTGCCCTGCTTTGCGGAGCCGCCGGCGGAATCTCCCTCAACAAGATAAAGCTCGCAGTTTTTAGGATCTTCATCCGAACAATCCGCAAGTTTGCCCGGCAGGGACGCGGATTCCAAAGCTCCTTTGCGGCGCGTGAGTTCGCGGGCCTTTCGGGCGGCCTCGCGCGCGCGAAGCGCCAGCACCGCCTTCTCCACAATTTTATTGGCGATAGGCGGATTCTCTTCATAAAAACCAGTCAGCCCTTCGTAAACAACAGAGGAAACGATTCCCTCCACTTCGCCGTTACCGAGTTTGGTTTTGGTTTGTCCTTCAAATTGCGGCGTCGGCATCTTGACGCTGATAACCGCGGTCAAGCCTTCTGCAAGGTCCACGCCGGAAAGCGCGCCCTCGATCCCCTTCAAAAGGTCCTTGCCTTTTGCGTATTGATTGGTCGCGCGGGTGAGCGCCGTTTTAAATCCGCTGAGGTGGGTCCCGCCTTCGACCGTATTAATATTATTGGCAAACGAAAACACATCTTCGCTGTAGGAGTCGTTGTATTGCAAAGCGACTTCGACTTCCACGTTGTCCTTGTTCCTGTCCACGTAAAAGATTTTTTTGTGCAACGGATTTTTGTTGCGGTTGAGGTATTCGATAAATTCGGAGATCCCGCCTTTATACAGAAAAATATGCTCTTTGATTTCTTTGCGGTTCCTCTCGTCGCGAATCGTGATCCGGATTCCCCGGTTGAGGAACGCAAGCTCGCGCAGGCGGTTGGAAAGCGTGTCGTAGCTGAATTCGATATTTTCAAAAATTTGTTTGTCGGGCTTGAAGGTGACGGTCGTGCCGCGCTCTTTGGTTTTTTCT
Organism: Candidatus Omnitrophota bacterium; assembly: GCA_023247035.1. Lineage (GTDB taxonomy): Bacteria > Omnitrophota > Omnitrophia > Omnitrophales > Aquincolibacteriaceae > JAHFHG01. The sequence goes on from JAHFHG010000005.1 coordinate 56,524, forward strand.
CCCACAACAACCTTGGTTGCGGGATGCCCGCGGCGGTAGGTTTGGCGATAAACCTTCCCGTCTCTTCGAACCTCGACCTCGCACCATTCCGAAAGGGCGTTGGTCACGGAAACACCGACGCCGTGAAGCCCTCCTGAAACCCGGTAGGCCTTATTATCGAACTTTCCGCCGGCGTGAAGCGTGGTCATCACAACTTCCAGGGCCGATTTTTTCTGGGTCTTATGCTCGTCCACGGGAATGCCGCGGCCGTCATCAGTGACCTTCACGCTCGAATCTTCCTGAATCACTGCGTGAACCTGAGTGGCGTATCCGGCCAGCGCTTCGTCGATGGAATTGTCCACCACCTCATAAACAAGATGATGCAGGCCGCGGAGCGTCGTGTCGCCGATGTACATTCCGGGGCGCTTGCGGACCGCTTCGACGCCTTCTAAAACCTGAATCGTCGTGGCGTCGTATCGGATGTTCTGCGTTTTTTTATCTTCTTTTTTTCCTTTAGGCATAAGCGTTTTTTGCTTCTTAATTCCTTGAGTTAAAGCTTTTGTCATTGAGGATTAACCTTTTTGGTAAATTCATGTTCTAACGAAGCTGGCCCACATAAATGCGGACGGTTTTAACTTCTTCTCCCAGCTCCGCCTGTGCGCGCTTTAAAAGCGTGCGTTTGTATCTTTGATTGAGTTCAAAGGCCAAAGCCGCCTGTTCGACCCAAACGGAGAGCTCACCGTTTTTTCCCAGGCAAGGCTTGGTGCAGGAACTGATTTTAGAGCCCGCAATGCTCGGCCATTTTTCCACAAGCCGGCTTCTTTTCAGCGCCAAAGGGGTCATTAAATTTTGAAAAACCGCGGGCAGAATATCTTTGACGGCCTGCATTAATTCAATTGCATAGGCATCACCACGTAGAGATACCCGTCCTTTCCGCGCACAAGGCCCGGCTTATCGGGATCGGTCAGCGAGAGAGAGATTGTTTCAATATCCAGATTTTTTAAGACATCAATAAGATAGTGAGGATTAAACCCTATCGCAACTTCATCGCCCGTCACCTCGGCGGGAAGCTCTTCTTTGGCCTCGCCAAGATTCGGCGAGCGCGAAGAGACAAGGATTTTGCCACGGATAAAATCCAGTTTGACGGCGGGTGAATCAGGCGAAGTCAGAAGCGCTGTTCTTCGTATCGCCTGGAGAAACTCCTCCCGATTTGCGGATGAAGTTGTTTTTTCCGTCTTGGGGATAACCTGTTCATAATTTGGAAAATGCCCTTCGATAAGCCGGGAAAACAACTGAGTTTCTCCTAAATTGAAAATGGCCTGATTTTGAGAAAAAACAATTTGCATTGTCCCTTCCCAAGCAAGCAATTTAAGAAGTTCTTGCACAGCCTTCACAGGGACAATCATCTCGAAGTGGCGATTATTTTTATTCTTAAACTCTTTTTCAATATAAGCCAGCCGGCGGCCGTCTGTGGAGACAAAGCGGATTTGATTCCCTTTGACTGAAATAAGAACTCCATTTAAAACATAACGTGTTTCATCGTAAGAAATTGCAAAGGAAGTTAATCCGAGGCTTTCTTTAACTAAGGACTGCTCAATTTCTATTGCGTCTTCGCTGGACCATTCGGGGAATTTTGGATAATCCTCTTTGGCCAGGCCCATAATTTTAAAATACGCGGTTCCTGACTTGATATTAACGGCATTGTTTTTCGCAACTGTAATCTCAATCTCTCCTTCGGGAAGTTCGCGCACAATTTCATAAATTTTTTTAGAGGGAATGGTAATACTTCCAGGTTTGATCACGTGCGCGGGAATATTTGTGGAAATCCCAACCTCTAAATCTGTGCCGATCACTCGAAGAGTATCTTGAGTCACGGTCTCAAAGAGAATATTTCCTAAAATAGGGAGTGTGTTTGTTCGCTGAGAAGCAACGTTTGAAACGTTCCCCAACACCTTTGAAAGGGTGTTCTTTAAAATCTTAATCTCCATAAATATTCTCCTTTGTTTCTAATAAGACTTTATATTTTAACAAAATAGTCGTCATAATAATAGGCTTTGTTTGTATGTGGATAAATATTTTAACTTGTTTTAAACATTAAAGTTATAAAAATTAAAAGTTGTGGATAATTAACCCCTTCTTTTCAACAAATCCACAAGCTCCTCAATTTGTCTTTTGGTTTGTATATTCTGTTTAACCTCGGCGCCAAGTTTATTAAAAGCATGAAGCACGGTTGTGTGGTCCCTTCCCCCAAAATATTCCCCAATTTCAGGCAAAGAATGAGTTGTTACCGACCGAATCAAATACATTGCAATTTGACGGGGCCTGACGATTGACCGGTTGCGTCTTTTAGCTCTTAAATCGGAAACCTTCAAATGGAAGTAGTCGGCCACAATGCGCTGAATTTGTTCCATACTGATTTTTTGTTCTTCTTCTTTCAAGGAATCCCGTAAGATTTCTTGGGCAAGTTTGAGATTAAGCGCCTTTCCGGTAAGCGTGCAGTAAGCCACCACGCGGATAAGGGCCCCTTCCAGCTCCCTGATATTCGACCGGATTTTGCTGGCGATAAAAAAGGCGACATCATCCGGAACAACCACCGTTTCCTTTTCCATTTTTTTTCTCAGGATAGCCACCCGAGTCTCGAAATCAGGAGGTTGAATATCGGTCACCAATCCCCAGCTAAACCGCGAAACAAGGCGCTCTTCTAATCCGGGAATATCTTTGGGCGGGCGGTCGCTGGAAACAATGATTTGTTTGTGGGCATCGTAGAGCGTATTGAAGGTGTGAAAAAACTCTTCCTGCGTCGCTTCTTTTTCCGCGATAAAGTGGATGTCGTCGATCAACAAAAGATCCAGCGTCCGGTATTTATTCCGGAACTGGTGCGTGGAGCGGTTCTGAATGGCTGTGATGAGCTGGTTGGTGAATTTCTCGCTTGAAATATAAAGCACACGGAAATCCGGGCAGCGTTTTTTAATCTCGTGGGCGATGGCTTGCATCAAATGAGTTTTTCCTAAACCCACGGGGCCGTAAATAAAGAGAGGATTATACTGGCGCGCCGGCGCTTGGCAAACGGCCAGGGCCGCGGCGTGGCCAAAACGATTGCTGGGCCCCACCACAAAATTTTCGAAAGTATAATGGCTGTTCAACGCGCTGTCGGGCGCATCCCCGTAAGAGCGGCTCTTTGCCGCCTCATTATTTTTGACTGACGCCGAACGCGGCGGCTCGACAATTTTATATTTGATTTGAAGCGCCGCTCCAAGCGTTTCTTCAACCGCGCTGGAAATCAGGTTTTCATAATGAGTCTTGAGCCAATGCCCATAATAACTATCAGGCACGCTTAGCGTTATAGAATTTCCGTCCAGATCCAGACAGCGCACAGGCTCAAGCCACGTCTTGAAGGATTGTTCACTGAGCTCTCGGGCCAAAACTTGCCTGATTTTGTTCCAGGCATTGAGGAACCGTTCAGCCTTTTTTACGACGTCGGGCTGAACAGTTGATAAAGAGGGTATTGAGAAATTATCCACAGCCTATCAACAACGGTTAACGAAGATAATTTTAGGAGATCCTAAAAAAAGACAGAAAAACCAAATGAATCCGCCGGAATTCAGGAGTTTCTTAAAAACCAGGGCGCGCACATTATCATCCGGCGTTTTGAAATTGTCCAAGGATTTGTTCAATTCAATCCTGCCGGATTAACTGTAGCGGCGGGCGAGCCCGGGAAAAAAGAATAAAAAAACGCGAAATCGTTGATTCCGGTCTTCTTTTTGCTATAATCGCAAAACTTTATGAAAATCAGAAAGCGGGAAGATCATAAAATCAAATGAAGAGAACATATCAGCCCTCCAAAAGAAAAAGACGCAACAAGCACGGCTTCCTTAGCCGGACAAGGACTCAAGGAGGCCGCAAGGTTCTTCGCAGGCGGCGTAAAAAAGGAAGAAAACGCCTCATACCGATTTACTCCTAAGGTCTTGTCATTAGAAGGAGATCAAAGCGCGCGATCGTTTTTGAAAATGAGCCTTCCCTTACCGCGAAGTCAAAGGATTCGGAAGCAAGGGAATTTTCAGCTCATATTCAGCAAAGGAGAGTTTGCGAAGGGCGAGTTTCTTTTGATGTGGACTTATCATTCTTCCAGAGATGCCAAGGGCGGCGCGGCGCCGAAAGTCGGCATTATCGTAAGCCGGAAAACAGACCGACGGGCGACCCGCAGGAATCTGTGGAAGCGAAGGATCCGGGAAGCCTTTCGGGAACTTCAGGTGAAGGTAAAAGAAAACGCCGAGATTCTTATCAAGTCCAGAGAATGCAATATGATACCTTCGTATCAGGAAATCAAGCGGGAATTGGAAACGCTTTTGCGCAAGACTGAGAGTCTAAAATAATGAACGCGTTGTTTCTTTTTATCGTCCGCCAATACCGCAGGCTGATTTCGCCTCTCTTGGGAAGGCGCTGCCGGTTTTTTCCTTCCTGCTCCGATTACGCCGAACAAGCGCTGATGAAAAAATCAGCGCCGCGGGCCTGCGGGCTTATTTTCAAAAGACTTCTGAAGTGCCACCCCTTTTATTCTGGAGGCTATGATCCCCTTGAATCCTGAACGGAAACCGGACCGGAATTACTGGATCTTTTTAGCCTTATCAATGATCGTTTTGCTGGCGTATCCGTTTTTTCTAAAAAAAGCCGGCCGCCACGCCAATCCGCTGCCTCAAGAAGAAATTTCCCAATCGTCGGCAAAAAGCTACGCCGGGAGGCGGCTGCAGAGCGCTTTAACCACTCCCGAAGGGCCTTTTTTAGAAAGGGCCGCGGCCCCCGCCATTATTCCTTTTGAGAATGATTTATATGAGGTGAAATTTTCCACCCTGGGCGCATCAATCGTGTATTTAAAATATAAGGGCCAAAACGGAAAACACCGGCTGCCGCCGACGCTTTTCTATGAGGGAGAAACAGACGCCTCGGGTCTTTTCGGGACCCGTCTTTCCAACGAAGAAGTGGAATTAACGGAAGCGCAATTCAAGCTTTACCATCGTGACGCCCAGGACCAAAGCTTTACTTTTATTTATGAAAAGCCGGAGGAATACCGGCTGGTCAAACAGTACAAGTTTCCCGCTGAAAAGCCGGCGATCCAGATCAATATTTCCGTTGAAAATTTATCGCCGAGGGAAAAACATTTTCCGCTGGAATTTTTTTACGGAATCGATACTCAAGGGCAGACGCCGCAAAGCGAGCCCGAGGCCCTTGTCTTTGAGGATAAGGTCAGGTCTGAAAAATTGGGAAGGATTTCGAAAAAGGGATTTCAAGTTTCAGGTCAGATCCAGTGGGCCGGACTTTTAAAAAAATACTTTGCGGTCCTTGTCAAGCCGGACTGGAAAATTATTGCGCAGCAGGCGTATTTTAAGCCTCCTACCCTCTGGTCTCAGCTCAAAATGGAGCCCCTTTCTTTAGCTCCCGGTGAAAAGGCCGCGAAAGGATTTTTGATTTACGCCGGCCCGCAGCAGTACGAGACGCTTCGGAAATTTGACGTGGATTTTGAGCACGTGCTCTCTCGCGGGTTTTTTGGAATCTTCAAGATCTGGTTTTTGATCGCGCTGAAATTTCTGACTCAATTCACGCACAATTACGGCTGGGCCATTATCCTTTTGACGCTTGCCCTGAAGGGAGCTTTTACTCCCCTCACGCACATGAGTTATGAGTCGATGCGGAAGATGCAGGCGCTTCAGCCCAAGCTGAAATCCCTTCAGGAAAGATATAAAAAAGATCCCACCAAACTTCAGCACGAAATGATGCAGCTTTACCGGCGTAATCACGTTAATCCGATGGGCGGCTGCCTGCCGATGCTCTTGCAGATACCGATTTTTATCGCGTTTTACCAGGTTTTAAACGAAACAGTCGAAATCAAGGGCGCGCCTTTTATTTTTTGGATTCAAGATTTGTCCGAACCCGACCGGCTTTTTCATTTCCCGTTCATGATTCCTTTGATCGGGCAGAGTTTTAATCTCCTTCCCCTTCTGATGCTGGGCTCGATGGTGTGGCAGCAAAAACTCACTCCCCAGGCCGGCGCGACTCCCGAACAAACGAAGATGATGGCCTTTATGCCGCTTATTTTTGGATTTTTGTTTTATCAAATGCCTTCCGGATTAGTCCTCTACTGGTTTATCAATAATATGCTGACCATTCTTCATCAGACGTTCATCAAAAAAATGGCCGTTGTCCTCCACCACGAAGACCGCGAATAGCGGATACTTTTTGCTACAGTTCGTTTTGATTTTATTGTAGACTGCCTCCGCGCGAATACTCCGCTATTCTCTCGAATCCAAAATCCTTATCGCCGTTGATCATGACGAACAGCAGAAAATACGACTCTATTATCGTGGGCGCCGGACACGCCGGCGTTGAAGCTTCGCTTGCTCTGGCCAGGGCCGGCTACGAGATCCTTTTGTTGACGATGTCGCTGGATTCGATTGCAAAGATGTCCTGCAATCCCGCTATTGGAGGACTCGCTAAAGGGCATATGGTCCGCGAAATCGATGCCTTAGGCGGGGAAATGGGACGCGCTGCGGATGCAACGGGCATTCAATTCCGAATGCTCAACCGCTCCAAGGGGCCGGCGGTTTGGGCGCCCCGGGCGCAGGCCGATAAAAAGCAGTATTCTCTTTATATGCGGCGCGCGGTGGAACGTGAGCCGAATATTGATTTAAAGCAGGGCGAGGCGGCGGAGATTCTTATCAAAAATGGGGCCTGTTATGGGATTGTTACTAAAGATCAGGAAGTTATTTTTTCACAAACGGTTATACTCACCACAGGGACGTTTCTTCAAGGCCTTATCCACATCGGAGACGTGAATTTTCCAGGCGGCCGCGGGGGCGAACAGCCCGCCGTAGGTCTATCGGCTTCGTTGAGGAACCACGGCATTGAACTTATCCGGTTTAAGACAGGCACTCCGCCCAGGCTGCAGGCGGCGAGCATTGACTGGGATAAAACCGAAGAGCAAAAAGGAGACGATCCGCCGCTACCCTTTTCCTTTAGAACAGAAAAGCTGTTCGTGGATCAGCTTTCCTGCTATTTAACCTATACGAACGAAAAAACCCACGATTGGATCCGTAAAAACCTCCACCGTTCGCCTCTTTATGCCGGAAAGATTACAGGCGCTGGCCCGCGCTACTGCCCTTCGATTGAAGATAAAGTCGTGAAATTTTCCGACAAGGCCCGCCATCAGATTTACTTAGAGCCTGAAGGAAGGGATACGGACGAAATTTATGTGAACGGGCTTTCGACAAGCCTCCCCGAAGATGTTCAATATGAAGTGGTGCATTCGATCCTGGGTTTGGAGAACGCAAAATTTATCCGTCTGGCTTACGCGATTGAATATGATTGTGCGCCGCCCACGCAGCTCAAACATTCCTTGGAAACAAAGAAGATCGAGAATCTTTTTTTGGCTGGCCAGATCAACTGTACTTCCGGATACGAAGAGGCTGCAAGCCAAGGTCTTATGGCAGGGTTGAATGTTATACAAAAATTGCGCCGGCGTCCCGCTTTTGTACTGGATCGCTCGGAAGCCTATATCGGCGTCCTTATTGATGATCTCGTAACTCGTGGCACTCAAGAGCCTTACAGAATGTTTACTTCACGAGCAGAATTCCGGCTGCTGCTTCGCCAGGATAATGCAGATGAACGGCTAACAAAATACGGTTTTGAGTTCGGCCTTATTGAATCAGAGCATTTTGAAAAATTTCGAGAGAAATCCAAACGGATAAAAGAAGAAATCGTGAGATTAAAATCAACCCGTTTCGAAAACGGAACTTTGGATAGATTTTTGAAAAGGCCGGAGATTTCTTATCAAGATTTGATTCAAAGAGAAATGCACAGCACAAGTCTAAGCAATGAGGACATCGTTCATGTTGAAAATGAAATTAAATATGACGGGTATATTTCTAGGCAGCTTGCGGAAGTGAAGCGGTTCAAAAAAGTAGAGCAAAAGCAAATTCCAAATCATATTGATTATTCTAACATTGCTGGGATGAGCCGGGAGGCAAAGGAAAAACTAAGTAAACTCAAGCCGTTTTCTTTAGGCCAGGCAGCCAGAATTCCAGGGATTTCACCCTGCGATCTTTCTCTTTTAGCTGTTTTTATGGAGAAAAATGCTAGAAGTTATGTTTCACGTGAAACACAATAAGGCCACAATTTTTCTATCGCTATTCAAGAATTCCAAAAATTTGACGATTTAATTTAAAAATTATCCTATAATGATCCGGATTCTTTATCGGAAACGTTCTGTTTCACGTGAAACATGGGAGAAATTATGAAAAATATATTTGCCTTTTGTAATCAAAAAGGAGGAGTCGGAAAGACAACCTCTGTGGTTAATATTTCGGCTGTTTTGGCTCAAGAATGCCAACGTGTTCTGGTTATTGATATGGATGCTCAAGCAAATGCAACAAGCGGATTTGGAGAAGAAAAGCCGGGTATAGAATTCACAACTTATCAACTTCTTGTGGAAAATGATCAGCCCCAAAAAGTGATTAAGAAAACGGCTATTCAAAATTTGGATTTAATCCCCTCAAATACGGATTTATCAGGCGTGGAGTTGGATTTAATCTCCCGTCAAAGAAGGGAATACATCCTGAAAGAAAAGGTCAGCCTTATTTCAGCGGATTACGATTACATCTTTATCGATTGCCCGCCCTCGCTTGGCCTGACCACGATTAATGCTCTTTGTGCAAGCGATTATTTAATCATCCCAATGCAGTGCGAATATTATGCCCTGGAAGGACTCAGCCACCTTTTAGGCACATTTCAGCTGGTCCAGAAAAACCTGAATCCTTCTTTAGAAATCGGCGGAGTCATTTTAACGATGGCGGATTTCCGCACCAACCTTACCCAGCAGGTCATTGAAGAGGTGAAGAATTTTTTCAAAAATAAAGTATTTGATACAGTCATCCCGCGATCCGTGAGGCTTTCTGAGGCGCCGAGTTTTGGAAAGCCGGCCGTGATTTACGATCCGCTTGCAAAGGGATCAAAATGTTATCAGGCCATTGCTCGAGATTTTATGAAACGATTCGGTTCGAAAATGGAATTGAAGGAGCCGAAAACACCAGCCTGCGATCAGGAAAAAAGCCGCCAAAAAGAGGAGATCAAAATATGAAGAAGGCCTTAGGAAAAGGATTAAGCGCTTTAATACCAGATAGTTATATAAATGAAATAAAATCTTTGTCTTCCTCACAGGCAACAGACAATACGCCGGAAGCGGCCAGTTTTCAATTGATTCCTCTTTCTGATATTCTTATGAACCAGGATCAACCGAGGCGGGATTTCCAGGAAGCAAAAATAGAGGAGCTGGCGGCTTCGATCAAGGAAAACGGGATTTTACAGCCCGTTGTTGTAAAGCAGATTGAAAATGGAAAATATAGGCTCATCTGCGGCGAGAGAAGATTCCGGGCCGCGCGGCTTTGCGGATTAAACGAGATCCCTGCCGTGGTCAAAGACGTTGCTCCGGAGCGGTTTTTAGAATGGGCTTTAGTAGAAAATATCCAGCGCGAGGATTTGAATCCGCTGGAAGAGGCCGAGGCTTACCGCAGGCTTGTGGAGGAGCAAACGCTTTCCCAAGATGAGATTGCAAAGCGTGTCGGCAAAGACCGCTCCACGGTTGCGAATATGCTGCGTTTGCTGAGGCTTCCTCAAGAAGTCAGCCAATATGTTGAGCAGGGAAGGCTGACTGCCGGGCACGCCCGCGCCCTTTTGGGGCTGCTGACGCCTGAGCATCAAAGGCAATTAGCGAAACGGATTGTCGAGGAAAATCTTTCGGTGCGCCAAGTGGAACAGATCGTCAATCGAAGCGCGGCTCACAAACGCAGAGCGAAGCCGGCGCGGTATCTGGGGCCGGAAATTATGGATTTGGAAAACCGATTAAGCCGTTATCTCGGGACTCAAGTTAAAATTTTTTCTAGAAAGAGTCAAAAAGAAGGCCGCATTGAGATCCGCTATTTTTCTTTAGACGACCTGGAGCGGCTCCTTGATAAAATAGGGTTAACCCCTTCCCAAATTTAAAGTTAGAATTGACACGCGAAGGTTCTATGATATAATTCCAGAACTTTTCAAAAGCTTTAAAGATAAGTCGCTTTAATTAAATTCTTCACAAAAAATTTAATGTTTTCCGCGCCTCACAAATCATGGATTTAAAAATTTTCCAGAAAATTTTTATCGCGATCCTTTTCACAATCCTTTCCGGATGCGACCGTATGATCCCTCAAGAAAACGTAACGCCCGTGAAGGTCACTTTTTGGGGGAGCCCGGAAGAAATCGACATTATTACTCATTCGATAAGCGACTGGCAGGCCGCGCATCCGGAAATCAAAGTTGTTTTTGAACACACTCCCTACGGCGGTTATGACAGCAAAATCCTTACGCGGATTGCCGGCGGCGCCGCGCCCGACCTCATTGCAACCGAGGTTGATTATTTTGTCACCTTCGCAAGCAAAAAAGTTTTGGAGGATTTGACGCCTTATATCGAAAGCGACGTCGGGTTTTCGAAAGCCGATTTTTTCCCTACGATCCTGAACCGTTTTACCGTGGACGGCCGGATCTTGGCAATCCCGCGTGACGTGGCGCCTTTTGCCTGCGTTTTTTATAATAAGGATTTGTTCAGCCAAGCCGGTCTTCCTTATCCCACGGACGATTGGACATGGGATGACCTGCTCCGCCTGGCCCGGGCGTTGACCAAGAAAGACGCGAGCGGCAGGGTTGTGCAGTACGGCTTTTACGGATGGGCGTGGCAGAATTTTGTTTACGGAAACGGCGGGGCCCTTGTCGATAATATCAACCATCCGACCCGCACCCTTATTGAAGATCCCAAATCCGTCCAGGGCCTGCAATTTTATTCCGATCTCGTGAACCTTTATAACGTGATGCCGGCTCCCGTAGCCTTGGCCAATATGGGAATGGGCGTCGATCTTATGTTTGCAAGCGGAAGGCTGGCGATGTTTCTTTCCGGGATCTGGGAAACGCCGGGCTTGAGAAATTACAATTTCAATTGGGACGTTGCGATGTTTCCCAAAAGTTCCAGCGGAATGCGTGCTTTTGGGTCCGGCGGATCAGGCTACGCGATTTTGAAATCTTCCAAACATAAAAAAGAAGCCTGGGAAGTGATTAAGGCTCTGACCGGGCCGAAAGGGCAGGAAAAATTAGCCGAGCGAGGGCTTGCCCAGCCTTCACGGATTTCGGTCGCAAAGGGTCCTTCCTGGGGAGAGCATCCGGCCCCTCCGGCCAATAAAAAAATGTTAAACGAAGCGGTAACGCACGTTGTTTTCAGCCCGTTTCATCCGCGCTGGCGCGAGATCGAAGAAAAGTACCTTAGACCTCAGCTTGATCTTGTTTTTAATGGGAAGGAAACCGCCGCCGAAGCCGCCCGAAAAATCGCCTCCCGAATGAATGCGGTTTTGCAATCCAAAGAAAATTAAAAGTTGCCTTTTCGGCGCCCGCTTTTTGGAGGGATACGCCGCGAAATTATTTCTACATTGAAAGGATTAAAAATGCCGAAGACAACGTTAGAAAGGAAAGCCAAAGCAGTGAGCAAAAATAAAGTAAAGACCAAACCGCCTCAACCTAAAGAGGAGCGGAAATTCGAATCGAAATACGGGTATTTTACGGCCGACGGCCGTGAATATGTGATCACCCGTCCCGATACGCCGAGACCGTGGGTCAATGTGATTTGTAACGGGGATTACGGCATTATCGAAACGCAGACCGGCTCCGGATTTTCTTGGCGGGATAATTCGAATCTTTCGCGCATTACGCGCTGGGAACAGGATCTGATCCGCGACAGCTGGGGAAAATATATTTATGTCCGCGACAAAGAGACGGGAAAATTCTGGTCCGGAACCTGGAAACCCTGCTGCATGAAAATGGATTTTTATGAAGTCCGCCACGGCCAGGGGTACTCCGTTTTGAAAAGCCGGGTGAACGGCATCACCTTTGAAAAAACAATTTTCGTGGATGCCGAGGAGCCGGTCGAAGTCTGGAAAATCGTTTTAACGAATGAAGGAACCCAAAAGCGGCGGCTGAGTTTGTTCACCTATTTTGAGTGGTGCTTGGGAAATGCGGGAGACACCCACCGTGAATTCCAGAAGACCTTTATCGAAACGCGCATTGACCGTAAAAACGGGGCGCTTTTCGGCCTGAAACGCGCGCCGCTTGTCCCAGGATTTATTTCTACGGGAATGACCGAAAAGCCGCTTGAGGCTTTTCACGCTTCCAACGTCAAGCCGGCAAATTATGAAGGGGACAAGGAAGCCTTTTTCGGGCGCTACGGCGAGATCCAGGCCCCGAAGGCTGTTGTTGAAGGGAAGTTGAATAATACAGAAGGCAAGTGGGGCGATTCCATCGCAAGCCTTCAGGTGGACGTTGAGCTGAATGCCAAGGAATCCAAAACAATCATTTTTACGGTCGGCTCCACGCGCTCCCGCGAGCAGGCTGAAAGGATCATCAAGAAATATTTGAATCCAAAGAATGCGGACCGGGAGCTTTCAAAAGCAAAAGCCCTGTGGGATTCTTTTGTCAACGCCACCACGATTGAAACGCCGGATGAATCCATGAATTTTATGACCAATATCTGGATGAAATACCAAACCATTTCGGGGCGTTTGTGGGGACGCTGCGGTTATTATCAATCCAGCGGCGGATTCGGGTTCCGCGACCAGCTTCAGGACTGCCAGATTTTTTTTGCGACCAAGCCCGAGCTTGCCCGAAAGCAAATTCTGCTCCACGCCGAGCAGCAATTCCCGGACGGGACGGTTTATCACTGGTGGCATCACGGGACGAGTATGGGCGCGATTACCCACTGCTCGGATGATCTTCTGTGGCTTGATTTCATCACCTTGAATTATCTGGATGAAACGGCGGATGAATCTATTTTGGACATCCAAGTAAAATTTCTTCCGGACCCGAAGACAAAAGAAGTCACGGAAGGGCCGCTTTACGAGCACTTGATCCGCGCGATTGACAAGGTGTTCACGAGATTTTCCGAGCGCGGCCTGCCGCTTATGGGCGAATGCGATTGGAATGACGGCTTGAGCCACGTCGGAATCCGCTGGAAAGGGGAATCGATTTGGCTGGGGCATTTTCTTTACGGGATCCTGACGCGGATTGCCCCTCTTATTGAAAAGCGCGGTGATAAAAAGCGTGCGGCGGATTATTTGAAGCGCGCCGGGGCGTTAAAAGAGGCCCTCAATCTTCACGGCTGGGACGGAGAGTGGTATCTGGGCGCGACGCGCGACGACGGCCGTCCGCTCGGCAGCAAAACCTGCGACCAGGGAAAAATATTTTTGAATTGCCAAACGTGGGCCGTGATCACGGGCGTTGCTTCACCGGAGCGCGCAAAGCAAGTGATGAGCGCCGCGGCAAAGCACTTGTACCGGGAATACGGGCCGCTTCTTTTGACGCCGGCTTACCACGTGACCGACCCTACTATCGGATACATTACACGGTACGCGCCGTCGGTGCGCGAAAACGGAGGCCTGTATACGCACGCCGGAACCTGGGCCGTGCAGGCTGAGGCGATGATGCGAAACGGCGAAAGGGCTTATGAGGTTTACCGGAGCTTTAATCCCGCGGTTCGCGGGCTGGATCCTGATCTCTATTTTGTGGAGCCTTATGTGACTCCCGGCAACGTGGACGGCCCGGACTCTCCGAATTTCGGACGCGGCGGGTGGAGCTGGTATACGGGTTCCGCAGCCTGGTATGCCGTAACCCTATTGAATTGGTTTTTGGGCATACGGCCTGTGAAAGAAGGGCTGTTGATTGATCCGGTGATCCCAAAAAAATGGCCCGGATTCCGCGTCAAGCGGCTCTTTCGAGGCGCCACATATTGGATCGAGGTTAAAAATTCCGGCGGGACCGGGCAGGGAGTAAAACAAATTACGGTTGACGGCAAAAAAATCGCTTCCAAGATTGTTCCCGCTTTTAAGGATAGTCGCGAACACCGCGTTGAAGTTGCGCTGGGGTAGATTATTTTCACGGTGGAACGAACGGCCCCTCGCCTTCAATTGAAGACCTTCGGATCCGTCATCTTCGCGGGAGATCACACAGCGAGGAAATCCCTGCTTGTCCGGCAGGCAAGTGACCCATCCAAAATCAATCTGAGAATGACAAATTAGAAGATCTTGGGGCAGCCTTGATTTTCTCCGATCAGGAATTATGCCGCAACAGCGAGACAGAGGGATTCCGCCCTTACCTCTTGAGGATGCCTTGCGAATAGGAACCTACCTTCGAATTCTCTCCTTTTTTTTATTTCTGATTTTTTTATGCGGCACTTTTAATCCTCCCGCCTTTTGCCTTCCTTCCACAGATCCGGCCGCAGAAGTTTATCAAACTGTTTCAGGTGAAAAATCCCTGGCAACGTCGCCTCATTTTGTGGTTGTAGATGATTTCAACACCGGTCAGTTGAACACCCAGAACGGCGCAGTTTGGCGCACCAAAGCCCCCGGAATGGGCGCGCTGGATCTTAGTTTGGAGAAGGAAGACTCACGCCGGCCCCGCGGTTATTCCTTGAACGCAAATTTTAATTTGCTGGCCGGCGAGACGGCCTCCTTGCAAGGTTTTTTAAAGCGTCTGGACGTCAGTCAAGCAGAGTCCTTGGTCTTTCAAGTCCGGTTAAATCTCAAAGAACCTCGAGGCTCTTCTGCGGGCGTCAAATTGAAAGTGGCGCTTGAGGATTTCAGGCGCCGAGAAAAAGTTCGCGAGGTTGTTTTGCCTCCTTCGCGCCTTTGGAAGGCCTGCGAAATCCCGCTGTCTTTTTTTGAAGGAGTTGATTTGAACCAGCTTTTTCTCCTGCGGTTTACGCTGGTAGCCGGAGAAAATAAAACGACAGGCTTTCTGGGGATCGATGAAATCGCCTTCTTCGGATCGAAGGACGTAGCTTTTGAAAGCCGCCGCGACAACCTTGCCGGATTTCCTCAAAAAGTTTGTGATTCGAAAAGGCGCGAAAAAATAAGACGGAAAAAAAAGGACGGGGATCTCCTCAAAGAGATCGCGCGCGATACCTGGAAATATTTTCAAAATGCACGCGATCAAGAGACGCGCCTTATTGTAGACCACCTCAGGGTCGGCGTCGCCCCGCTGGCGGCCGATTATACTTCTCCCACCAACATTGCGATGGACCTGCTTTCGATCATTGCAGCCTCGGATTTGAAATTCATTTCTCAATCCAAGGCCGAAAATCTGGTCCGCGCGATTTTGTCCACCTTAGGCAAGATGAAGCGCTACAAGAAATTTTTTTATAATTTTTACGACACGAAAAACTTGTCCGTAACACGGAATTACATTTCGTCCGTAGACATCGGGTGGCTTGCCATTGCCTTGGTGGTGGTCCGCCAGGCTTTTAAAGATTTATCCAAGGAGGCCACGCGGTTTCTGGATGAATTTAATTTTGAGGAATTCCTGGATCCGGAGAACAATCAATTGGTCGTGGGCCTTGAAGTGCCTGAAAAAGATTTTGGCAAATACCACTACGGGATTTTTGCGACCGAATCCCGGGCCGCCAGTTTTTATGGGATCGGCAAAGGCGATCTGCCGCGCATCCATTGGTGGTTTCTTTACAGGACGCCGCCCGCGGCTTGGAAGTGGCAGAATCAGGTTCCCCAAGGCCGGCAGGCGACTCAAGAAGGAGTGGATTATTTTCAAGGTTACTATACTTATAAAACCCAAAAATTTATGCCGAGCTGGGGCGGATCCCTTTTTGAATTTTTAATGCCTACCCTTGTCATCAAAGAGCGGGAACTTTCACCGGCCGGCCTTGGGCTCAACAACCGGATTGCCACCGAGATCCACCGCGATTACGCCCTCAAAGAGAAAGGCTATCCCGTGTGGGGAATTTCGCCTGCAGGCACTTCCAATGGAAGACAATGGCGCTACGCTGAATACGGGATCAAGGCGCTAAGCGTGAAGGGCTATCCGGACCGTAAAATCATAACTCCTCACGTCAGTTTCCTTGCGCTGGACTCGCTGCCCCAGGACGCCCTGCAAAATATCCGGAAATTGTTAGAGTTTGAAACCTATGGGGAATACGGTTTTTTCGATTCCCTGGATCTCAACAGCAACAAGGCAAACCCGCAATATTTGGCCCTGGATCAGGGAATGATTCTGGTCGCCATTGCCAATTACCTTAAGCGCGGCTCGATCCGCGAACGCTTCCATAAAGACCCTATCGCTAAAAATGCGGAAGACTTACTTATAAAAGAGCATTTTACAGAACTTTAACTTATGCTTGAAAATGGATTAATTAGAGATACAATACGCCACACACCCCTCTCAAGTGGAGAAAAAGAAGAATGGCCCAAAAACCACAAACAATTGGAGGAAGGAGCCTTCCTATGCCCATGATTAAGCAAATACTTCTCAAAGACCGCATCCTCACCGATAAAGAAAGAAAAAATTTGGCCATTCTCGAAGTGATCAGAAAAAACGGTCCGATCTCCCGCACGGACATCTCCAAAATTACCGAACTCAATATCGTGACGGTTTCCAATTATGTGAATCACTACATTAAGAAGGGCCTTGTCATTGAAGGCGAGCTGGACGAATCGACGGGCGGGCGCAAGCCGGTTTTGGTCGAGCTCAATTCAAAAGCGGGCTATATCGTGGGCGTCGGCCTGAATATGATGAGCATTGTCGGGGTGCTGGTGGATCTTGAGATTAATGTGATTGCCGAACTCAAAAAAGAAAGGCCGCCGGAAAATTCCGAAGCCGTGATTGAAAGTATGGTCGAAATGGCTTCCGAGATTATCGAAAAAGCGGAAATCGATAAAGAAAAAATTGTCGGCGTGGGTGTGGGCGTGCCGGGGATCATTGATGAGCGGGGGCGGACGATCCGCTGGCCGCAAAGCCTCGGTGAAAAAGACCTCTCGGTCTGCCTTTCCATTAAGGACACGTTTGAAAAAAGATTGAATATCCCTACGTTTGTGGAAAATGACGCCAACGCCGCGGTGTTAGGCGAAAAATGGCTCGGGCTCGACCGTGACGTCCGCCATATGCTCTATATGTTTTCGGGAGTGGGCTGCGGCATCTTGATTAATGGAGAGATTTACCGCGGCGCAACGGGAGCGGCGGGGGAACTGGGAATCAACAGCCCCAAGGCTTCCAAAGAAACCGCTCATGAAATGGCGACGCAATTGGGGCGTTGGGAAATGGATATCGGAATGGTGCAAACCGCAAAGGAAGCTTTGGCAAAGGGCGAACGTTCTTTGATGCGGGATTTTACCGGTGGAGAGCCGGCTAAACTAGGTTTTAAAGAAATTGTCCGCGGCGTCAAAGAAAAAGACGCCTTGGCCTTGAAAGTCGTCGAGAAAGCGGGATTTGAGCTGGGTAAAAAGATTGCTTTTCTTGCCAATCTCTTCAACCCTGAAATCGTGGTGATCGGCGGCGGTATTGAAGATTGCGGTGCGCCTCTTTTGGATGCGATCAAGACGGCGGTTAAAGAATGGGCCGTTGAAGAGGCCTCGGCCCAGGTGAAGGTTATCCCTTCAGCTTTTGGTGAAAATGCGGTTGCCTTAGGAGTCGTCGGGATTGTTGCCCGCGAAGTTTTCGCGCAAGCCTAAGAAGCCTCTCGTCCCCCCAGACAGACGAAATCCCTTTTGAGTTTTTTGCAAAAGAATGGACTTCCTTTCCCATTTGGAGGAATTGCGCAGGCGTTTTCTGATCGCCTTGGCCGCATTTTTCATCGCGGCTGCAGGGAGTTATTTTTTTTCCGCTTCCATTTTGGATTTTCTCACCCGTCCTCTCGATTCGTTTAAAGAGGTTCAGCTTATTTTCCAAAAGCCCTATGAGGCTTTTTTGATCCACCTCAAAGCGGCCGCGCTCGGCGGCGCTCTTCTTTCCTCTCCCGTTTTATTTGCTCAGGCGTGGCTGTTTGTTGCGCCGGGCCTTTATGAAAAGGAAAAAAAGCTCATTTTTCCGCTCATCATTATCTCCGCAGCTTTGTTTTTAACCGGCGCGGGATTTGCTTACACCGCCGCGATTCCGTTGGGGCTGCGCTTCCTTTTAAGTTTTCAAACAGAAAAAATCCAGCCGATGCTCGGGATCGATCCTTATTTTTCCTTTCTGACAGGAATGATTCTGGCCTGCGGGATTCTTTTTGATTTTCCAGTTTTTATCATAGGCCTGGTAAAGCTTAGAGTGGTTAAGGCCGCCGCTTTAGCAGCCTCAAGAAAAATCGTTATTGTTTTTATCTTTATCGCGGCGGCTGTGATGACGCCTTCCCCCGACCCCTTAAGCCAGATTTTGTTAGCCGCACCGCTTCTTGTGCTTTTTGAGATATCCGTAGCCGTAGCCAGCAGCCTTGAGGCCAAAGACAATAAAACTTAGGCCTCGGAGCGTGTAACCGCAAAATGATAATGTCCTAAACCTGCAAATTAGAAATGTCCTCTAGAATCCTAAGCTCTGAAAGGAGCGTGGGATGGAAGCTGAGAGGATGATTCTAATGAGTCGAGAGGACTT
>JAHFHG010000039.1 GCA_023247035.1 Candidatus Omnitrophota bacterium
CTAGCTTAATCGATTCGGGTTCCTACAGCGTTGCACAAAGTGGCATGTAAATTGGTTGGGAAGCCTGCATCGTAGTCATCGCGCCGAGTTATGGGAATGCCGTAGTTCAGGTTAGGCACTCCCGCTAACCCCCTGATATAATTGGACCGCCGAAGAGATTCAGGACAAAAAAGCCGATTCCGTCATGGCCTTGAAAGGCAATCACGAACTTCTTCATGAAGAAGTTAAAGCCTATGGGCAGGATCCTCGAGCTTCCCGAGTCCGAATATCAATCCTTTGAAACTGCCGATAAAGGTCACGGTCGAATGGAAATCAGCCGTTACAAAATCAGCGATCCTCTCGGGCGGCTTGAGCCCAAGGCAAAGTGGAAAGCGAACGGATTATCGGAGAGCAAAAAACGATGGAGCGCCGGTATGATCTTTCCCGTCTCAGAGCCGATGCTAAACGAGTTGGCTCGGGCGGTCCGAGAGCATTGGGGCATCAAAAATCAGTTGCGCGGGCCGCGGGATGTTCGTTTCAGAGAAGATCAATGCAGGGTCCGTATTTAAAGAGCCGCAGAAAATTTCGCTCTCCTGCGCCGTATCGCACTTCATATTCTCAAACAAGATAAAACCCAAAACAAAAGCCTTAACCGAAAACGCTGGCTGGCAGCTATGAACCCCGGTTCTCTCCGTCTACTCTTGCGAGGAATTTAGATGCGTAGGCCCTGGCCGTACCCGCTTTTTACCGCCGCCGATTTATCAACACCCATTGAGGAGGCCGATCGATTGCTCGTCCCTCTTGAGCGCGGGGGTTACGATTGCGTCATGGGCTCCCGCAACCTGCCTGAATCTAAAATCGAAATTCATCAAAATCGGCTTTGCGAAACCAGGGGAAAGGTTTTTAATCGGGCCGCACGCTTATTTTCATTCCGAGGAATCCCTGATGCCCATTGCGGTTTCAAAGGTTCCAGGCGCGATGTCGCGCAAAAGCTGGAGGGTTTTAGTTTCGATAGCGACATTATCTTTTTGGCTCAACCCAGGGGCAACCGAATTCTTGAAGCGCCGGTCATGGGGCGCAATTCTTCGCATTCTCGTGTTCAAATTCTCAACGATCCACCAGCCGTTTTTGCGGATCTCGTTCGTATTCGCTTCATCCCTGGCGGCCTATGATCAAGAGAATTCCTTGGGACCGCTTGGCGCTTCCCGCTATCCTGCTTCTTGGTTTTGCCTTGCGCATCCCGGCCGTCAATTTTGGCCTTCCGCACCTCTATCACGCCGACGAACCGATTGTGGTCAACCACGCGCTGGCCTACGGGAGTTGGGATTTCAATCCTCATTTTTTTAAAATCCCTCCTCTTGCGAGCTATTTATTATTCATAAGTTATGGAATCTACTTTGTTCTCGGCCGAGCATTCGGCACGTTCAAAAGTCTTCAGGATTTTGAGTCCTTATTTTACAGCGACCCGACCTCATTTTATCTCATCGCCCGGATTATTTTTGGAGTCCTTCTCGGCACGCTTACGATTTATCTCCTGTATCGTTTAGTTTTAAAATTTTTCGATCGCCCTCGCGCGCTCCTAAGCGCTCTCTTTCTTTCAGTCTGTTTCCTTCATGCCCGCGACTCGCACTATATCTATGCGGATATCCCGCTCGTCTTTGTGCTCGTCGGGTCTTTTTTCGTGCTTCTGAAAATCCTAAAAGGGGACGCTTCGGTGCGGGCCGGAATGCAAATGGGGGCGCTGCTTGGACTCGCAGCAGCGGTTAAATATAATGGAGCGGCGCTCATCATTCCGTACGCAGCGGTTTGCATTCTCAATCCCAAGGCGCGCTCCGGTGTTCTATTTGCGGCGCTGGCCGCAGCCATCACTTTTGTCGCCCTGAACCCTTACGCGGTCCTGGATTACTCATTTTTCCTTCAGGAAATCATCCAGCAATCGCAATCCAACACTGGCGTGCCCGTGACCCATCATTTCACATACTCACTCAACGGTTCCGTAGGCCCCGTCATTCTGGGTCTGGGCTGCCTTGCCATGATCCGCTTGTTTTTTCGCTGGAGCCCGATCAAGGGAATTTTTGCGCTCTTTTGTATTGCCTATTATCTCATTCTCGTACACGCCGGTCAGCCCTATGATCGTTATGTCCTACCGACCCTTCCTTTCCTCATTTTCATGGCCGCTGATCTTGTCCTGGAGATCAAAACAACTTTGGATAAACACTTGAAACCCGCCTATGCAGGAGGCCTTACCACCGTCCTTATTCTCGCCTGCATCAGCGTTCCGCTCACCAAGTGCATCCTCTGGAACAAAATCATGCTCCAGCCCGACGTCCGCACCCTCGCCAAAGAATGGATTGAAACGAATATTCCGGAAGGATCGCGCGTTGCCATAGACGATCCGTTCCATGCACCGCGGTTGCAGTTTACCCAAGCTCGACTCCACGAGAAAAAAAAAGGCCTCACAGGCTATCGCAGGCGTCGAATCGAAGGATACCTTGCCCGTTCCTATCATCCTTCTTATCATCTTGTATTTTTAGTGCGGGATGTAACGTCGCCGCGATTTCTTTTTGCGGAACCCGTGGCTGCGCGTGATCCTGCCGCGCTTCATGACAGGAGATTTGATTATGTCGTTTCAGCGTTCGCAAAAGTCTCAACCGCCGATCCATTTCTGGAAGAATTACACAGGAAGGCTGACCTGCTTACCCGCATTACCCCTTATAAAAGTTCTGCGATTGAGGAGGTCTTTGACCCGCAGCCCTTAACCGCTGGGCCGTTTCTCTGGAAGGACCTTTGGGCGCGAAAGCGTAATGGGTATCCGGTGGTGATTTATAAACTCAGATAATTGAGCCCGGCTTCAGGAAAGGTCTATCGGAACCGGCGGAATACCGCTGGGATTTGCGGAGCCATCCGAAAGCGATTGCCTCCCCGAGCGCTGCGCCCATGATCTTCAAATTGACGGACGATTTTCCCCACCGGCGGCCGCGGTGGTTGGAGGGGATCTCTTTGATTTTGAAGCCGAGATCGTGAGCTTTGACGATGATTTCAGGAAGAACGAACAGGGAACGGGAGGTAAGCTCGACCTGCTCAAAAATTTTCCGGCTCCACGCCTGCGACCAGTTGTAATCGTTGATGCGGATCTTGTAGAGCCAGTTCAGGAAGAAGATGTAGATCACTGAAAGGAAGAACCGGAAAAGCTGGTAGGCGTTCCTTTGCCACCGCACTCCAAGCAAGACATCGGCTTCGCCTTTACGAAGGATTTCCACAAAGTTCGGTATCTCTGTCGAATCAAACTCTTCATCGGCTCCGATGTACATCATATATTGCCCCCGTGCGGCCCGCAGGCCGTCTTTGAGCGAGCGGGTGTAGCCCTGGTTCTTTTCGTGAATGAGGAGCGTGGTATTGGAATATTTCCGAACCTCGGTTTGCACGATTTCTCGGGTCCGGTCTTTGCTGCCGTCCTCAATCAAGATCACTTCCCAGTTCCACTCCGGATGAGCGTTTAGAATGGCAAAGAGGTTCGCAAGCATCCTTGCGATGTTTTCTTCCTCATTATAAATCGGTGTGACAAAACTGATAAAAGGGACTGAATTCATCCTCGAAAGGTTAATGTTTTTCATGAGTAATGTCAAGGCTACCAATAGGATACGAATTATGAAAATTGGCGTACGGGATGATGATTTATATTGCGCGTTACGCCGTTTTTGATTAGCATAGCAAAATCATTAATGACAAACTTTTACCCCTAAAAAATCTACCCTCTTTCGCCTGGGTGAGCTGATTGATCAATATGAATGAAATTATAAAGAAAAAAGTTATTGTCATCATGCCTGCTTATAATGTGGCCAATGTTTTGGAGAAAACGGTTTCCGCAATTCCAAAAGGCTGGGTGGATGAAATCATTGTTGTCAATGACGGAAGCACCGACGCAACGCCTGACATTGCAAAAAGATTAGGCCTGTCCCTCGTATCGCACTCTAGGAGTCACGGGTACGGCGCCGTTCAAAAAACAGGATACAAAGAGGCCTTAAAAAGAAATGCTGATTTTGTTGTGATGGTGCACGGTGACAATCAATACGATCCCGCCTTGGTGCCTGAATTTGTGAAAAAAATGCGCGATGAAAAATATGATGTCGTCACAGGCAGCCGCATGATTTTGGGAGACGTTTTAAAAAATGGCATGCCTCTTTGGAAATATGTCTCGAATCGTTTCCTGACGGGGCTTGAAAATACGGTTTTTCAAACGAACGTTAGTGATTATCATAATGGATACCGCGCATTCACGGCTGAATTTCTTCATCAAATCCCGCTTGATTTATTGAGCGATAAATTTGATTTCGACACAGATATTTTAATCCAAGCCGCGATACGAAAAGCCAGAATTGCCGAGATTCCGCATCCGACACGTTATGAAGATGAGAATTCACAGATGCCATTCAAAAAGGCGGTACGTTACGGGCTGATGATTCTGGTAACGGTCGCACACTATTTGCTCCATAAAGCAGGCATATGGAAACAAAAAGCTTTTGAAGTCAAACACGTTAAGGTTGGATAATGTCAAATATTTTGGTAACCGGAGGGGCCGGTTTTATTGGTGCCCATGTATCCGAACATTTACTTCGAGGGGGGCATAACGTCTGGGCGCTTGATGATTTAAGCGGTGGATTCAAGGAAAATGTTCCTACCAACACCACTTTTATCGAAGGTTCCATTC
The DNA here is from genome assembly GCA_023247035.1 of Candidatus Omnitrophota bacterium. GTDB lineage: Bacteria > Omnitrophota > Omnitrophia > Omnitrophales > Aquincolibacteriaceae > JAHFHG01. The sequence goes on from JAHFHG010000039.1 coordinate 4,688, forward strand.
TTGATTATTCCTTGCTTCAAAGACTTTTTGAAAGACATTTCTTCGAATACATTTTCCATCTCGCTGCTTATGCGGCCGAAGGTTTAAGCCACTTCATCAAACGTTTCAATTATGAAAATAATTTAATCGGTTCCGTTAATCTCATTAATTTGTCCGTCCTCCATAAAATAAAATGTTTTATCTTTACCTCATCAATCGCCGTTTATGGCAAAAATCAATTACCGATGCGCGAGGATTTGATTCCTGAGCCCGAAGATCCTTATGGAATCGCCAAATATGCGGTGGAACAAGAGCTTAAGGTTTCGCATGACATGTTTGATCTAAATTATATTATCTTCCGTCCGCACAATGTTTATGGTGAAAAACAGAACATCGCTGACAAATACCGCAATGTGGTCGGCATTTTCATGAATCAGATTATGCAGGGGCTTCCCATGACTATTTTTGGCGACGGAACGCAAAAGCGCGCGTTTACACATATTGATGATGTGGCGCCGGTCATCGCGCGTTCCATGAACGTCTCAAAAGCTTATAATCAGGTGTTTAACATTGGCGCCGACCAGCCCTATACAGTCAATTTTTTGGCGGAGGAAGTTGCAAAAGCGTTCAACGTCCAGCCGCGCATCACATATTTGGATCCGCGCAACGAAGTCCTGGAAGCATACTCGGATCATGAAAAAGCGCGCGTTATTTTGGGTGCGAAACCTAAAGTTTCATTAGATAGAGGCCTTAAAAAAATGGCGGAATGGGCTCAAAAACATGGCGCGCGCAAAAGCCAAGAGTATAAAAATATTGAACTCACAGTCAAATTACCTCCTTCTTGGAGACCCGCGTGATTCTTTATCTAGGTATTTGATGCTTTGTCGAAAAGATTATCTGGCGGTAATCAGTTTACTCGCTTTGCTCGTTTTGTTTTATCCGGCCCTTTTTCTTGTTCAGTCGGCCCCTCTGATTGGCGACTCACTCGAACAACATTACCCTTGGGCATTCCAACTCTCTCAATCCTTGAAGAATTTTAAATTGCCTTTCTGGACTTCGCTGATTCAATGCGGTTTTCCGCTGGTGGCCGAAAGTCAAATCGGCGCATTTTATTTACCCAATTTATTTCTTTACGGATTACTCCCGTTCCAGCTGGCTTATTCTTATATGAATTTACTTCACTGGTTTATTTCAGGGTGGGGAATTTATATTTATTCCAGGCAATTGAAACTTGAATCCTTGCCGTCATTTATTGCGGCATTGATTTTTGTGTTCGGCGCGGCCTACGGCGGCGCTTATTACAACATGACATCATTGAAAACCATTTGCTGGTTTCCGGTCGGACTTTATTTTTTTGAGCGTTATTTAGAAAAGCAAAAATGGTATTTCCTTTTGATCATCGCGTTTGTGATGAGCCAATCGCTGATGGCCGGTTATCTTCAAGTCTCTGTTTTGACGTGGCTGATGTTTCTGGCCTATGCTTTTTTGAGAATTATTTTTTTCTCAGATTCTTTCGCTGAATGGAGTCGAAAAACCTTATCCTTGGGGGCAATTATTTTGGGCGCGGGCTTTGGAATTCTTTTGGCTTTTCCGCAGATTTATCTTACTTTTGAACAAGCTATTTTGTCGAACCGGGCCGGTCTTGAAGAAGGATACGCCTATTTGGGTTCTATGTCTCCCTTGGTTTTGATCACTTTGATTTTTCCGAAAGTATCGCTCATTCTTCGTAGCAACAATCTTTATTCGGGCTTTTTTGCGTTGTTTTTGGTTTTGTTCGCTATTTTTTCCCCCGAAACGCGAAAAAACAACTTATTCAAAATATGGGCTGCGATGACAGTTCTGGCGCTTTTGCTTTCGCTCGGAAGGTGGAGTCCTTTGTACGTTGCGCTGATTAAACTGACCAAATTTTATTCTTTTCGCTTTCCTTTAAAATTTATCGGCTTCGCGAGCTTCGGAATTGCCATGCTAAGTGCCATTGGTTTTCAAGCTTTGTGGCAGGAAAGAAACGGTGAGATTCACGCAAAAAAAGCATATAGCGCTTATCTGACAGTTGTCGGTTTTTTTATCGGCATTATGTTTTTCGGAAACTTGCTGTTAACGGCGGGCAGAAATATGGCGTTCAAAATGGGTGAATTTTATGTGTCGCATTTTATTTATAATAAGCCGGGGCATTCGCACACATTAGAAACCTATTTAGAACGGGTAAGAGGCTTTCCGGATCATGCGCTACGGTTTATTTCATTAAGCGATCCTGCAAATCTCTGGGCAATCGCAATGTTTTGCTTTCCGGCAATTTTTTTAAGCATTTTTATTTTGAAAAAGATCGCGATAAAATCATTTTTGTACGCGAGTATTGGATTACTCGTGGTTGATCTTTATATTGCTTCACACTTTGACATACAGCTGGATTTGGCGCCTTACGATCAAGCTTCGAAATCGCAAACCGTGGTCAACATTTTACAAGCCGAGAAATTAAATCAAAATCTGGGAAGGATTTACAGTTTTTATACTGAAGGAAAGCGGACACCGCTTATTCCGAGTGAGAATATGATTTATGGGTTTAAAGATATCGGAGTTTATTCTCCGCTTGTGTCGCGGCGGTATTTTGAATCGGTCGGCCTTTTAGGAAATGTCAACGACTCAAACTATCAAATCTTTCCTCCATTAGAGTTTGTTTTAGAAAGACTTCCGCTTCTTAATTTTCTTAACGTTTCCCACATAATAAGTTCGGAGCCGATCCAACACGCCGAATTAAAATTAATTGGCCAAGTCGATGGGTCGAAAATCTTTGTTTACCGAAATACCAAACCTCGCGAACCGGCATATTTTATTAGCCGGGTTCATACAGCTGAAAATTGGAATGAATTACGCGAAAAACTAATGGCACCTTTTTTTAATCCCAAAGAAATTTTATTGTTAGAAAAAGAAGAACTCGAAAAGATGAAAGATTTTAATTCCGAAAACCTTTCTGATTCTCGAGCGTCTATGCGACTCGAAAAACAGTCCGAAGGATTTGAGCAATGGCAAATCGAAACAAAACGGGCGGGATTTCTTGTGATTCCTGAGACATTTTTCCCAGGCTGGACGGCTACTGTCAACAATGTGCCTGTACCCATCTTGAAGGCATTTGGACTTTTCCGTGCGGTCTGGATCAACGGCCTAGGCCGATATCAGGTCGAGTTCCAATACAAGCCTTTTTCTGGGCTTTTTCCGCAAAAGGATCATTGAGCATGGAACAACCGAACGGTTTCGAAGTTTTTTTTGAGCATCCGATATATTTAAAGTATAAGCACCACCTTTATAATCATCGGGTTCGGCAAAAAGCGATACTCGATATTTTTAATCAAATCAAGCCCGAGGGCCAGACGGTCGAAATCGGTTGTGGAATCGCACCCATGTTGGAACCAAGCCAGCCGAACGTTCTTTTTATGGATCGGTCCGTTCAAGCCATTGACTTTTTGAAGAACGCTGGATTTAAAACAGCATTTGTGTCGGATGCAACGGCAATTGCCTTAAAAGATGAGTCGTGCGAGGTAGTGATTTCTTCAGAAGTTTTGGAGCACGTTCCGGACGACAAAGTTGCGGTCCGGGAAATGTACAGAATCTTAAAACCAGGCGGCCATCTGCTGATGTCGGTACCCATACATCCGGCGTACTATGGTTTTGACGACGCATACGTTTCTCATGTCCGCCGCTACAAAGTCTGGCCTTTTTTAAAAATGCTGCGAAAAAACGGTTTTCAAATCCGAGAAATCAAAAAGGTAACCGCGTTGATCGATCGGTTGCTGCTAATGGCTATGGTGTGGGTATACAACGGAACCCGAATGGAGGGCACGGAACGCAAGGATAACTCGCTTTTGCTGCGCCGGCTGTTTCCTTTTTATAAATTGGCTAATCTGGTCCTTTCTTGGATCGTCAGACAGGAAGCAAAACTCATGCCCCTTGCGGTGACTGCGGACTTGTTAGTGTGGTGTCAAAAGGATTCGTCTCCAGCACGAAATTGAGAACATGCTCCAGTCTACTCTTTTTGCGCTGGCTTTTTGGCTGTTGCTTCTTCCGGCTTTATGGATCAGCGGTTCGCTTGCCGCGTTTAAACTCAACGAAAAAAATCCGCTCCTTGTAGGCGTTCTCAGGCTGGCCTTTGGGTTTTTGGTCCTTTCCCAAGTTTTGGTTCTCGCCGGCACACTGGATGCCTTGAATTTTTCTGTTGTTTTAGTATTTCTTGCTTTTTTTTGGGCTTTGGGTTGGCAAAAGGCGAGAGAGGTTTACACTTGGCTTGCCGACTTATTCAAATTTTTCCGGTCAGAACCCAGCCTGTTCGGTCATATCTGCCAGTATACCTTTCTTGCAACCTTGGCCCTTACCTTTCTATTTTGCTTTTTGCCTGAAACTTCCAATGATGGCATCGGCGTTCATCTCTTTTTAGCAAAGCTTTTTGTCACCAACGGCTCGCTCGATCCATCCTATTTTGACATCATTTCTTATCGGCCGCTCTTAATGAGCTTGTTGTATGCGGTCGGAATTCTTTTAAACAATGCGGCTATCGCGAAGCTGCTCCACTGGTTTTGTGGCGTCCTGTTGATCGGCGCTACCGCCATCAAGATCCAACAAGCAGCAGAGAATAAGAGAATCGCTCTTTTTTTAAGTTTAATGCTCTGGCTTACCCCCACTCTGATGAACCAAGTCACCACGACTTACATTGACGCGGGTGTGTCCCTATTTATTTTCCTTGGATACTGCATATTTCTTGAGGCCCTTAAAGATTTAAAGCCCGTTGAATTTTTTTATTCGGGGTTATTGATTGGTGTCGCTGTGGCCATGCGTTATTTATCCTTGAGCGCCTATTGTACCGTCATGACGTTACTTGCTTTTCGTTTTTTTCAAAAGGGTGTTAAAATTCGTGTGCTTTCAGTAGCCATTTGGTTTACGTTGGGTGTGTCGTTAACATCAGCTTATTGGTTTCTTCGCGCTTGGCTCCACACCGGAAACCCCGTGTATCCATATTTAAGCCAATTATTCGGAACCCAGGATTTTACTTTCCTTGACGTGCTCTATTTTGAGTATTTGGGCCTACCCAAATCTTTGGGCAATTTCTTAATGTTATTGTGGAACATGACGTTTAAACCACAATATTTTGACTATTACCACTGGATCGGGCCGTTTTATTTGAGCGCGCTGCCGTTTTTCTTATACGCTGCGGTTGTGGTTAAATCAGCCCGAATTCATGTTTTCTATTTTTTCTTTTTTACGATTTTCTGGTATTTTACGGGTCAAGACACCCGCTATTTTTTGCCGGTTATACCTGTTTATCTCATCGCGACAGCGATAGGTATGAAAGCTCTATCCGAGGTTTTCGGAACGGGGAAGAGGCTTATTTTGGCGAAAACAGCGGCCATTACGCTCATTGCTTCATTATTCCTTGTGACTATACGTCATTTTCGATTTCAGTTCATGCCGTTGTTAGGCGTATGGAGCGTGCGCAAATACATGCGTCAAGTAGAACGCTCGATACCGATTGCAGAATGGATGAATGAGCATTTGCCGCAAGATGCAAAAATATTGAACTTAGATGAGCCGCATCAGTTCTATTTTGAGCGTGCATCAATTATGGACATGGATTTTAATGCACGGACCGATTACAAAAGCCATCCTTCGCCTGATGCCATTGCCTCGCATTTGAAAGAGCGCGGTATCACGCACATATTGGACTTTACGGAAATTTGCAATTCAAAGTTGGTGGAAAGGGGACCGCGCCCAATTGACCGAATTTTGAAAGATGGGCGATTTTCCCGGCTTTTGGTTTCCATACCTTCGGAAAATATTGTGGACCGGAAATATCAATACACCCTGTATCAATTCGCCGAGCAACTATGACTCAAGCGCCCGCAAAGCTTCCATGGCCCACATTGGGCTTCGCATTGCTTGTACGATTTGTTTTGATGCCGATCACGCTTCATCCGGACCTTCTATCCATCCAATACTACACCTCCTTATTATGGACCGAAGGCGTTTGGGACTTTTACGGCTCGTGGTGGGGGAAGATGAATCTCGAACATTTCGGCGTCACGTTTTACCCTCCCTTGGTTTACTATTTGATCGCATTCTCGCAGGGAATCTCCCGTCTCCTTAGCCCTTCTTTTATAAAGATTGTGAGTGATTATCATGCCTTGTTTCTCCAAAACCCGGAGCTAGATGCCGTTAAATTTCTCGCGCGTCATTCTCTCAACGATAGGTTGTGGTTCACGTTTTGGAGCAAATGGCTTTATCTTCTCACGGATTGTTTATCTTTTGGTGTGTTCACGCTCTTTTTTAAAAATTCGCCGGAACGCCGCTTACAATTCCAAAAAACGTGGCTCTGGAGTCCTGTGTTGCTATTCTCGAGCTATATTTTCGGACAGTACAGGATTTTAACTGCGTTTTTTATGATTTTGATGATGGTTTTTTTCAGCCGTCGAAAACTTGTGCCTGCTTTTTTTTGTCTGGGGTGTGCGGCATTGCTGGACCATTATCCCTGGGTCCTTTTTATTCCGTATTTTCTCATTTTTATAAGAAACGACCGCGCTTCGATCCGCAGCCTTATCGCGCTGGCCGCTCCCTTGATTTTAATCCTTGTTCCTTTAGCGATCTCTTCAAGGGGACAAGTGGCTTATGTTTATGCTTCTCCGCTTTTTGTACGGCTTGCCATGACTGGAATCGTAAATGCAGGAGGAATTTGGACGGCTCACTTGGGTAGATCTTTAATGGTTTTGGGATACGCAGTTTTGTTAGCGGGCCTTTGGAGATTCCGCCGAGCAGGTTTCTCAGAATCCTGGGAACAAAAATGGAACTTGAGTTTAGATGCCACACTCTGCGTCCTTTTGCTCATTTATGCCACAGGGCGGACCTCCGCTCATTATTTTATGTGGATTTTGCCTTTTTGGATTTACCGTCATACTTTGGGTGTTCCTTGGCCGAAAATGTTGTCCACTCTAGCGGTTGGATTGCTGTTTTTCTTTAACTTGGATACTCGCGAACTCAATCTGGGGCTCTTCATACCGCTGGATCCTGGATATTTCATGTCGATTCCGAGTCTTCATGAAATCATGGCTCCGCATTTACCGTGGGGAAAATTCATCGGAGCCGCGCGGGTTTGTTTTTCTTTTTTATGTTTCTTTTTTGTTTACCGGATTGGCTGGCAATCGCTGGTACATCGCTCGAAAGGATGAAATAGATTTAACGGGCAGGTATTTGCGTTTGCGAGCAGTGCCATTTGATCACCTCGGCAATGCCCTCACGCAAGCTATAAGCGGGAGCCCAATCCAGAATTTGTTTCGCTTTGGTTCGATCGGCAGCCCAACAATTGCTACTCCAAGGCCGCTTCTCATATTTTCCCTCAGCGACCCTTAGTTTTTTTTGAGTCAACTCTTCGATCGTTTCAATCACTTGCCTGAAAGACGTTTCCACTCCGGACCCAATGTTGATGATGTGATGCCCCCTAACCTGATCAGAGGCCGCAATTAAATAAGCCCGAATTAAATCGGCCACATAAACAAAATCACGCGTTTCATTAAATGACGTCAACGGCAGCTCGCGGTCCTCTAAGCATGCCTGAATGATTGTACGGATCAGACGAGTCTCTCCTTCGCCTGGTCCATAAATATAGAAGGGCCGCAAAGTGATGATCTTTTTTTTGTGATACATGGCATACGCCTGAAGCAAGAGTGTATTTCCTGCTTTAGTCGCACCATAAAAGTTATTAGGTTCTAACAGGTCGGTTTCTTTCATGGGGGTCTTTTTGTGGCCGTATTCAATGGAAGTGCCCGTATAAATAAAAGATTCGAACCGGTCGCGCAATGCCACCAAGAGATTCGTGAGGCCGAATCCATTCACATGAGAGACGCGAAGTAAATCGGTTTGATTTGGATAAACGCCGTAACTGGCTAAATGAAACACAATCTGGGGGCAAATTTTATCACCAGTCTTATCTAATAAGACTGGATCCAATAAATCACACCGGACAATGTGAACGTTGGAATCCGTGATATGGCGAAGGCGATGGAGCGTGCTTTCCGGAGAAGCAAGCGCATAAACGGTCGCGTTTACTTCGGCTAGTTTTTTGACGAGATGATAACCAATAAATCCATTTGCTCCGGTTACTAAAACCCGTTTTCCCACAAGGCTTGGGAAAGAATTCATGCCTTAACCATTTGCTTGGGATAAAGCCACTGGGCCGATTTGCGGTATCCAAAACGGGCAATCAAAAACTGGCCGATCGTTTTCATAACGCCGGCCCCGTACTCAACACTTCTTTTGAAGCCCATTTGAGTCACTTTGGGAAAATATTTGCATGTTACCGGAACCTCGGCGATTCGAACGCCTGCCAGAGCCGCCTGTAAAACAATTTGAAAGGCAAATAAATAAGCATCGTCATTTTTTTCAAAATTGACTTTTTCGAGAAAGGACCGGTGATAGAGTCTGAATCCGCAGTGATTGTCACTGAGCCGGACGCCAAATATGGCCCAGCAAACGGGGGCAGATAGTTGATTAATGATGTATTTCCAAAGGGGCATGCCGTGTTTAAGCGCTTCTCCAAATTGCATAAATCTGGATCCGGATACAAGTCCATATCCTTCCTGCATTTTGCGGATGGCGTCTGGAATGGCTTCGGGATCATATTGATCATCAGGATGAAGCTCAATTAAAATGTCTCCTCCCATGTCCAACGCTTTTCGCATGCAAGCCTTGAGATTACCGCCATAACCCAGATTCCGGTGGTTCCGAGAAAAATGAATCCCAAGACTTTTGGCTACGGGTTCAATACCGTCGTTTGAGGCATCGTCAATGAGAATGATTTCATCGACAACGTCTTTAGGTATTTTGTTGTAAACGCTGGTGACTGTTTTTGCTGCATGATAAGCAGGAAGAAATACGACAACTTTTTCCTTTTGGCCGGTCATTCAATCCCTCTTTTATGAATTAACAGGAAAAAATATTATCATGTCACATACCCTTTGACAATAGAAAGGTCTTTTTGCATACTATTTCACTTCATGGCTAATTTTCCTCCACTCAAACGATACGTACTTTATTGTGTCGATCGCTTAATCGACCGGTATGGGCTTTCTTCTCCCTTTTTGGACGTTGGCTGCGGGATTGGTGACGTCAGCGCGCATCTGGCCTCCAAAGGATGGGGTGGAAAAGCGATCGATATTTCTCCCATGGCCGTCGAAACTGCGGCGGATCTACTTAAAAAGTTCCCCTCTCTTCATTTGAAGCAGCAGTCTCTTTATGCGGAAAATCAAACCTACAAGACAGTTTTTGCCTTCGATATTTTGGAACATCTTGAGGATGACAAGTCTGCCATCAAGAAAATGTCTGATTTGCTGGCGGACGGTGGGTTTCTGGTCATTGCGGTTCCGAGCAATCCAAAAGAATGGCGCTGGGACGATGAATACGTAGAACATTTCAGGCGGTATACCGTGGACGAAATGAAGGAAAAGTTGGAAGCCGTTTCTTTGTCTCCGGTCGCTTTCTGGGATTTTACTTTTCCCGTTTTCTGGATCATGAGACGTATGTATACCAGCATTCGCAAGGCCCCGCCGAAGGGCCAGCAAAAGGGCCATAAAAAAATTGAAATATCGGGATTTATTAAAATGTGGGAATTCCCGTTTTTATCCAATCTTTTGGCAAAAGAGTCTTTTATTTGGAATCTGATTTATCGATGGCAATTTAGATTTTTCAAACACCGGCCGGAGCTGGGACATGAAATGGTCGTTCTCGCTCAAAAGCGCAGCCCAGTTGACCATATGATTTGAGTCAATTCGCAAGGCCAAGTAAAATAAAGATTGACCAATCTACAGCCGATACTATAATCACAATATTCCACTCAAATCGAATCCCATGGTAATCACGGAGCTAAGCATATGAAGATAACTTTTGTTCAGCCGCCGGCAATGGTTGCTGTGGAGAATTATTCAATGCTCACACAGCCGCCCCTCGGCATCGCTTATTTATCCGCCTATGCCCGTCAATTGGGTCACGAGGTTCATGTCGTAGATGCAGTAGGCGATGCCATCAAGAATTTCCACCCTTGGCCATACCACGAAAAAAGGCTGGTTCAAGGGCTTTCCTTCCCTGAAATAATTGAGCGGATTCCCAGCGATTCGGATGTGATTGGCGTCTCTTGCATGTTTACTCATGCCTGGCCCCTGGTAAGAGAGTTGATCCTTTTGCTCAAGAAGGAGTTTCCGAATGCCAAATTGATCGCCGGCGGCGAGCATGTGACGGCCATGTATGATACTGTTTTGCGTCAAACACCCTTGGATATTTGTGTGACCGGGGAGGGCGAGCTTACGCTGGGCGAACTGTTGGCCGAATTCCAAAATAAAAGTTCCGACTATTCAAAAGTCAACGGCATTGCGTTTGTTGATGCAAATCAGCGGGTGATTAAAACAGCACGTCGAAAAAGAGTTATGGATCCGGATGAACTTCCATGGCCTGCCTGGGACTTACTGGATCCCATGGTCTATGAGATGTACCACGGGCCAGCTGTTGGCCGGACGATGCCTATGCTGGCGTCTCGCGGCTGCCCATTTGAATGCACGTTTTGTTCTTCACCCAATATGTGGACCCAGGTTTGGAAAGCGCGGAACCCCGTCCTGGTTGCCGATGAAATTGAATTTTATATGAAGAAATATGGGGCGATTGATTTTCAATTTCAAGATCTGACGGCTATCGTTCGAAAAGATTGGATCGTAGCTTTTTGCCGAGAGCTGATCAATAGAAACTTGAAAATCACCTGGCAATTGCCGGTAGGGACACGATCGGAGGCGATTGATGCGGAAGTGGCGAAATATTTAATAGCTTCCGGCTGCCATCATATTACTTACGCCCCGGAAAGCGGCAGCGAGGCTATTTTGACCTCCATTAAAAAGAAAGTGAACTTAGACCACTTGGAGGCTTCAGCGAAGGCGTGTCTCGATGCAGGAATGCGGGTATGCCTTTTTACCATTGTGGGTTTTCCACAAGAAGAAATGCAGGACATAAAAAAGAGCTTAAAGTGGTTTCGTCACATGGCCAAAATTGGAGTCCACGAAATCTCGATCTCAACCTTCACGGCGCTTCCGGGGACCCAACTGTTCCGCGAAATCAATGCGGTGACACCTATTCCAGTAGACGATGAGTTCTGTTATTCCATGAGCGGTGCGGCAAGCTTGTTCGGCTCGCGGTCGTGGAATCCAAAAATTAGCCGCCAGAAACTTCTGTTTCTGAAATTGCTGGGTTATTTTCAATTTTATTCCCTTTCGTTTTTGTATTATCCCGAGAGACTTTGGAAACTGATCCGGAACCTATTCCTCAAAAAGCAGGAAAACAAAATGGATCGCGTGCTTAGTGAAATTATTAATAAAATGCCTATTGCATTCCGTATGAGTAAGGAAAATGCATCTGCCGCGCGGCAAGAGCCCGCGCTTCATCGATAAGCATATGAAGATAACTTTTGTTCAGCCGCCGGCAATGGTTGCTGTGGATAATTATTCGATGATCACACAGCCGCCCCTCGGCATTGCTTATTTATCCGCGTATGCCCGTCAATTGGGTCACGAGGTTCATGTCGTCGACGGAGTGGGTGATGCCATCAAGAATTTCCATCCTTGGCCATACCACGAAAAAAGGCTGGTTCAAGGGCTTTCCTTCCCTGAAATAATTGAGCGGATTCCCAGTGATTCGGATGTGATTGGCGTCTCTTGCATGTTTACTCATGCCTGGCCCCTGGTAAGGGATTTGATCCTTTTGCTCAGGAAGGAGTTTCCTCATGTCAAATTGATCGCCGGCGGCGAGCATGTGACGGCCATGTATGATACTGTTTTGCGTCAAACACCCTTGGATATTTGTGTGACCGGGGAGGGCGAGCTTACGCTGGGCGAACTGTTGGCCGAA
>JAHFHG010000040.1 GCA_023247035.1 Candidatus Omnitrophota bacterium
TCTGCGAGCTCGCAAGGAGACATTGGCCCTTGCTGCAGGCTCAAGCCTTTAAACCATGAAACCACAAAACCGGACATTTCTACTTTGCCAAGAATAGGACATTTCTAAATTGCGTTGACAATTTCCAAACTGAAATTGAAAAAACCCGTTAGGCGGGATATAGTATGGATTCAAGAGACTCTATGGCCATCAAAACTAAAATCATCAAACGCCCGAAGCTGGGTTTCTGGGAGAACATCTATTTTCCCGAAGTGATTCGCGGGATTTTAATTACGTCGAGCCATTTCTGGCGCAATCTTTTTTTTCATACGATGCACGCCTTGGGGCTGTTTAAGGCCATCCGCGCCGCCGTCACGATTATGTATCCCGAAGAGAAACGCCGCTTGAGCCCGCGCCTCAGGACCCGCCACCGGCTCACGAAAAGGGAAGACGGCTCGCCCCGCTGCGTCGCCTGCATGATGTGCGAGTCGGTCTGTCCGGCCAATTGTATCTATATTGTGGCGGAGGAACACCCCGATCCTAACATTGAGAAGCGGCCGGCAAGTTTTGATATCGATCTCGGCAAATGCGTTTACTGCGGTTTTTGCGTGGAGGCCTGTCCGGAAGATGCGATTCGAATGGATACGCAAATCCTGGATATCGCCGCCTTCAGCCGCGAAGGCATGAAGCTGAATATGCCGGAGCTTCTGAATCCCAATCCGCACTATGCCCGCGTCGTTGCGAAATCTTAGACGGCAGGTGTTGACAGAAGATAGGGAACAGATAAGGCCGGCCCTGCCCTGCTTAGAAAAGTTGCCCCTCTGTGGAAATCTGTGATCTTATCTTAGCGGATTACGCCGCCACCGGAGCCGGAGGGAAATTTACTCTGGTCGGGGCCGGAATCACGGGAATCCGCACGAGTAAAATTCCGCACATCCATCCTACGGTTTATCTTTTCGTGCGTTTTAAGGTGACGCTCCAGAATTACGGAAAGAACAAAGTCGAAATTCTCATCGTGGGGGAAAAGGGGACGGTCTTCAAAACAGCAGGTGAAATTCAGGCTGCGGAGGGCCGTAAGGAAGAAGAATACGTGAATCTTACCTTTCAGGTTCAGAATATTTTTTTTGAAACCGCGGGTGATTATTATATTGAAGTCCGCATCAACGGCCAATCCTGCGCGACTCAGCTTCTAAGGGTTACTCTGACGGACCGGACGGCGGCCCAGTAAAGGATAAGGGAAAGTTCTCAATGGCTTCGGCCATTTCCTGCGCGGTCTCCAGGGTATTGATCCGGTTCCGGAATTGAGCGGTTCCCGGATAATCTTTTAAATACCAGCAGCCAATGCGCCGGAATTTTAAAACGCCGATCCGCTCGCCCTCAGTCTCGATTTCCAGCCTCAAATGTTCCAGCGCCGCTTTTTTTTTGTCTTCAAGCGAAGGCTGGAGAAAGGCCGTTGATCCGCTTAAGGCCGCGTGAATGGATTGGTAAAGCCAGGGATTGCCCAGCCCGCCGCGGCCGATCATTACGCCGTCGCAGCCGCTTGTACTGAGAAGACGCTGAGCATCTTCCGCATTGAAAACGTCTCCGTTTCCGAAAACGGGAATCCGCACCGCCTCTTTGACCCGGGCAATCGCTTCCCAGTCCGCGGCGCCTGAATAACCCTGAACGCGCGTCCGCCCGTGGACCGTGACCGCCGAAAGCCCGCTTTTTTCCGCGAGCCTGGCGATCTGGACCGCCTCTTGTCCTGAGGCGTCCGAAAAACCTTTCCGCATTTTTGCGGTCACGGGAATCCGTTTAATTTTTTTGATCACACTCTCGAATATTTTCTGCGCGGTTTGGGGTTCGCGCAAAAGCGCCGATCCTCCGCCCGGCGCCGTGACTTTCGGGACCGGACAGCCCAAGTTCAAATCTAAAAGATCAAAACCCATATCCTCAATGATCGCCGCCGCCTCCCCCATTGTTTCAGGATTGCAGCCGACAAGCTGCGCCCCCAAAGGCCTGTCGCTTTCCGTGCTTTTTAAAAGCAGGAGGGTTTTTTGATTTTGCCTCACCAAGGCGTCGGCCGAGACCATTTCCAGAAAAGCAAATTCCATTCCGTACCGGCGGGCGACAAGGCGGAAGGCAAGATCCGTGCAGCCCGCCATCGGCGACTGGATGATTTTAGTCTTAAGGGTCAGCGTTTTCAGAGGGATCATAGGGAGTTAGATTTACAAAATGAAAATGTAATAGTCCGTCTATGTAACTTGAGTTCTGCAGCAGATTTTAGAAATGTTGCAGGGCGTTTTCAACGATCCGGAAGACGGGGCTCTGAAAAAAACCGGCCAGCAAAATGCCGGTGATTAAAAGGCCGAGAATCAGTTTCGCGGAACCTGGGACCGTAATCGAGGCTGTGTGAACCGGCTCTTCCAGATACATACTTCGAATAACGCCCAGGTAGTAGTAAAGAGAAATGGGAATCGCGAGGATTCCGATTAGGGCAAGCCACATCAAATGATCCCGGATTGCCGCGGAGAGAATCAGAAATTTCCCGACAAATCCTGCCAGCGGCGGTACGCCGGCCAGTGAAAGAAGCGCGATAAAAAGAGAGGCCGCTAAAAAGGGCGAGCGTTCCGCAAGCCCGCGAAAGGCGTCGATCTGGTCGCTTTTCAGTTCGTTCGCGGTGAGCGAAAGCACGAAGAATATCGCCAGATTGGCGAGGGCGTAAGTGAGAAGGTAATAAAGCAACGCCGCAAGTCCGGAATCCCTCGCGGCCGCTAATCCAATCAGAAGATATCCGGTATGCGCAATGCTGGAAAACCCAAGGAGCCGCTTGATATTTTTCTGCACCACGGCGCCCAAATTTCCGTAAATTATCGTCATGGCCGCGAGCACGGGAAAAAGAATCTTCCGCTCATGATCGAACGGAGTAAAGACCGTAAAAATGAGGCGGATCAGGAGCGCGAATCCCGCGGCCTTGGATCCGACGGAAAGAAAAGCAACTACCGGAACGGGCGCTCCCTCGTAAACATCAGGCGCCCAGAGTTGGAACGGAACGGCGGCGACTTTGAAGCATAAACCCGAAAGGATGAGCAGCGCGGAAAGAAGCAGCAATTTGTGACCGGGCTGCGCGGCAAAGGCCGCTTGGATCGAATCAAAATGAGTCGATCCTGCGACCACATAAAGAAGGCCGATCCCGTAAATGATAAAGGCGGAGGCGAGCGAGCCGAGGATCAAATATTTTACCCCGGCTTCAATGGAGGCAAGATTTCCTTTTTGATAAGCGGTCAGGATATAAAAAGAAAGGGTCATGATTTCAAGCGCAATGAAAAGGATCAAAAAGTCGTTTGCGGAAACAAGAAAGAGCATTCCTAGAAGCGCACACCACAGAATAAGAAAGAATTCAGCGGTCTTTTCGCCTCCGAGAGGGCGGAAGAAAAACCGGCTTGAAACAAGGACGACAAACGCGGCGAGGGAGAAAAATATTTTAAAAAATACGGCGAAGGAATCGAGGACAAACGTGCCGCCGAAAGCCGAGCCCGGAGAATTCCGCAAAAAGAAGAGGGAAAGCAAAAGAAGCGCTGTGCCGGTCAGAAGAATCGCAATCCCCGAAGAATTTCTAGATTTGGGCCCGTTTAAAATTTCCCGAAAAATCAAAATTAAAAGCGTTCCCAGCGCGATCCATTCAGGAAGGAGAAGAGAAAAATTCACGGGAGCATTGCCCCTACGGCAGGCTGGATCAGCCGTAAAAGTCCTTGCGGCCAGAACCCGAAAAGGAGGAGCGCTCCCAGCAGAAGCACAAAAGGAAATTTTTCTTGCCAGGTCACGGCGTCTTTAAGCTGATTCCATTTCGGATTGAATTCTCCGTAACAAACGTGCTGGACGGCCCGCAAGAGATAAATCGCAGTGATCAGAACGCCCAACACCGCCAAACCGACAAGGACGGGAGATTTTTCCCACGATCCGATAAAAATCAAAAGTTCGGCGACGAAATTCGAGAAACCGGGAAGCCCTAACGAAGCCAAGGAGGCCATAATGAACGACATCGAAATAAAAGGCGCTTTTTTCCCGAGCCCGCCGAAATCGAAAACTCCGCGCGCGTGAGTCTGTTCATAAATGAAGCCGATGACCGCGAACATCGCCGCCGCCATCACGCCGTGCGAAAACATCAGCAGTACCGCCCCGGAGACCGAAGTGACCGTCATTGCCGCGATGCCGAGCAAAACATAACCCATGTGGCTGACGCTTGAAAATCCGACCATGAATTTCAAGTCCTTTTGCGAAATCGCGGCGTATCCGGCATAAAGAATTCCGATTCCGGAAAGAACAGCAAGAAGCGTGGACCAGTGCGCCATTCCGGCGGGCAGACAGGCCAGGGCAATACGGAGAATAAGATAAGGCCCCATTTTTTTGAGCACGCCCGCGTGAAGCATACTGACGGAAGTCGGCGCCGCGGCGTAGCCGATCGGAGACCAGCTGTGCAGCGGCCACAGGGAGGCGATCACGCCGAATCCGATCAGAATCAGCGCGGCAAGAAAATTCTGGTCGTGAGCGGCAAAAGGCGCATTTTTCAAGTGTTCCGTAATCCGGATAAGATCAAACGTCCCGAAGCCGGTTTTCTGATAAAGCAGAAGAATCCCGAAGAGCGCCAGCGCCGCGCCCGCCGTGATAAAAAGCGTCAGCTGCATCGCCCCGTATTCTTTATTCTTGCTGCCCCAAATCCCGATCATCGGATACAGAGGAATCAGAGTGGTTTCGTAAAAAAGATACAGAAAGAAAAGATCCAGGCAGGTAAAGACTCCATAAATTGCCCCGACTAAGATGAGATAAAAAAAGAGATATTCTTTGAGCCGTTTCTTCTCGCGCGCAGCCGTGAAAACTCCCGCCAGCGACACCAGCGCGTGGAGCAGGCACAAGGTCATATTGATTCCGTCCAGGCCGGCTTGATACGCGATACCGAAGGCAGGGAACCATTCAATCCGGATCAGGAATTGATAGCCGGGCTGATCCGGCCGGAACCGCCATAAAAAGCCGATCGTCAAAAGGAACGTCAGAAGGCAGGCGGTTTTCGCGATGATCGGAAGGGCGGATTTTTTTTCACTCGGAGTCAGGAGGATCAAGAACGCCGCCACAAAGGGAATCCAAGTCAGCAAAAAGATCATGATTTGCCCGATAAAATTAAAACGTAAATAATCACCGTGACCCCCGCCGCAAAAAAAAGCGCATAGAATTGGACAACCCCAGTCTGCAGCGTTCGGACAAGTCGGCTGAGGCGCCGGGTGAGGCGCGCGCTCCCGTTCATTCCTCCTTCGACGACGACCCTGCGCTCGAAAAGGTCCGAGACGCGCGCAATGTTTTCCTGCACGAAATGAATGAAGGCGTCATAAACATCATCGAAGAAATACTTTTTTTCCAAAATGAAACGGGGCGTCATCCACGAATCCAGCGTTTCGTGTTCGTGAGATTTTTTTTGGTATCTTAAAAAGGCAAAGAGAAATCCCAGCCCGGCTAGAGCGATCGAAATCAGCGCCAGGGTATTCGAGTGAGGTTCCGAATGGCCTCGAGCGCCGAGAAAAGGGTGAAGAGGAAGGAAACCGCCGCCTATGGAAAATCCAGCCAGGATGATCAGCGGAATCGTCATTTTCCAGCCGGACTCGCGGGCCGTATGAAGATGGTTTTGGCGGGCGGAATGAGATTTTTGAAAAAAAACAAGCGTGCAGAGGCGGCCCATATAAAAGGAAGTAAAAAAAACATTGGCTAGGGCAAGGATAAAAAGCACAGGCGATCCGTGGCTTGCCGCCGCGAGAATACTTTCTTTAGAGAAATAGCCGCTTGTGGGCGGGATACCCATCAGGGCAAGCGTCCCTATAAAAAAAGTCACGCTGGTTATCGGCATCGAGCGCAGGAGGCCTTTCTGGGTACGCATATTCCAAATATTTTGCGTGTGAAGGGCGTGGATCAGGCTGCCTGCGCTTAAGAAGAGTAACGCTTTAAAGAAGGCGTGGGTCGTAAGGTGGAACATTCCTGCGTAAGGATTTCCCAGGCCTAAGGCAAGCACCATATAGCCAAGCTGGCTTAGGGTCGAGTAGGCGAGAATTTTTTTAATGTCGTTTTGGACGACCGCCACGGTGCCGGCCAGAACGGCGGTGATTCCTCCGGTCCAGGCAATGACAAGCAGCGCGGCCGGACTTTGGGCGAAAAGAAAAAAAAGCCGGGCTAGCAGGAACACGCCGGCCGCCACCATAGTCGCGGCGTGGATCAGCGCGCTGACAGGCGTGGGCCCTTCCATTGCGTCGGGCAGCCAAACGTGCAGCGGCGCTTGCGCGGACTTGCCCGCAATCCCGAGAAACAAGCCAAGGCAGACGGCATACAGCAAAGGGGAGGGGATCGATATTGTTTGAAGCCGTTCTTCGATCAAAAGAAAATTAAAAGTCCCGATCCCCCGGCTTGCCAAATATCCGAACAAAGAAAGAATCCCGATCATCATCCCCACATCCCCGACGCGGGTAGTCAGGAAGGCCTTTTTGCCGGCCGTGGCCGCCTCTCTTTTTTCAAACCAGAAACCGATCAGAAGATAAGAACTTAGGCCGACTAATTCCCAGAAAATGAAAGTTTGAATAAAATTGTTGGAGAGCACGATGCCGAGCATTGAAAAAGCAAAAAGCGACAGGCAGGCAAAATAGCGTCCGCAACTTTCGTCGCGTTCCATATAGGACATCGAATAAAGGAAAATGAGGCTTCCGATTCCCGTCACAATCAGAAGCATAAGAATCGTTAACCCGTCGATGAGAACGCCGAATTCAACCGGGCTTGGGGCGAAAGGGATCCAGAGAATAGAGGATTCGAGAACGGGACGGGCCTCTTTTAAAGAGAGGTAATCCCATAAAAGCGCAAGCGCGCATAAAAAAGCAGCGAGCATCCCGCAGGTGGCCAGCCGGCCGGCCGCGCGGGGCCTGGAAAGAAGAAAGAAAAAAATAAAAACGGCCGTCAGAAAAGGCGTCCAGAGGATGGCCCAGGAAAGCGTAATCACCAGCCTAACCTTTCAGCCACTTGATGTCGTAAGTGTCCACGGTTTGGCGCGTTCTAAAAAGAAGGACGGCCACGGCCAGGCCCACCGTCACTTCCACGGCGGCAATGACCATCACGAAAAAAGCCGTGATCTGGCCGTCCGCCTCACCGTGGAGAGCGGACCCTGCGATCAAGAGCAAGTTGGCGGCATTCATCATCAGTTCAATCGAAAGCAGAATGAGTAAAATATTTCTTCGGATCAAAAGCCCGGCCAGCCCGATCGAAAAAAGAATGCCGGAAACAATAAGAACGTGGCCGATGGGGATCACGAATCCTCCTTTTTGACGAGGCTCACGGCCGCGCAAACTCCCAGCAGAAGAAGCAGGGAAGCGAGCTCAAAAGGCAGAAGATAATTTTTAAATAAGGTCTCGCCGAATTGGGCTATGGATTCCGAAAAGATTTTGGATTTTTGAAATCCGGAAGCGCCCAATAAACGGATGAGCAGCGTTAAAAATGCAACGCCCGCAAGGCCTGCGCCCCAAAGATAGCTGAGCCGGAAACGCCCGATCAAAGGCGCCTCCCGCGCCCCGATTCCTTGAAGCATAATCACAAAAAGAAATAAAACCAGGACAGCGCCCGCATAAACGATCAGGTTGGCCATCGCTACAAAGGCAGCGTCGAGCAGAAGATAAAGCGCTGAAAGAGAGAACAGGGCCACAATCAGAGAAAGGAGCGCGCGCGTGGGTCTCGAAAGGGTAATGACTAACACCGCGCTGAGTAAAGCAATACCGGAAAAGAGATAGAAAAGAAATAATCGCATGGAGTATTTTAATACCTTGAGTTCCTCAAATTTTGCTTTTCTTTCCGTAATTCCTGAATGCCTTTGCCTGTCTGTCCCTGCCTCGCCGGCCGGCAGCAGGCGGCTTTCTTCCCGGGAATCACAAGCAAGGGCGGAAAAATTTCAATAAGGGAGGATTATAATCAAGGCACAGGCCGGTCTTCAATGGAAAAGGATTGCGTCAAGAACGTGGCTTGATTTTTCACCATCTCAAAAAATCCGAGGCCCACTTTGAATTTTTTTTCCCGGCCGTCTTTTTCGCGCACTTCAAACCGCCCGCCCGGCGATGAAGTGACATAAGGCGCGTGATGGGCCAGAATCCCGACCCAACCGTCTTCGGCGGGCACAAGGGAGTGAACCGCTTCGCCCGTATAAGCCGCGCCCTGCGGCGTAATGACTTGAAGCTGATAAGAAGGAGGCATAAAATTTATTTGGCTGTTGCGGCCTGAAGCTTCTCGTGAGCTTCGACCACATCTTCGATGCTTCCGGCCATATAAAAGGCCTGCTCCGGGATATGATCAAACTCGCCCGCCACGACGCGTTTAAAACTTTCCACCGTATCTTTCAAACGCACGTATTTTCCTTTCCGTCCTGTAAAGGCCTCGGCGACGGAAAACGGCTGAGAAAGAAAACGCTCGAGTTTCCTGGCTCTCATCACGATTTCTCTGTCCTCCTGGGACAGTTCGTTGATCCCGAGGATTGCAATAATGTCGCGCAGGTCTTTATAACGCTGAAGAATGCGCTGGACCTCGCGCGCGGTCTCGTAATGTTCCTGGCCCACAATGCGCGGATCAAGCATCCGGGCGGTCGAGGCCAAAGGATCCACGGCAGGATAAATGCCCAGCTCCGAAATCTGACGCGAAAGGACGGTCACGCCGTCCAAGTGGGCGAATGCCGTCGCTGGCGCGGGATCGGTGAGGTCGTCAGCCGGAACGTAAATCGCCTGCACGGAGGTAATGGAGCCTGAGCGCGTGGAGGCAATGCGTTCCTGAAGCTGGGCCATTTCCGTCGCGAGGTTGGGCTGATAACCGACCGCGGAAGGCATCCGGCCTAAAAGCGCGGAGACTTCCGAACCGGCCTGGGTAAAGCGGAAAATATTGTCGATAAAAACTAAAACATCTTGATGGGCCTCGTCGCGGAAATACTCGGCCATCGCCAAGCCCGTTAATGCGACGCGCAGGCGCGCGCCCGGCGGCTCGTTCATCTGCCCGAAAACCATCGCCGTTTTTTTGATGACCCCCGATTCTTTGAGTTCAAGCCACAGGTCGTTTCCTTCGCGCGTTCTTTCTCCCACGCCGCAGAAAACCGAGACGCCGCCGTGTTCGGTCGCGATATTGTGGATCAGCTCCATCACAATCACGGTTTTTCCGACGCCCGCGCCGCCGAAAAGCCCGACCTTTCCTCCCTTAGGATAAGGGGCGAGCAGATCAATGACTTTGATCCCGGTTTCAAGAATGGTTGTCACGGGGAGCAGATCTTTATAAACCGGAGCGGGTTTGTGGATAGGGTATTTTTTCTCCGGATTTTTGACAGGGCCCTGCTCGTCGATCGTTTCACCGAGCAAGTTAAAAATCCTCCCCAAAGTTTGTTCGCCTACGGGAACGGAGATCGAAGCGCCGGTATCTTTCGCCTTCAATCCCCGCACCAGGCCCTCGGTAGACGCAAGCGCAATACAGCGGGCAATGTTGTCTCCGACGTGCTGAGCGACTTCCAGGATAAGCTTTTTACCCGTCGCCGGGTTTTCGAGCTCAAGCGCATTAAAAATTTTCGGAAGATGCTCCGGATCAAATTGAATGTCGACGCTGGGCCCTATCACTTGGACCACTTTACCTGATGCCATGAATTCCTCCTCAATAAATGTAGGGGCAGGGCTTGTCCCTGCCCTTTTTCGGGCGGGCACAAGGCCCGCGCCCCTACAATTTAAAAAATTTCTCTAACTCGACCGTTATTTAATCTTCAGCGCCCGTGAGCCTGAAACGATCTCGATGATTTCTTTCGTGATCGCCGCCTGGCGCGCCTTGTTGCGCGAAAGCACCAGCGAATCGATCATCTCTTTTGCATTTTTCGTGGCCTGATGCATGGCCGTCATTCTCGCGATTTGCTCGGAGACCATCGATTCAAGAAAAAGGGTCCGGACCTTGGCTTCGAAAAAAAGGGGAATCAGTTTTTCGAAGATGACTTCCGGCGACGGCTCAAAAATATAATCCAGTTCCGCAGATTCCGGAGTTTCCCCTAAAGCCGCACTCTCGAAAGGTAAAATTTTTTCCGTTGCGGCTTGATAAGACGTAACCGTTTTGAAAGGGCTATAGACCATATAAATGGCGTCGACCCGGCGCTCCAAAAAAAGCTTTTCAAGGATACTCTTGAGTTCTTGAATGACCTGTTCGGTCCGGCCGGCCCGGAGATCGGTAAGCGTGGATTGGAAAGTATAGCCCCGCCGCTTTAAAGCGGTAATCCCTGATTTCCCGACGCCGATAAGGGCGGTATTTTTTCCCCGCTCATTCAAAAATGTCCGCGCCCTGTTCGCCAGATCGCTATTGTAGGAGCCGCACAAGCCCGTATCCGAAGTCATCAGCACGAGGGCGGCTTTTTTTTCCTCTCTCGGTTCGAGGAACGGATGGGATTTTTTCACCTTGGCCTTGCTCACGCGTTTCAAAAGGCGCTCAAGCCCTTCCGTGAACGGCCGCGCCTTCACCATCATATCCTGGAAGCGGCGCAGCTTGGCCGCGGCCACCATTTCCATCGCGCGGGTGATTTTCTTCGTGTTCTCCACGCTTCGAATCCTGTTTTTGAGTGTGCGTAATTGGCCGGACATCTGCAGCGCTCTGAATTATTGCCTGCCTGGCTGTCATTCCCGCGTCCGTCCTCCGGCGAAAAAGCATGAATCCCGTGTTTCATTTATGGATTCCGCCTCGGCCTTCACAGGCGTCCGGAATGACAAAAGGGGCAAGCGTAGTCTTGTTACTTAAACTGTTCTTTAAACTTGCGAACCGCCTCAGCGAGTTTTCTTTTCGTTTCCTCGCCGATCGATTTTTTTGCGGCAATGTCGTGCTCCACGTCAGGATAATTCTTATCCATAAAGGCGAGGAGCTCTTTTTCGAAACTTTTTACGCGATGGATCGGGATGTCATCCAGATAGCCTTCATTGCCCGCGAAAATAACAAGGACTTGCCTTTCAAACGGCATAGGCTGGAAAACATCCTGTTTTAAAATTTCAACCATTCGTTCGCCGCGCGTGAGCTGATCTTTGGTGGCTTTATCCAGATCCGTAGAAAGCTGGGCGAAGGCCGCAAGCTCGCGGTATTGAGCCAGCGCCAGGCGAAGCATTCCAGCGACCTGTTTCATGGCCTTGGTCTGAGCATTGCCGCCGACGCGGGATACGGAAAGCCCCACGTTAATGGCGGGCCGAACGCCGGCATAAAAAAGATCCGTTTCCAGATAAATTTGCCCGTCCGTAATGGAAATGACGTTGGTCGGGATATAAGCCGAAATGTCCCCGAGCTGAGTCTCGATGACCGGCAGCGCGGTAAGCGAGCCGCCTCCAAGATCGTCCCTGAGTTTTGCGGCGCGTTCCAGTAACCGGGAATGAAGATAAAAAACATCGCCCGGATAAGCCTCGCGGCCCGGCGGGCGCTGGAGAAGCAGGGAAAGCTGGCGGTAAGCCACGGCGTGTTTTGAAAGATCGTCGTACATGACAAGGGCGTGTTTGCCCGAGCGCATAAATTCTTCGCCCATTGCGCAGCCTGCGTAAGGAGCCAGATATTGCAGCGGCGCGGGATCATCGGCAGAAGCGGACACAATCGTGGTGTATTCCATCGCCCCGTATTGGGCCAAGGTCTCGGCCAGCGCGACCACGCTTGAGAGTTTTTGGCCGATAGCGACGTAGATACAATAAACGCCGCTTTTCTTTTGATTGAGAATCGTATCGAGAAGGATCGCCGTTTTTCCAGTCTGGCGGTCGCCGATAATCAGTTCGCGCTGGCCGCGGCCGATCGGGATCATCGAGTCAATGGCCTTGAGGCCTGTCTGGAGAGGCTCTTTGACGGGCTGGCGCTGGACTACGGAAGGAGGGAGAGTTTCAACCGGCCGTGTCTTCTCGTGGGCAATGGGGCCCTTGCCGTCCATGGGATGGCCCAGCGGATTGACGACGCGGCCGAGAAGCGCGCGGCCTACAGGAACTTCCGTGATACGGTTCGTTCGCTTGACCTCGTCGCCTTCTTTAATATCCCGGTCCGAGCCGAGAATCACAACGCCGACATTGTCCGGCTCCAGATTGAGCGCGATCCCGTAAGTTTGATCGGGAAATGTCACGAGCTCTCCGGCCATCACTTCTTCAAGCCCGTAGACGCGCGCAATCCCGTCGCCCACCTGAAGCACGTAGCCGACCGATTCCATCCGGAGCTTGCTCTCGTATTTCCGGATTTCTTTTTGTATCGCATGAACCACTTCTTCCGGTTTTAACATTCCTCTATTTCTCCTTTATCTCTAAAACGGAAGCATTAAGCCGTATATTTCAATAGATATCGCTCAGCATGCTCTGAAGATTCAAACTCCAAATCGACGTCAAGCCGCGGCCATCGGAAAAATATTTACAATTTCAACTTTTGAAATGCCTCTTCCAGGCTTTCTTAATCTCATCTTTGTGTTTTTCAACAACGGATGAACCTCCTTAAGCGGTTTGGAATTTAAACGATCTCACAGCGCGTCAATTTCCTTTTGTAATGTTGCAAGTACCCGGTCTTGACTGTCTGTTATCTCCCTGAATCGATTGCAAAATTCTTCGTCGTTACGACTCCGAACAAAAGTTATTATTCTTGAACGTATTTCTATAACCTCATTAACGAGTGGTGTTATCCGATCTCTGATTTCTATTGGCAATTCCGCTATAGAGCCGCCATCATACTTTAACGTTGTCGCTTCTTCTTGCAAGGATTTATATCTTTCCGTGCTTTGTGGATCTTGATGCATCAAAAACCCATTTACTGCGATTCGAACCAATAAATTGAAAAATTTTTCTTGGTAATTATGTAATTGGATCAATATTTCACGTGTGCGGTCCTGACGACGCTCTTGTCGCCGAACCTTGCCCAAAAGGATCGAATTAATGGTTTCTTTAAAGTAAAGTATAAGACCAACACAAATATTCACACTCAAAATTGCGAGAAATTGCCAATTTCTCAACAGTCAGCCCTCATGTATTTGGATTCAAGCTCGCTGCGGTGATCAGCCAGGATTTTTTTGATTTGGTTCAAGGTCTTCATATTACACCACCAAACTTTGGCGTAATTCTTCCAGGCGGGAGCGGTAGCTTGCATTGATCTCCTTGCCGGCGAAACGGAGAATCAGCCCGCCGATTAAACGCGGATCGACCTTCGGCGCCAAACGGATTTCGGCATTCAATTTGTTTGCAAGGACCTGGCGCAGCCTGAGTTCGTAGGCAGGAGGCAGTTCCACGGCCGTTAAGACTTCCACTTCTTGAATGCCTTTATCCTGCTCAAAAAGGCGGTGGTATTCTTCTTGCAAATCCGCCAGATTTTGGAAGCGCTTCTTTTTAATAAGGACTTTCAGAAAATGAATCAGCAATTTCGAAAGACGAGGCGGCATAATTTTATCGATAAAGTCTTCTTTTTCCGCCAGAGAAATAGTCGAATTGGCGACAAGGTGAGAAATTTCCTTGTGCGTGTCCACAAGGCGGCGGACTTCTTGAAAGTCGCTCTCAAGCTGCTCCAGTTCGCCGCGTTCTTTGGCGAGCGCAAAGAGAGCAGAACTGTAGCGGCGCACCGCGCGCAGATCAATCATAAGCTTTTTTCGAGATCGTCAATGATCTCAAGGATTTTTTCCTGCTGCTTGGAGGAATCGCTCATTTTTTCTTTCAGGATCCGCTCGGAAACGCTGACCGCAAGATCCGCAATCTCCCGGCGTAAAGTGATCCGCGCCTTGGCCGTTTCCAGATCCAGATTCGTTTTTGCTTTTTCGAATACCGCCTGCGACTCCGCGCGCGCTTTGTCTTGGATCTCACGTGAGATCTGGCGGCCCTCCCGGACGGCTTCCTGGATCTTCAGCCGCGCCTCTTCTTCGATCTTCTGAAGGTGCGCCGCATATTCCGATTTCAGCCCGCCGATTTCTTTTTTGGATTGTTCAATGGCGTCAAGCTGGCCCTGGATGTGCTCCCGCCGCGCTGCCAGGCCTTTTAAAAGAGGCTTCCAGGCCAAGAGTTTCAGGGCCCAAAAAACGATCACAAAGGCAATGAGCTGGACGAAAACTTCGCCTAATTGAATATTGGCTTTAAAGAATTCCATAAAAGCAAAGGCCTCTAAGTAAACGAACAAAAGTTGTCATTCCCGCGTAGGCGGGAATCCATTGATTTTGTTTCTGAATTCCGGCTCGGCCTCCGGCCGTCCGGAATGACAATGGGGTTTCGAATCTCATAAAACTTTTGTGCGGTACGCCAGTTAAGCCCGCTTAAATTTTCCCCATTAAGGAAAAACCGAAGACGAGCGCGTAGAGCGTCAAGGCTTCGATTAAAGCGCAGCCGGCCATCATATTAACGAGGATCTTCGTTGAGGCTTCCGGCTGGCGCGCTGTGGCGTCCATTGCCGCGGCGACCGCTTTGCCCAGCGCGAAGGCCGAGGCAAGGGCCGTGACGGCAAGTCCGAGAGGCAGCGCAAACGCTAAAACACTGCTGGCATTTAAACCTGCGTGTTCCATTTTATCATTCTCCTTTTTTAGTGAACGTGAAGAGCCGGTCGGCCTTCCTGTTCGTGTTCGTGATTTTCGTGCGGCAAAATTAAAGAAATATAAACAGTTGAAAGCAGCATAAAAACAAAGGCCTGAACAACGCTGAAAGCGATCGCCAGCACATTGGCAAAAAGCTGGAAGAAAAAGGGGAGCCCCTTGAAAAGGACGTTCAGCTCCGCGAATTTATAAAGCAGGCGGTCCTCGCTTGAAACGTTCGCAAACAAACGCAAAGACAGGCTCAAGGGCACGGCCAGGAATTCCACCGTGAGATTGATGACCAGCATCAGAGGGATCAGGGCCAGGCCGAACAGATTCGAGGGATTGCCTGCGATATGTTTGAGATAGCGCCCCAGGCCCTGTTCGCGGATTCCGGTGTATTGGACGTAGACCATTGTCGCAAGCGCCACGGCAAGCGTGGTTCCCCAGGAAGAGGTCGGAGATTTAAAAAGCGGAAGAAGGCCGCTCCAGTTCATAAGAAGGATATAAATGAAAAGCGTTCCGAGATAAGGGACGTATTTCTGTCCTTGTTCGCCTAAGATTCCTTTAACGAAAGCCTCAAGGCCTTCAACAACGGCCTCAGAAAAATTTTCGATTCCTTCCGGGACGAGACGCTGCTTGCGGGCCGCACGAATCGCGGTAATGCTGATAAGAATCGCGGCCGTCAAAGCAAAGAGCACGTTCTCCCATTGATGCAGAAACTTAGCCCACGAGGCGTCCGGGAAAAGCTGGCGGAGAACCGTAATCAAATTAGGAAGCTCGTGAGCTTCGTGATGAGCGGCATGAGCTACTGCTGCATGAACGCCTTCAGCGGCTTCAGACATTTTGAATTAACCTTCTCCTTTTTCCTGCCGGCCTTGATCCATTTTTCGAATCAAGAAATAGGCCTGCCACGCGGAGCCGAACAGTCCCAGGCCCATGAAAATGGGGCCGAGCCGCGGCGGCATCCCCAGCTTTTTGACTAAAAGTTCACTGATCAAATATCCTGCGAGCGGACCGCTTAAGAGGATCATCGGGAGCGTCAAGGCCAGCCCGAGCATCCACAGTAAGCGGTAGGAATTTTCTTTTTTGGGGACGGTCAACTCACAACCCGCGTGGATTATCACTCAACTCTAACGACGGCTGATGGTTACAAAAAGCTAAAGAATAGGTATTATCCTTAAAGGATACAAATGTGTCAAATAGAAAAAGTTTTTAGTGACGTCAATTAAATTGTGTAAAGCGCTTTAAAGGTTTAGCCTTCCAGCGGTGGTTTAAGTAATCAAAGATAGCAAAAAGGATTCTCTCCGAGCTTTTTGTATTGGTAAAGCATGAAAAGACGCGGATGCGCCTGCGAGCCTCCCGGAAAGTTCGTTCAATGACATGGGTGGTTCGGACTCGGATTCTGTGAGACTTCGGGCAGTCCAGAAAAGTCAGCATTTGCTCAAGATCTTTTTCAAGGCAATGAACGGCTTTGGGGCAGGAGCGTTGCCAGGCTTTTTTCCACGCCTTAAACTCCTTGAGGGCTTGAGTTTGATCTTTTGCTTTGTAAATCCTGCGAGCCTTGCGAGCCTGATGAATGCAATCCTCCCGATATTTTTTCTTACAGTAATTGGAAACGTTTTGAAGTTTGTGAAACCAGCAGCGCTGAATCTTTGCTTGGGGAAAGACGAGTTCGCAAGCGGCCTTCAGACCGGCTGAGCCGTCCATGACAACGAGTTTGAGATGCTTTCCTTCAAAGCCACGGTTGTAGAGATTCTGGAGAAAACTTT
>JAHFHG010000041.1:0-13040 GCA_023247035.1 Candidatus Omnitrophota bacterium
ACCTTCTGAATCGCCTTCACGATCGCCTGCACGATCTTCTGGAAAAACTTCGCGATCTTCTTGAACAGCTTCTTGAACCAGCCCGCTAGTTTAAGAGAGGAGGTTTTCGGAAACTGTCTTGCGAGCGCTGGATAGGAGTTTTCTGCGGAAGAAAAATCAGTTGAAATTACAGTCTTCTCTTGCCCTGAAACTGGACTGATGGTTGAAGAGGAGAAAAGCCTGTCCGCCGAAACATGAGTGGCGGGAAAGCTTCCTCCTCCTGGACAAGCCAACAGGATTTGCTCGGAAGAGAAGGTAATGAGAAGAAAAAAACTTATCGTATGGAGGGATTTTGTCATTCCGTGTCCGGGTGAAATCGTGGCTCCTCAACCTTAAGACAATTGAAGCTGTCGGTACATTGATTTCGTCACGTCCCGGAAAAGCCGAGATGCATTCAAAATTTCAATGCCGATCACTCCCCCCTCTTGATTGAGTTCGAGATTCACGCCCGGAGCCATTTCCATCACTTCCTCCTCCGCTCCCTTTCGAGTCACAATGTAAAGGGCATCGGCCTTGGAATCGTAGCGAACCAGGGGTCCTTTTGATTTTTTCCTCATACTCTTTGCCACCTTCCCGTTTTAATCCGTGCCAGCTTTCGTAATTCCTTAATGGGGTGAACGGTAATCAGATGGACCGCCCCCTCTTTTTCATCGTAGGATAATGCCCATTGTCTGACTCGTTCTTTTCTTGCAAGTCATCACAGCAACCCAATGCCCCGTCGCTCGATCATAATACCTCTCCTTGGGCTCTCTCCAAATCTCGAAAGGCACAGCCTGGGGGAATGCTGCGCAATTTCATTCTGAAGCGGAGGTTGTCGGTGTAAATGATCCGGGGGTTTTTGGCCATGCGCCATCATTCTTAATTAAGGCCAAAGCATCACATAAATCTGAGAAAATCGAAAGCATTTCGATTCAATGCGCATTTGTTTTATGCCAGCCCCTTAAAATTAAAATTTAAGGGGCTGGCATTGCGCGAAGGCGGCTCCGCACGTGCGGGACTGCGAGCGCTGCGAGTGCAACGAGCGCAGCGAGCGGATACTCTTGAAACTACGAGAGGTGTTTGGACACTAGCTTATTCATTTCAAACATATTGACGACGGATTTGCCGTCAAAAACGACTCGGAGCTTGTCATCCGCATTAATATTGCGCTTGTTGTTGGTGTCCTGCAGTTTGTTCTTCCGGATATAATCCCAAATCTTCTTCACCACTTCACTTCGCGGCATAGGGCCTGACCCTACCACCGCAGCCAGCTGGGGACTTACCTTTAACGGTTTCATAAATGCTGCATTTGCCATGATTTGTTTCTCCTTTTTCTTAAGATTAATGAACTGTGATAGATTTATCGTCCGGATTGCTTGGGGACTTAAAAAGTTTCGTAACATTCCCTCCTTTTCTTGATCCGATTTTTTTTAGCCTTAAGGTTTCGAAAGAAGCGTTTTAATTTCCTTCATGAAATGGCTGACGTCCTGAAATTCACGGTAGACGCTGGCAAAACGCACGTAAGCGATTTGATCGATTTTAGCGAGGCGCTGCATAATAAATTCTCCGATCGTGCGGGAAGAAACTTCCTTGTCATATTTTTCGTGCAGCATCTTTTCAAGGTCATCGGCGATTTTGTCTTGTTCTTCAAGAGGGACAGGCCGTTTCTCGCAGGCCTTGTAAATCCCGGCCAGCGCCTTGGCACGCTCATAAATTGCACGGCGTAAATCTTTTTTGATCACGAAAAGAGGGACTTCCTCAATCCGTTCATAAGTCGTATAACGGCGCCCGCACACCTCGCACTCCCTGCGCCGCCGGATCACCGTCCCTTCATTGGCGATCCGCGAATCGATGACTTTGTCATTTTCCGTTTTGCAATAAGGACAGCGCATAAGCTGCTTTCACTTCCCTCATTTTATTTCCTCAATCAAGGACGATTGCTAACTGCCGTACCGCTCCAATAATTCCGTATAAAGCGGAAACCTTTTGGCCAGCCGAGCCACCCGGCCGCGTATTTCTTCTAAATTCTTCTCATCCGCCGGGGCTTTTAAAGTTTCATCGATCAAGTGCGCGATCTCGGTCATTTCGGCCTCCGCCATTCCGCGCGTCGTCACAGCAGGCGTTCCGAGACGAACTCCTGAAGCCTTGAAGGGAGATTCCCGGTCAAAGGGGATCATATTCTTATTGACCGTAATTTTCACCCGGTCCAATATTTCTTGGACGTCTTTGCCGGTAAAACCCTTGACCTTCACGTCCACCAAAAGCAAATGATTATCCGTGCCGCCGGAAACAATCCGGTATCCCAGATCCGCCATTGCCTCGGCAAGGGCCTTTGCATTCTTCACAATTTGGGAAGCGTAAGATTTAAAATCCGGATCCATCGCTTCTTTCAAGGCCACGGCTTTTGCGGCGATCACGTGCATCAGCGGCCCGCCTTGGATTCCTGGAAATACCGCAGCGTCAATCGCCTTCGCGTATTTCTCCCGGCAAAGGATGAGTCCGGCCCGAGGCCCGCGCAAGGTCTTATGGGTCGTAGTCGTGACGACATCGGCATAAGGAACAGGACTGGGATGATGGCCGCTCGCAACCAGTCCCGCAAAATGGGCCATATCCACCATTAAAAGCGCGCCGGCCTTGTCGGCGATTTCTCTTCCTCTTTTAAAATCGATGATCCGGGGATAGGCCGAAGCGCCCAACAGAATCATCTGCGGCTTATGCTCCAAGGCGAGCCGTTCCAAATGATCATCATCAATCCGCTCGTCCTCGCGGCGCACGCCGTAGGAAATGATGTCATAAAATTTCCCGGAAAAATTCATTTTGTGTCCGTGAGAAAGATGGCCGCCGTGCGACAGGTCCATCGCAAGGATCTTTGCGCCCGTTTCAAGGAGCGCGATAAAAACCGCAATATTGGCCGACGTTCCCGAATGAGGCTGGACATTGGCGTGCTCGGCCCCAAAAAGCGCCTTCGCACGGTCGATCGCCAGCCGCTCCACGACGTCCACATATTCACAGCCGCCGTACCAGCGCTTCGAAGGATACCCTTCCGCATATTTATTGGTGAGCACGGAACCCGCGGCCTCAAGCACCGCAAGAGAAGTAAAGTTTTCGCTCGCAATCAGCTCGATATTGTCATTCTGGCGCTGGATTTCGCCGCGAATCGCCTGATAAATTTCGGGATCCTGCTCTTTTAAGAAGGATCTAATGACAGTGTTTTTGTTCATAACTTTTGATTTTTTCAACACGCCGCTCATGCCGGCCGCCTTCAAAAGGGGTTTCAAGCCAGGTCGTAAGAATAGGAAAAAGCGCGGACGCCTCGAGAAAACCGGCGCCGAGAATCAGCATATTGGAATCGTTGTGGGCGCGGGAAAGCCCCGCCTCTTCGATCGTGCGGACAAGGGCCGCGCGCACGCCCGCGACCTTGTTGGCGGCTATCGTGCTTCCAATCCCCGTATGGCAAATCCCGATCGCTTTGGCGCAGGTCCCGTGCGCAACTTTTTCGGCGGCCTGAAAAATCAGATCGGGGTAATCCACGGGTTGCGGCGAAAAAGAACCGCAATCCATCACTTCATAATTTTTTTCGCGCAGGAAACGTTTGACCTGTTCCTTCAATTCAAAACCGCGATGATCGCAGGCCAGGGCAATCTTTTGTTTTGAACTCATGAAATGATTTCACTCCACTGCTCGGTCAGTTTTTTTTCAATGTTTTTCAGGACTTCCTCATAGATCATGATCCCCATCCCGATCGGGTCCGGGATATTTAAAACGCGCACTTTTTCTTTTATCCCCGGAACCATTCCCGTGATAAAAACAAAATGCTCCGTACTCATGGCAAAGATAAGGTCAGATTCCATGACGTCCTCGCGCGTACACGGCTTCGAACGGTGAGCGGAAATATCCACTTCTCGGTTTTTCATGACAAGCTGAGCTTCGGCCGTGGCGGAACTTCCCGATCTGGCGCCGATCCCGCAGGAAGCCACCTCGATTTTATTGTGCAGCCCTTTGCGCCGCAGCTCATGGATAAGCCAGCCCGCGGCCATCGGCGAACGGCAGGAGTTGCCCGTGCAGACAAAAAGGATTTTTTTTTGCGGAAATTTTTCATCCCTGATACATTCCAAAGCCTTCTGGACCGCCTCACTTTCCGCGCCGCGCCGGATAAGGGCAGGCTCTTTTTGCGTTAAATCCACAACCGTGGAATCCATGCCGAGTTCCGTTTTTCCCGCGTCAATCACGTAATCGATCTGGCCGTTCAACCGGGTCAGGACCTCTTCGGCGGTCGTCGGCGAGGTTTCGCCGCTTAAATTTGCGCTCGTTGCAAGGAAAGGTTCCCCGACCGCATTGATGAGAGCCAGCGCCAGCCTGTGCCTGGGAAAACGTATTCCGATTTTCCCCTGATTTTCCGTGAGCACAAGCAACGTCAAAGGACCGGGCCAAAAAAGCCGGCTCAGATATCGGAGCTCGGCCGTACGCTTCACCGTCAGAAAATCAATCATATCCGAGCCGGCAATGTGATACGAAAAAGGTTTGTCAGCCGGGCGTTTTTTGAGTTCTGCAAGGCGGTCACTCAACTGAGGAACACTCATCGGAGCGCCCATGCCGTAAACAGTTTCGGTTGGAAAAGCGACTATTTTCCCCTCCCTGCCGGCCCGCGCGATTTCCCGAATCCGTGAAAGATCAGGATCCTTATTGTCGATCTTGATGACCTGCGTTGTTTTCGTCACTTTGAAGACGCCTTTTCCGGAGCTCACTTTGCTTGAGCGAGTCAGAGGCCGGATTTCAAGGATTAACTTTTCGGGTTTTGGAGTTTCTGCTGAAGCTGTTTGTTTTTTTCAGCCACTCCGTCGATGAGTTTCTGTTTATACTTTAAAAGTTTTCCGCTCAGGTCAGGATCGCTCAACGCCAGGATTTGAACCGCAAGAAGCGCCGCATTCCTAGCGCCTGCCTTGCCGATTGCAACCGTCGCTACCGGAATGCCGGCCGGCATTTGCACGGTCGCTAACAACGCATCAAATCCTTGAAGCGCCGTGGAATCAATCGGAACGCCGATGACGGGCAAAATACTGTGCGCCGCCACGGCTCCTGCCAGATGGGCCGCTCCTCCCGCGCCGGCAATAATGACCTTGAATCCTTCCCGTGGCGCGTTTAAGACAAATTCCCGCACAAGCTCAGGGCTTCGGTGGGCGGAGAGAACTTTCATTTCGTAAGATACGCTGAATTCCTCAAAAACAGCCGCGACCTCGCCCATCACGGGAAGGTCGGAATCACTGCCCATAAGGACAGCTATTTTTACCGGAACGCTCTTCATCGAAGCACCTCAAGGGCCCTGCCGCCGATATCCCGCCGGTAGAATCCGCCTTCAAAATGAATTTGATTGATCGCGCTGTAGGCCTTATCGTGCGCCCCTTTGAGGTTTTCACCTAACGCGGTCACCGCCAAAACACGCCCGCCCGACGTTATAAAATGTCCGCTCGTGTTCAAGGCCGTCCCGGCGTGAAAAATAACCATTTCCTGCTGATCTTGAAATTTTTCAATTCCGTGAATCACATATCCTTTATGATAAAAGCCGGGATACCCTCCTGAGGCCAGGACAATCGAAATGCAGGCTTTCTCGTGCCACTCGAGAGATTCCTGTGAGAGCGAGCCTTCGGCGACCTGGCTAAGAACGGGTAAGAGATCCGATTTGAGGCGCGGGAGGATAGCTTGGGCTTCGGGATCTCCGAATCTGCAATTGTATTCAAGAACATAAGGCCCAGTTTTGGTGAGCATGACCCCGGCATACAGGACGCCCCGGTAAGAAAGGCCTTCTCTAGCCATTCCTCTGACCATCGGACGAATGACCCTGTCCACAATTTCAGCCGTTTTTTCGTCTGAAACAAAAGGACACGGGGAGTACGCGCCCATTCCCCCGGTGTTGGGCCCGCGGTCGTGGTCGTAGGCGCGCTTGTGATCTTGAGCGGTTGCCAAGGGAATAATTTTTTCTCCGTCGCTGATTGCAAGAACCGAAAGTTCCTCGCCCTCGAGTTTCTTTTCCACGACGACCTTATTGCCTGCGTGAGCAAAAATCCCCTCCGCCATAATCCTTGTCAAAGCCGCCACAGCCTCCTGGGAGGATTCGCAAATCATAACACCTTTGCCCTGAGCCAAGCCGTCGGCTTTAATCACGACCGGCATTTCGGTCTCGATCACGTAATGTTTGGCTTCATTGATATTGGAAAAGACTTCGTACTCGGCCGTCGGGATTCCGAATTTAGTCATTTGATCTTTGGCAAAGGCCTTGCTTCCCTCAAGCAGCGCGGCCGCTTTGGAAGGCCCGAAAATAGCGAGCCCTTCTTTTTGGAACTCGTCCACAATTCCGGCTACGAGAGGCGCTTCCGGCCCGACCACGGTAAGGCCGATCTTTTCTTTTTTTGCAAAATCAAGCAGGGCCGGCAGGTCATCGGCAGGGATCGAAGGACACTCCGCAATCTGTGCAATTCCGGCGTTTCCGGGAGCGACAAATAATTTTGTCAGGAGAGGGCTTTGAGCAATCTTCCAGGCCATGACGTGCTCCCGCCCTCCCGAACCGACCATCAATACCTTCATACGACCTCCACCGCAGCGCGGCCTCGCGTGACTTCACCGATGATCCACGAGGAGTATTTCATTTTCTGAAGCATTTTTTGGGCCTTCTTGACCGCCTGTCGTTTCAGAATCAAAATCATCCCAATCCCCAGATTGAACGTGCGCATCATTTCAGAGTCGGGTATGTTACCAGAATCCCTCACCAAATCAAATAGCTTTGGCTTCGGCCAGGACCCTTTAAAAATTGTAGCGCTTAATCCCGAGGGGATCACGCGCGGGAGATTGTCGATAAACCCGCCCCCCGTAATGTTCACAATGCCGTGAACCGGAATCCGGGCCAAAAGAGAAAGGAGGGGCTTCACGTAAATCTGGGTGGGGGTTAAAAGCTCTTGGCCGAGTTTTCCCTTCAGATCATGTTCACTGAAAATTTTTCGCAGAAGCGAGTAACCGTTGGAATGAAAGCCCGAAGAGGCCAGTCCGACGAGCACGTCCCCTGTTTTGATCGACGCGCCGGTGATAACTTTTTTACGGTCCACGACTCCGACCGCAAAACCGGCCAGATCATATTGAGACGCCCCGCCGGCCTCCTGAGAATAAAATCCGGGCATAATGGCCGTTTCGCCTCCGATGAGAGCGCACCCCGCCTCCCGGCAGCCCGCCGCAATACCGTTCAAAACTTCTCCCGTAAGCTGTTCGTTAAATTTTCCCGTCGCGAAATAATCCAGAAAAAAAATAGGCTTCGCGCCGCACGTGATCAGGTCATTGACGCACATCGCGACCAGATCAATACCGATCGTGTCGTGGCGGCCCTGAAGACGGGCAATGTCCAGCTTGGTCCCGACCCCGTCCGTGGATGCGACCAGCAAAGGGTCCCGGATCCCCGCCTTTTTGAAATCAAAAAGCGCGGCAAAACCCGTCGCGCTTCCCAGCACGCCCGGAATGTCCGTGGAGCGGATCAGGCGGGTGATCTTGCGATTGAACTGAGGGTCGCCTTTCAGGTGCGGGACGCCTGCTTTTTCATAAGTCCATTGAAGCATTTTTCAAAATTCCAAATTGATGTTCTCTAAAGGGCCCTGCAACGCTTGTCTATTCCTGAATGACATAAGCTGGGCGCATTCACCAAACTCAAGATTAAATACGCCTAAAGCCGTCCCTTTTCCAGCTTAAATTTGTCGACGTCGTCAAAGAGCGGCGTCGGATACTGGCCCGTGAAGCAGGCGGAGCAAAAAGATCCCGGGGGTTGAGTCGTAGCCTTCAGCATTCCTTCCAAACTTAAATAACCGATACTGTCCACGTCGAGGAATTTTTTGATTTCCTCCATCGAATTGTTGCAAGCCAGCAGCTCAGCCTTTGAAGGGAAATCAATCCCGTAATAGCACGGCGAAATATGCGGAGGGCAGCTGATCCGCATATGGACTTCGCGCGCGCCGGCGCGCCGCAGCAATTTAACGCGGGATTTGGCGGTATTCCCGCGCACGATTGAATCATCGACCACGACCACTCGTTTGCCGTCTACGACCTCGCGGATCGGGTTCAATTTGATCTTCACTTTAAGCGAACGCTCCGACTGCGTGGGATTGATAAAGGTCCTCCCGATATAATGATTACGGGTAAAACCGTGCGCCAGGGCAATGCCCGACTCCTTGGCAAATCCCATTGCCGCAAAATTTCCCGAATCCGGAACAGGCACGATGATATCGGCCTTTGCGGGATGCTCCTTGGCGAGGTTCCGCCCTAACTTTTCGCGGACTAAAGATACATTGTCTCCGAAAATCGTAGAATCGGGACGGGCAAAGTAGACGTGCTCGAAAATACAGTAAGCCCTTCGGGCCTCCTTTTCTTTAAACGGGAAATAACTGCGAGGGCCTTTTGCATCGATCACCAGCGCCTCGCCAGGCTCAATTTCCCGGATAAAATCCGCCTCAATCAGATCCAGGGCGCACGTCTCGGAAGCCACCACAAAACCATTCCCGAGCTTGCCGTAGCAAAGAGGCCGGAACCCGTGCGGGTCCCGCACCGCAAAGAGCTGGGTTTCATTAAGGATGACAAGGCTGAAGGCGCCCTGGACTTTTTTCACCGACTCGGTGACGGCCTCTTCGGCCGAGCGGTAAGAAGGCTTGGCCATCAAATGAACGAAAATTTCCGAATCCATCGTACTGCCGAAGATCGAACCGTAGGCCTCGAGCTCGGCGCGTAAAATTTGCGCGTTGACGAGGTTTCCATTGTGCGCGACCGCGACTTGGCCGCGGGAATAATCCACTTTATACGGCTGGGCATTGACAATATTGGAAGATCCCGTGGTGGAATAACGGGTATGCCCGATCGCCAGATGGCCCGGAAGCTGCAAGGCCGGGTCTTTCTGAAAAATCTCACCCAGCAGGCCTTGTTTTTTATAAAGGTGCAGGTCTTTTCCATCGCTGGTACAGATTCCGGCGGCTTCCTCCCCGCGGTGCTGCAACGCAAAAAGGCCTAAATAAGTAATCCGCGCCGCTTCCGGGTGGTTGTAGACGCCGAAAACCCCGCAGTAGTGCTTGATATTTTCACCGCTCATATTTTTTCCTCAATCTTACTCCGGCTCTTTCTCATTTTACGGATCAATCTCGCAGGAGCGATTCATGAGTCGCCCCTGCAATTTCATACATTCATTCTTCGCGGAAGGGCCTGCCGATAAATTTCACCGGCTTCCTTCACCGTTAAATTTATTCTATCCCCTAGGACAATCTCTTTCCCGCCCGATTTTCCAATCTGATACGCAGGAACCTGATGCGACTGGGCCAACCGGATGAGCGCTTCCTTATGATGAGGACGGACAGAAACAATAACCCGCGACTGCGTCTCGCCAAAATAAAGGCTGTCCTGCCGCAGCAGTTCACCGTTTCGGCTCCGGATTAAGAAATCCAGCTGATCAATGACAGCGCCACGCTCTTGCCAAGGACTCAAACAAGACTCTGCCAAAGCGACGGCCAGCCCCCCTTCCGAAAGATCGTGGCAGGAAGAAAGGTATTTGGAATGAGCCGCTTCCAGAATGAATTTTTGCAATGCCGACTCCCGGGCAAGATCAAGCCGCGGCGGACGCCCTTTCTGAAGGCCGTGCTCCACCATCAGATAATGGCTCGCCCCGATTTCATTAAGGGTTTCTCCGATAAGGAAAATAATATCTTCTTCGTGTTGAAAAAAGGAAGGGACGCGTTTTTCGATATCTTCCATCAAACCCGCCATCCCGACCGTCGGCGTAGGAAAAACGGCGCCGCTTGGATTTTCATTATAAAAGCTCACGTTTCCTCCGGTCACAGGAGTCTTGAGCGCGCGGCAGGCCTCGCTCATTCCCTCGACGGCACGGCGGAATTGCCAAAAAATCTCCGGCTTCATCGGATTGCCGAAATTGAGGCAATTCGTAATCCCCAAAGGGACCGCGCCCGAGGAAATTACATTGCGGGCCGATTCCGCCACGGCGATTTTTCCTCCTTCGAAAGGATCCAAATAGCAGTACAGGCTGTTGCAATCGGTCGAAACCGCGATCCCCTTTTTTGTTCCTTTGATACGGATCAGCGCCGCGTCGTGGCCGGGATAAAAAATCGTGTCGGTGCGGACCATGTGATCATATTGCTGCCAGACCCAGGCCTTGGAGGCAATCGTGGGATGATCGAGCAGCTTCTTTAAAGTAAGATTAAAATCCGAAGGTTGCGGGACATCATCAAGATTGAGCTTCCAGGCCTCCGCCAGATAAGCGGGCTCCTTTTCCTCTCGAATATAAACCGGCGCCTCGTCGGCCAAGGCCTTGGAAGGAATCTCGGCCACAAGCCTGCCGCTGTTCAGGATGCGGGTCATTTTTCCTTCTTTGACCTCGCCGATTTGGACCGCGTGCAAATCCCACTTTTCAAAAATTTGCTCGACCGTCCGTTCCCGGCCTTTCTTGGCGATCACAAGCATCCGTTCCTGCGATTCGGAAAGCATAATTTCGTAAGGGCTCATTCCCTTTTCGCGCAGCGGGACCTTCGTCAGATCAATCTCAATGCCGCTCGCGCCTCTTGCAGACGTCTCACAGGTCGCGCACGTCAGTCCCGCCGCTCCCATATCTTGCATCCCGACCAACGCGTCGGTTTGAATAAGTTCGAGACAGGCCTCCAAAAGCAGTTTCTCCATAAACGGATCGCCGACCTGAACCGCGGGCCGGTCCTCGTGGCTTTCTTCGGTCAATTCGCGCGAGGCGAAAGCCGCTCCGCCCAATCCGTCGCGGCCTGTCGTCGATCCCACATAATAAACCGGATTGCCGGTCCCGGCCGCCTTTCCTTTAATAATGCCGTCCGTGCGAACGATCCCAAGGCACATTGCGTTGACAAGAGGATTTCCCTCATAGGATTCGTGAAAATAGACTTCCCCTCCGATCGTCGGAACGCCGATGCAATTGCCGTAGTGGGCGATGCCGGCCACGACTCCGCTGAAGAGCCGACGGCTTTGCGGGGAATCCAATTTTCCGAATCTCAGGGAGTTCATCAGCAGAATAGGCCGCGCGCCCATCGTGAAAATATCGCGGAGGATTCCTCCGACTCCCGTGGCCGCTCCCTGAAACGGCTCAATCGCGGAAGGATGATTGTGGCTCTCGATTTTAAAACAAATGGCGAGGCCGCCGCCGATATCGATAATGCCCGCGTTTTCTTCGCCTGCTTTGACGAGCAGCTTTTCACCCTGGGTCGGGAAAAGTTTCAGGACGGGACGGGAGTTCTTATAAGAGCAGTGCTCGCTCCACATCACGCTGAACATGCCGAGTTCGGTCCTATTCGGCTCCCTTCCGAGGATCGAAAGAATGCGCTGGTATTCTTCCTCGGTAAGGCCGTGGCGCGCAATGAGTTCGGGGGTTATTTTTTCCATCACTTCGGTCATTTTGCCTTGTTCTTCTTCCGGGACGGTGAACTAACTTCTGTGAAAACAGGATATTATACTGATCCCG
The DNA here is from genome assembly GCA_023247035.1 of Candidatus Omnitrophota bacterium. GTDB lineage: Bacteria > Omnitrophota > Omnitrophia > Omnitrophales > Aquincolibacteriaceae > JAHFHG01. The sequence continues at coordinate 11,525 of JAHFHG010000041.1, forward strand.
TATTCCGTTCAAGTGTTGTGTGGGACAAAATCACGGATAAAAGCCAATGCGGATTTTGGATTTTGCAGGGATCGGAAGAAGCAAGGGACGGATTTTTCCGTAAAGATCGCGTAAAGCAGCGTCGTGACTTGTAAGAATTCTCTCAATCTCAGCCGGCCTCTTTCCCAGAATTTGGTTCGCGGTCAATACCTCGCGCAACCGTACAAAGGCCCGGATCACATAAATACTCATCGCCACGGCGCGCTTGCTATGGGGTACGTTCGCAGCCATCAAAGCTCCGTGTTCGGTAAAAACGTAAGGAAGGTAACGAATATTGCGTTTTAATGCGGGCGCAAACGCAAACTGCGACCGCATTGTCTGTCGCTCGTGAGAACTTGAGATCGCATTTTGCAATCTTGTTTTGGCGTCATCTTCAATGTTGCCACAATTTGTGACCACTTCCGCTGTTTTTCTGAGGTCAAGCGGAACATAAAATCGGTGGGGAAACGTTTCCAGTTTCGTTTGACCTGTTCGTTGAGGCGTTTCGTCGGCGCACCGTAAAGTTCAGCCAAGTCGCTGTCAAGCAAAACCCGTTGGCCTCGAATGGCAAGATTTCGGCTTTGTATTTTGTCTGCAGGAACTACTTCTTCATAAAGCTTCAGATTTCATGATTTGCCTTTCAAATATAAAGAAAGGGCAAACTATTTTTTTTACCGATTTTTCCATTGGAATCACCTCAACTATCGCAAGCTGGCCAATTTCTGTCCGAACACCGTTGCCGACTTGAAGGCGGCTATCCGTCGCTCGGTTGTCCGGATTCGCCAAAAACCAAGTTCGATTCGCTCGTTCTTTCACGCAAGTCAACTTTCGCATAATTAAAATGCTAACTTCGATTAGCGGAGATCCATCGTTAATTTGACAACAAACTTTCCCAAATTTTTCGGCCGGCGGAGGAGGCGAGAAGGGACTCGCTGGCGCGTTCGGGGTGCGGCATCATGCCCAGGACATTTCCAGTTTGATTGATGATGCCGGCGATATTTTCGCGGGAACCGTTGGGATTAAAAGCGTCTCCGGCCTCGCCTTTTTCTGAGGCATACCGGAAAATAATTTGGGAGTTGTCCTCAAGCTGCTTCAGCGTCGCGTCGTCACAGTAATAATTCCCTTCCCCGTGCGCGATCGGGACACAAAGGGTCTCGCCTTTTTCCGTACGGCGGGTGAAGGGCGTCTTGTCATTTTCAACACGAAGCCAGACGTGCTTGCAGATAAAAGATAAAGACCGGTTCCGCAGCATTGCCCCGGGCAGAAGGCCGGCCTCCAAAAGAATTTGAAAACCGTTGCAGATTCCCAGAACGCAGCGCCCTTCTGCGGCGTGCTTCTTGACGGATTCCATAATCGGGGCGAACCGGGCAATCGCGCCCGTCCGCAGATAATCGCCGTAGCTAAAGCCGCCGGGAAGAATCACGAGGTCGCTCTTCGGCAGCGTTTTCTCTTTGTGCCAGACGTAAGTGACGGGGATTTTCATCACGTCCTGAAGGAC